>NZ_CP054839.1:7633237-7938567 GCF_018141105.1 Saccharopolyspora erythraea | reverse complement strand
CACCGCCGTCGGCGTGACCTCGAACGGCAGCAGTCCCGGGTCGAGGCTGGTGTTGAACTGCTCCAGCACCGAGCGCTCGAAGACCTCCGGCAGCGGGATCTCGCCGTAGGAACCGGTGACGATGTCGAGCTTGCGCGGCTCGATCTTGAGCTGGCCGTTGAGCAGCGACAGCACCGCGATCACCTTGACCTTGGTCTGCTCCCCGGCGATGTTGACCGACCCGTCGAGCTGCACGGTGGTCCGGGTCCGGTCGACGGTGCTGCTGGGACCGCTCTGCTCGGCGTCGCCCGAGCCGTCCGAGGAGCCGTCCTCGCTGGTGAGGGCGTCCTTGGGAGCCGGGTTGATCGTCAGGTCGGTGATACCGATGAAGCGGCCGACGTCGGAGGCCTTGAGCTTGACCCGCCCGACCAGCTCGTCGACCTGGATGCGGTCGGCCTTGCCCGCGACCACATCGGGCGTGGAGACGCGCGCGTGGTGCAGGTCGGCCTCGATGCCGACCTCGCTGAGCTGGCCGACCTTCACCGCCTGCGCGGCGAGCTGCACGTCCCGGAAGTCGCCGACCGCCGCCTGGTAGAGGAACGGGAAGCCGTTGATGCGCACCGAGGGGTCCTCGTTGAGGGCCAGTTGCTGGCGCATCTTCTTCGACACCTGGTACTCCGCGATCGCGGCCGCGCCGAAGTCGGCGGCCACCAGCAGGCCGATGACGATGACGAGCGTGATGGCGAGCTTCTTCACGGCGAGCGTCGTCCGTTCCTGTCGGGTCCGTGGCGCTGGTGCAGCCTGGACGATGTCCCGCCTCGGCGGCAACCACGATCGTGTGAAGTCACTTTATCGGCAGCTCGCGCACCGGATCGGCAGCCCACGCGGCGATGCGGTCGACGAGGCCGGGTGTGGCGGCGCTCTCGGCGTGGCGCATGCCCGGCTCCAGCCACAGCTCGGCGCGGGCGGTCTCGGCGAGCGCGACCGCGTCCGAGACCGGGAAGTAGTGGTCGTCGGCACCGTGCACGACCAGCGCCGGGGTCGGCGGCACCCGGCCGGCGAGCTCGATCGGCGAGATCGGCACGTCCTGCCACGGCGGCGCCAGCCGCACGCCGATCAGCCGGGCGCTCCACCGGCCGTGCGGCTGCTCCAGCAGCCAGTGCACGCGGCGCATGGCCGCGGTGTCGCGCACCCACCAGCGCGCCGGGCTGCTCACTGCGACCACGGCGTCCGGCCGGTCGGCGGGGCCGGACAGCGCGGTCTGGCGCAGCACGACCGACCCGCCGAGGGAGAAGCCGACGGTGACCACGCGGCGGCAGCCGAGCGCGCGCATGTGCGCCACCGCGGCGGCGATGTCCAGCGCCTCGGCGGGGCCGACGGTGGTGCGCCCGCCGGAGCGCCCGTGCCCCCGGAAGTCGATGCCCAGCACCGGCGCGTGCGCGCTGAACCGCCGCAACACGCGACGAACCCACGGCTTGCGGATGTGGTTGGTGAAACCGTGACCGACCACGACGCCGACCTCGGCCGGCAGCCCGGGACCGGTGTACAGCAACCCCTCCAGCGCGGTACCGTCCGCGGCGGTCAGCGCCACCGCGCGGGTACGACACACGCCCGTAACCTGCGTTCGCTTTCTGTTCACAATTGTGACCCGGATAGCTCGACCTGGGCTTTTCCCAGGTGTTTCGGTTATTCTCCTAGCCATCCACAGGCAACGAAGCCGGGTCGCCCGCTGGTTCTGCTCTGCGCGGACGACCGATTCCGCAGCCCCGGCTGTTCCATGGCCCTGGGATGGAGGCATTCCTCATGAGCTCTGAGCTACTCCTGCTCACCAGCGACCGCGACTGCCAGACCGTGCTGCCCGCACTGGGTCTGCTGCCGCACCGGGTGCGCGTGCTGCCTCCGGAACCGGGCGCGATCCTCTCCGCGGGCACCCACGACGTGGTGCTCGTCGACGCCCGCACCGACCTGGCCGGCGCCCGCGACCTGTGCCGCGTGCTCGCGGTGGGCGACGCTCCGGTCCTGGCGGTGGTCAACGAGGGCGGTCTGGTCACCGTCAGCGCCGAGTGGGGCGTGGACGACATCCTGCTGCCGACCGCCGGTCCGGCCGAGGTCGACGCCCGGCTGCGGCTGCTGACCACGCGGCGCGGCGCCGACGCCGGCGAGGGCGACGGCTCGCTGACCGTGGGCGACCTGGTCATCGAGGAGGCGACCTACACCGCCCGCCTGAAGGGCCGCGCGCTGGAGCTGACCTACAAGGAGTTCGAGCTGCTGAAGTACCTCGCCCAGCACGCCGGCCGGGTGTTCACCCGCGCCCAGCTGCTGCAGGAGGTCTGGGGCTACGACTTCTTCGGCGGCACCCGCACCGTCGACGTCCACGTGCGGCGGCTGCGCGCCAAGCTCGGCCCGGAGTACGACGCCATGATCGGCACCGTGCGCAACGTCGGCTACAAGTTCGTCCGCCCGTCGCGCTCCAGCCAGCCCGCGTCGCCGATCGTCGCAGAGGAACGGCAGGAGGCAGAGGTGCTGGCCGACGCCCCGGCGCAGCGCGGCGAGGAGTCCGCGGTCGCCCGCTGACCCCACCACCGACCGCGCGGCCCCGGCCCTCCCGAGCGGAGGACCGGGGCCGCGTTGTTGATCGAGGTCACCGGTTCCGGCCACGGTCGAAGGGGCCGGTCGCCCGCCCGGACCGGTACCGTTCGAGGCGTGCAGCTCACGTGGCGAAACGGACTTGATGAGGCGGAAGCGGCCGAGGTCATGGCCCTGCTGCAGGAGACGGAGCAGGCCGACGGGGTCGCCCCGGTCGGCGAGCACGTGATCCTGCGGCTCAAGGCGCACCTCGACGTCGTGCACCAGATCGAGCCGGTGCAGGCCGACGTGCCCGGCTCCGAGCACTTCATCGTGCGCGACTCCGGGGGCGAGCTCGCCGGCTACGCGCACGTCGACACGGCCGAGGAGAAGACCGCGGGGCAGCTCGTCGCCGAGCTGGCGGTGCACCCGCGTCACCGGCGGCGCGGCGCGGGGGCGCGGCTGGTCGAGGCGCTGCTCGACCGCGCGGACCTGCCGGTCGAGCCCAGCCCCGACGACACCGACACCGCGAGGCTGCGGATCTGGTCGCACGGCGAGCACCCGGGCGCGCTGCGGCTGGCCGAGCGCTACGGCCTGGTGCGCGCGCGTGAGCTGTGGCGGATGGGCCGCTCGCTGGACGCCGAGCTGGCAGAGGCCGAGCTCCCGCCGGACGTGACGATCCGTGCATTCCGGACGGGTGTGGACGAACCAGCCGTGGTCCGGGTCAATCACCGTGCGTTCTCATGGCACCCGGAGCAGGGCGCCATGACCGAGGACGATCTTCGGGTCAAAGAACGCGAGGACTGGTTCGACCCCGCCGGTTTCCTGCTCGCAGTGGACTCGCGCGACACGCTGCTGGGCTTCCACTGGACCAAAATTCACCCGGACGGCACTGGTGAGGTCTACGTGGTCGGCGTCGACCCCGACACGCAGGGTAACGGTCTCGGCCGGTCACTCACGGTGGCCGGTCTTCGCCATCTGCAGGCGAAGGGCTGTGGCCAGGTGATGCTCTACGTGGAGGCGGACAACACCGCGGCGGTCAAGGTCTACCAGCGGCTGGAGTTCGAGCGCTGGGACACCGACGTGCAGTTCGGGCGGTAGTCCGTACCCTGCGCGGCAGGTCACTGACCGCAAACGCCGAGATCACGGTGGGATTGCGAGATCACCCGGTGGGACGTGTGTCTCCTTACTAAGCGTGCCTTGTTCACCTGGGGTTCACCTCCAGGGCGGCGCGTGTCCACTCCGGCTGCTTAGCGTTCTGAACGGCGGCAGACAGCTACGGGCTCGGGCCCTGCCGCGCAACCGCCGATGTTTCCCTGAGTGGAGGAACGAAGTGAAGATCAAGCGGCACAGCGCTGCGCTCGGCTTCATCGCAGCGGGCACGCTCGTGCTCTCCGCCTGTGGCAGCGACCAGAACGTGCCCCAGGGGGGCGGCAACCCCGCGCTGGACGCCGTCCAGGTGGAGTGCGGCACCAAGCCCGTCTCGGCCGAGGGTTCGTCGGCGCAGAAGAGCGCGATGGACGTCTTCGCCCGCGACTACGGCCTCAAGTGCGCCGACCAGAAGCTGAACTACACCAAGTCCGGTTCCGGCAAGGGTGTCGCCGCCTTCACCGCCGGCCAGATCGACTTCGGCGGCTCGGACTCGCCGCTGAGCGACGAGAAGGGCGAGGTCGCCGCCGCCGCCCAGCGCTGCCAGGGGAACCCGGCCTGGAACATCCCGATGGTCTTCGGCCCGATCGCGATCTCCTACAACGTCCCCGGGGTCAGCGACCTGACGCTGAACCCGGACGTGATCGGCAAGATCTACCAGGGCCAGGTCAAGAAGTGGAACGACCCGGCGATCGCCGCGCTGAACCCGGGCAAGCAGCTTCCGGACATCGACATCGTCCCGTTCTTCCGCTCCGACGAGTCGGGTACCTCCGACAACTTCCAGAAGTACCTGAGCACGGCGACCAACGGTGCGTGGACCGGTGAGGGCAAGCAGTTCCGCCCCGGCCCGGGCGTCGGCCAGGGCCGCGACGGCAGCGACCAGGTCGCGCAGTCGGTGAAGGCCACCCCCGGCGGCATCACCTACGTCGAGTGGTCCTTCCCGAAGAACCTCGGCCTGGGCATCGCCAAGATCGACAGCGGCGCGGGCCCGGTCGAGCTGAACACCGCCAACGTCGGCAAGGCCATCGAGGGCGCCAAGATCGAGGGCCAGGGCAACGACCTGAAGGTCGACCTCGACTCGATCTACGGCAACAAGGCCCCAGGTGTCTACCCGGTCGTGCTGAACACCTACGAGATCGTCTGCTCCAAGGGCTACGACCCGGAGACCGCCAAGGCCGTCAAGGCCGTGCTGACGGTGGCCGCCAACGCCAACCCGCAGGAGCTGGAGAAGGCCGGGTACGTGCCGCTGCCCGAGGCCTTCAAGACCAAGGTCCTCGAAGCGGTCAACGCGATCTCCTGATGCAGGGAGCCGGCGGGTCCGTCCGGAGCAGCCACCGCTGCCCCCCGGATCCGCCGGGCCGAGAAGTGAGAGGCTGCAACAAGCAGTGACCGACTCCACGAGAGCCGAGACACGCCCTGCGGGCACCGGTGAGGACACCGGTGCCCCGCGGGGCGTTTCGGCGCCCAGCCCCGGACCGGAGGCCACCATTTCCGCTCCAGAGACCACAGCGGACGCGCCCGGCATCTCGTCGGGCAAGAAGGTCGTCCGCATCGGCGACCGCGTGTTCTCCTCGATCGCGACCGGATCCGGCGCGTTCGTCGTGGTGCTCATCGCGGCGATCGGGATCTTCCTCCTGATCCGCGCGGTGCCCGCATTGCAGGTCAACCAGGAGAGCTTCCTGTTCAGCGGTGTCTGGGACACCCGCAACCCGAGCAGCCTGCACTTCGGCGTGCTGTACCTGGCCTGGATCACGGTGGCCAGCTCGCTGGTCGCGCTGATCCTGGCGATGCCGATCTCCTGCGGGATCGCGCTCTTCCTCACCCAGTACGCGCCGCGCAACCTGGCCCGCCCGTTCGCCTACATCGTCGACCTGCTGGCCGCGGTCCCGTCGGTGATCTACGGCCTGTGGGGCTTCCTGGTGCTGGCGCCGGTGCTCAAGCCGATCGCGATGTGGATGAACACCAACCTCGGGTTCATCCCGCTGTTCGCCGACGGCAACTCCGACACGCTGATCAGCGGCGGCAACGTCTTCACCGCGGGCGTCGTGCTCGCCGTGATGATCATCCCGACGATCACCGGTGTCAGCCGCGAGGTCTTCCAGCGCACGCCCACCTCGCACATCGAGGGCGCGCTGGCGCTGGGCGCGACCCGATGGGAGGTCGTGCGCACCACGGTGTGGCCGTTCGGCCGCAACGGCTTCATCGGCGGCTCGATGCTGGGCCTCGGCCGCGCGCTCGGCGAGACGATGGCGCTGACGATCATCCTCAGCGCCACCTTCGACGCGCCGCGCTACAGCATCTTCGACGCCGGCGCGACCTTCGCGTCGAAGATCGCGCTCGGCTCCGGCGAGTTCAACAACAACCTGCAGGTCGGTGCCTACATCTCGGCCGGTCTGGTGCTGTTCATCATCACGTTCGCGGTGAACGCGCTGGCCAGGTGGATCGAGAGCGCCAGCGGTAAGGGGAAAGAATGAGGACCGACACCGCCGACGTGGACCGGCTGGCGACGCCCCCGGCGTTCCAGCACCTCAGCCTCGGCCGGAAGCTGAAGAACAACCTGGCGACCACGCTTTTCGCCGCCGCGTTCGTGCTGGCCGTCATCCCCCTGCTCTGGGTTCTGTTCACGCTGCTGCAGCGGGGACTGACCCCGCTGCTGAGCGCTGACTGGTGGTCGCACTCGTTCTACGGCCTGCTGCCCAACGACTTCGGCGGCGGCATCTACCACGCGCTGGTCGGCACCCTGATGCAGGGACTGGTCACCGCGGTCATCGCGGTGCCGCTGGGCGTGATGGTCGGCATCTACCTGATCGAGTACGGCCGGGAGTCGCGCCTGGCCAGGGTCGCGACGTTCATGGTCGACATCCTCAGCGGCCTGCCCTCGATCGTGGCCGGCCTGTTCATCTACGCGCTGTGGATCACCACTTTCGGCCTCACCCGCAGCGGCTTCGCGGTGGCGCTGGCGCTGCTGCTGCTGATGCTCCCGGTCGTCGTGCGCGTCACCGAGACGATGCTGCTGATCGTGCCGGACGAGCTGCGCGAGGCGTCGTACGCGCTGGGCGTGTCGAAGTGGAAGACGATCGTGCGGATCGTGCTGCCCACGGCCCTGTCGGGCATCCTCACCGGCGTCATGCTCGGCCTCGCCAGGGTGCTGGGCGAGACGGCGCCGCTGCTGATCCTGGTGGGCTACGCCAGCTCCATCAACTTCAACCTGTTCCAGGGCGAGATGGCGTCGCTGCCGCTGACCATCTTCATGGAGCGCAGCACCGGCACGGCTGCCGGTGACGCGCGGATGTGGGGCGCCGCGCTGACGCTCGTCGTCGTCATCATGCTCATCAACCTCTTGGCGACGCTGTTGTCCAAGATGGTCGCGGTCAAGACCAAGTAGGGCGGTATCCAACTCATGGCCAAGCGTCTCGACATCAAGGACCTGAACCTGTTCTACGGCAAGTTCCACGCCGTGCAGGACGTGACGTTGCAGGTGCCCGCCCGCAGCGTCACCGCGTTCATCGGCCCGTCGGGTTGCGGCAAGTCCACGGTGCTGCGCTCGCTGAACCGGATGCACGAGGTCATCCCGGGCGCGCGCGTCGACGGCAAGGTCCTCCTCGACGGCGAGGACGTCTACGACGGCAAGGTCGACCCGGTGCAGGTGCGCCGGACGATCGGCATGGTGTTCCAGCGGGCGAACCCGTTCCCGACGATGTCGATCAGGGACAACGTCGTGGCCGGGCTGAAGCTGTCGGGCGAGAAGAACAAGAAGCACCTCGACGAGATCACCGAGAGCGCGCTGCGCGGCGCGAACCTGTGGGAAGAGGTCAAGGACCGGCTCGCCAAGCCGGGCGGCGGCCTCTCCGGCGGTCAGCAGCAGCGGCTCTGCATCGCGCGGGCCATCGCGGTCAAGCCGGACGTGCTGCTGATGGACGAGCCCTGCTCGGCGCTCGACCCGATCTCGACGCTGGCGATCGAGGACCTGATCGCCGAGCTCAAGCAGGAGTACACGATCGTCATCGTCACCCACAACATGCAGCAGGCCGCCCGGGTCAGCGACCAGACGGCGTTCTTCAACCTGCGTGCCGTCGGCCAGCCCGGCGAACTGGTGGAGATCGACGAGACCGGCAAGATCTTCTCCAACCCGAACCAGAAGGCGACCGAGGACTACATCTCGGGTCGGTTCGGTTAAGGCGCCAGATGGCGCCTTAAAACGGCGCGGTAGCGCCATCCGGCCGGAGGTTGAAGCGCCAGATGGCACTTCAAAATGGCGCGGTAGCGCCATCCGGCCGCAGGTCGGATGAGCTTTACGGGGTTGGGACCGAGCGGTCCCAACCCCGTTTTCGTCTCTGCGGGCGGGGGCGCGGGAGTTTTCGACGTACTCACCCTGGCTTTGCGGGTCGCTTTGGGTGTGTGGTTTCTGGGGCGCTCGCCGCCCCCAGGCCCCCGGCAGGTCTCCGGGATGAGCGGGTTTTCGAGGCATCCTGCGGTGGGGCGGTTGGCGGTTCTCATCCCGTCGACCTCCACGAGGGCTATCAGACCGCGTCAAGGGGGCCGGCTTTTCGAGGCAGCCTGCGGTTGACATCTAGCGGGCCCCCTTGACCCGGTCTGCTCGGGCTGGCGCCAGGTCGACGGGATGAGAACCACGGCACCGCCCTGTTGGGGGCGTTGCCGTGGGTGTTCGCTCAGGCTGCCGGAACTTTGTCCAGGAAGCCGAGTACGGACTTGATGCGTCCGGTGTCGTCGAGGACGGCCACGTCGAAGCCGGCCACGACCGCTTCACCGCCCTCCGGCCCCAGCTCCCAGGTGAAGCGGCCGATGTGGTGGTGGGCGTCGACGGGCTGTCCGAGCCGGAAGTCGAAGTCGGGGAACTGCCCCTGCACGGCCGCGATCATGCCGTCGATGGCGCCCCTGCCCGCCACGTCGGCGAGCGGGTCGGTGTAGGTGGCGTCTTCGGTCCAAAGCTGGTCGATGGCGGCGCGCCTGCGCTGCGGGTCGCGCTCGTTCCAGCTCGCGATGTAGCGGCCGATGATGTCGTCGAAGTCGCTCATGGTGCTTCCCCTCGGAGGGTGCGGGCCCCGGTTGGCCCGTCGTTGCGATCAATGCTGGGGTGCCGGGGTCGTCGCGTCGATTACCTCCGGGGTAATGGCCCTGGCGACTAGATTTCCTGTTGTGGCTACGACGAAGCGGGCGGTGGGAGAGCTGCTGCGCGAGTGGCGTGAACGACGCAGGCTCAGCCAGCTCGCGCTCTCCATCGAGGCGGACATCTCCACCAGGCACCTGAGCTTCGTCGAGACCGGGCGGTCGCGGCCGACCAGTGACATGGTGCTGCGCCTTTGCGAGCACCTGGACGTGCCGCTGCGGGAGCGGAACGGCCTGCTGCTCGCCGCCGGGCACGCGCCGGTCTACCCCGCCGGCGACCTCGGCACACCGGAGATGAGCGAGGTGCGCGCCGCGCTGCGGCAGGTGCTCACCGGGTACGAGCCCTACCCCGCGCTGGTCGTCGACCGCGGCTGGAACCTCATCGACGCCAACGCCGCCGTGGGGATGTTCCTGGCGGGTGCGGACGAGGATCTGCTGGTCCCGCCGATCAACGTCCTCAGGCTCAGCCTGCACCCGCGGGGCATCGCTCCGCGCATCGCCAATCTCGGCGAGTGGCGTGCCCACGTCCTCGGACGCCTGCGCAGGCAGGCGGACGCGACCGCGGATCCGGGACTTGAGCTGCTGCACCAGAAGTTGCGCGAATACCCGTGCGACCAGCCGGAACCCGACATCGAACGTCCGGTGGCCGGGGAGGTCGCGGTCCCACTGCGCTACCGCCACGAAGGCCGTGAGCTGGCGTTCATCAGCATGACCGCCGTTTTCGGCACCCCGCTCGACGTCACCCTCGCGGAACTGGCGATCGAGTCCTTCCTCCCCGCCGACCCGGCGACGGCCGAGGCACTGCGCGACGCGTAGCGAGCGGCACTTCTACTTCAGTGCGTGGTCGGCAGGCTGCCGGCATTGGTGCCGAGCGTGGACAGGAACGTGCGCACGCCCTCCTCCCACCCATCGACGTGGGGGACGCTGGTGTGGAAGGCCACCACGGACAACGCCAGGTGCAGAGCGCGGAGCTCGGAAAGGGCGCGCATCCGGTCGGGGTCGGGGTTGTGGTGGCGGGCGACGGCATCCGGGTCGGACCAGAACAGCATCGAGAGGTCCCACTCCCGGGGGCCGAGGCAGGTGTCCTCGAAGTCGCACCACACCAGGCCATCGCGGCCGTGGATGAGAGTCTCGGTGTGAAGGTCGCCGTGCAGCGGCTGGAGGTCGCCGCTCGGCGCCTCCCACCATGGCCGGAGGCGGTCGGCGGCCGACCGGAGCTGGTCGATCTCCTGGTCGGTCAGCACGCCCCTGGCGCGGTCCAGCGCGGCAAGGCCGAGCGGGACCTCGTTCGCCACCGGGGCCAGCAGGGGCAGGTTGCCCGGGTACTCGCGCAGGACGCTGTGGAGGTCGACGAGCATCGCCGCGTAGTCGTCGGTGCTCGCGGTGCGGTCGGGGTCGGGCTCCACGTACGACCAGAAGGTGATCGTGAACCCGTCGTGCTCGTGCGGTCCCGGGGGCAGCTCGCCGCTGGGCGTGATCACGGGTGCGCCCTGCCCGGCCAGGAAGGTCGTCATGTCGATCTCGCGGCGGAGCCAGTCCGCCATCGGTTGCCGCAGCTCGGTCAGGTGGGTCGGGATCCTCGCGACCACGGGCGCCGGCCGCAGGTGGACCACCACCGAGACCACGTCGGCGAGCACGGTCGGCTCCTCGACCCGCAGCCCGTGCGACCGGGCCAGGCCGACGGCCGCGTCCACGGCGCGCGACGACTTCTCGGCATGCCATGGCGGCAGCCGCTGCCGCAACTCATCCAGCGTCGACACCGAGCGCCACCCCCAACTACCAACGGCAATTCGTGCCGCTCGACGGTAGCGCGGCGCACCGGAATCGGCCGATTGGCGCTGTGCGGCCGTCAGGTGTACTGGTCGGCGATGGCGGAGATGAAGGCGCTCGAGTCCTTCGGGTTGAGCGCCGCCTTGCACACGTGCTCGAACGCCGCGAGGTAGCCGCGGGTGTCGGCGGGCTTGTCCAGGAACCGCGAGTTCGCCGTGTCGCCGACGTGCACCACCTGCGGGTCGGCGTCGTCGGGGAACGAGAACACCGAGATCCGGTCGCCCATGAGCGGATGCCCGCCCGCGGCGAAGGGCAGCACCTGGATCGTCACGTTGCGCCGGTAGCCCATCAGCACCAGGTGCTCGAGCTGCTGGCGCATCACGGCCGGGCCGCCGACCGCCCGCCGCAGCGCGGCCTCGTCGAGCACCGCCCACAGCTCCAGCGGCTGGTCCCCGAGCAGCCGCTGCTGCCGGGTGTGGCTGACCGTCATCCGCTCGTCGAGCTCGGCGGCGGACGGCTCGGAAAGGCCGAACACGGCGCGGCCGTAGTCGGCCGTGTGCAGCAGCTCCGGGATCGGGTCCGCGCCGTAGCAGCTGACCGCCTTCGCCGCGGTCTCCAGGCCTAGGTAGGTCTCGAAACCCGGGCGCTGCGCGGTGGTCGGGTACTGCTGCCACCAGCCGCGCTGCTTGGAGTCCTGCGCGAGGTCGACCAGCGCCGCCACCTGCTCGTCGGTGGCCCCGTAGAACTCGGCCATCAGCCGCACGTCGGAGGTGCGCACCGGCACCCTGCCCAGCTCGATCTGGCTGATCTTGCCCTGGGAGCAGTCCAGGTGGGCCGCGACCTCGCGGTGGGTGCGCCCGGCGCCGTCGCGCATCTTGCGCAGCTCGGCGCCGAGGCGCCTGCGGTGCACTGTCGGGCTCTTACGCACGCCGCACCTCACGTGGCGGCCGGATCGCTGCTCTCACCCGATCGAGGATCGCACAAGACGATCGAGCTAGCGAGCAATGAGACCGAGTATTAATACGCCGATCTCGGCACCCGCTCCGACCTGCGTGAACGGCTCAGCTCGTCGGCATCTTCCCGGTCACGGTGAACACGACCCGCCGCGCCACCGACACCGCGTGGTCGGCGAAGCGCTCGTAGAACCGGCCCAGCAGCGTCACGTCCACCGCGGCGGCGACACCGTGCGACCACTCGGGGCTCATCATCACGGTGAACAGGTGGCGGTGGAGGTCGTCCATCTCGTCGTCGTCCTCCTCCAGCCCCCGCGCAGCCTCGACGTCCTGGGTCTGGATGACGGTGCGGACCCGGCCGGCCAGCTTGACGGCGATCCGGCCCATTTCGGCGAAGTGGGGCTGGACGTCCTCGGGCAGTACGGGGTGCGGGTGCCTGCGGCGCGCGGTCTTGGCCACGTGCAGGGCCAGGTCGCCCATCCGCTCCAGGTCCTCCGCGGCGTGGATGGTGGAGATGACGGTCCGCAGGTCGCCCGCGACCGGCGCCTGGAGGGCGAGCAGCCCGAAGGCGTGCTCCTCGGCGCGCGCCCGCGCCTCGTCGACCTGGACGTCCTCTTCGATGACCTGCTCAGCGAGTCCGAGATCGGTCTCCAGGAGTGCCTTGGTGGCGCGCTCCATCGCCGTGCCGACCATCGTGGACATCGAGGCGAGCTCATCGGCGAGCTTGCCGAGCTGTTCCTGGTAGACCTCACGCATACGGACCAGAGTACGTCTCGGAGGAATCGGACAAGGCGCGCCATGGTGAACCAGGGGTGAACGAGTCGTGATCGACCCGTTCGGCGCAGAGCAGGACTGTGTCCTGGCTCACTTGGCGCATACGTCGGTGCCCGCGTTGACCGTCGCGAGGTTGTCGGGCACCTGCGCGGGCGCCGTGCTCGGGGCGTGCACCGCGCCGTCGAAGCCCGCGCCCAGCTCCAGCCGCAGCACCGACCCGGCGGAGGCGTCCTCGACCAGCTGGGCGCCCGGGACGCTGCCCGCGAGCAGCTTGGCCGCCTCGGCGTTGGCCGGGCTGTGCTTGATGACCGTCCCGCTCGCGGCGGGGCCGGACTGACCGGTGCCCGTGACGTTGAACCCGAACTCCCGCAGCCGGTCACCGGTGGTCGACGCCAGGCCGCTGGACCCGGTGGTGTTGACGACCTCCACCTTGACCTGCGACGGCTGGAGCGCCGGCAGCGGGCGCGCGGTGAAGGCGGTCGCCATCGGGCCGGTGCCGCCGCTGGGCGTGGAACCGCCGGTCCCGCCGCCGCTGGCGGGCGGGGTGACCGGGACGCCCTCGATGATCGCCCGGAACAGCGCCTCGTTGTCGGCCGCGCGCAGCTCCTCCCGCCCGTCGTCGTTGGCGTAACCGGTGGTCGGGACGGTGATGAAGGTGACCTTGCCGGGATCCAGGCCCTGCATCGACTGGCCGAGCTCGAGCAGCCGGTCGGTGCCGACGTTCTCGCCGAATGTGTTGGCGGCGACCGCGTCGACGAAGCCGCTGAGCTTGTTCGGGTCCAGCAGCACCTGGCCGGACATCGTCTTGCGCAGCAGCGCCGACAGGAACAGCTGCTGGCGCTGCATCCGGCCGTAGTCGGCGGTCACGTCGCCCTGCACGTGCCGGGCGCGCACGTAGCTCAGCGCCTGCTGGCCGGTCAGGTTGTAGTGGCCGGGGTTGGGCAGCACGGTGCCGATCACGTCGTCGACCACGGGCTTCTGGGTGCAGATGTCGACGCCGTGCACCGCGTCGACCATCGACTTGAAGCCCTGGAAGTCGATGCCGAGGAAGCTGGTGATCGACAGCCCCGAGAGCTGCTGGATGACCTTGGTGGTGCACTTCGGCCCGCCCACCGCGTAGGCCTGGTTCAGCTTCGCCTTCTCCTGCGCGGGCGCCTGCTGTCCGGTGTACTTGCCGGTCGCGGCGTCCCACCGCTCGCACGCCGGGATCGCGACCTCCAGGTCGCGCGGGAAGGACACGACCACGACGCGGCTGCGGTCGGCCGGGATGTGGGCGATCATCGTCGTGTCGGCGCGTGCGCCGGGCTCGTCCTCGGTGTTTCCCACACCGTCGCCGGCGGTGGCACCCGCCCGGGTGTCCGAGCCGATCAGCAGGAAGTTCTGGTCACCGGTCTGCTTGGCCGCGTCCTTGATGTCGCCCGAGTTCGGGTCGAGCGAGGCGACCTCGCGGAACCTGGCGTCCACCCATGTCTTGGCACCCCACATGGTGCCGATCGTGACGAATATGGTCAGCGCGGCGGCCACCGCGAGCGCCTTGACGAGCAGGCCGGTGCGCCGCTTTCGCTGCTGGCGCTTCCACTCCACGCGGGAGGCCCCGGCATCGCGCCCCTCGACGTAGTCGAACGGCATGTCGGTGCCGAGCTCGGGCTCGCGGCGCTTGCCGAACAGCCACGAGTACTTCTCGCGGCGCGCGGCCTCCTCCTCGGCGATCTGGTCGTGCACGGCCGAGAAGCGCGCCAGCGTCGCGTCGATCGCGCGGACCTCGTCGTTGTCGTCGCCCTCGTCATCGTCGTCGAAGTCGTCGAATGCGTCGGCCTCGGACTTGTCCTTGGACTGCGAAGAGCTCGCGTCGGTGCCCAGGGCCGCGACTATGGACGTCTTGTCGGCGGAACTGCCGCCGACCGGCCGCGCGAGCACGGTCGCGTCGGGGCCGGAACCGTCGTCCTCGGACGTTTCGCGCTTGGGCTGCTTGGCGGCCGGAACCCTCGCGACGACCGTCTCGTCGCCGCTCTGCGGGCCCGGCTCGGCCGGAACCGCGGCGTGCTGGGTCGTCGCCTCCAGGTCGGGGTCCGGCGCGGGGCGGCCGGGCGCCTTCGCGCGCGGCGGTCCGCTAAGCCGGCCCGGCGCGGGACCGGAGGCGGGCGCACCGGGGCCCGCGGGTGCCTGCGGACCGGCCGGCGGTGCGGAAGGCCCGGAAGCCGGGCCGCCCAGAGCTTCGGTTATGCGCGTCGCCTCGGCGGCGGAAGCGTCCGCGGCGCCGCCATGGCGGCACCCGCCGCTCCGCTGCCGCGGCGCCCATGGGCGGCGGCCCGCCGGCGGGACGGGGCGGTGCGGGACGGCCGCGTCGGCCCGCGGGCGGCTCGGCCGGACGCCGGGTCGCGTCCGGGCCCGGAGCAGGCGGCTCACCGCGGCCAGGGGCCTGCGGACGCCGAGGCGGCGTCCATGCGTCGTGCGAAGAGGAACGCGGGTCGGCAGCTGGAGGCGGGGCAGGCCGCTCAGGAGCCGGACGCTCGGGCCCCGGAGGGGGACCAGGACGGCGGGAAGCGTGCGGAGCGCGCGGATCGGCGCCGCCGGGCGGACCTTGCGGCGGACGCTGTGCTTCCGGCGGCTCCGGCTGCACGTGGCGTCCGGTTCCCTGCGAGACGGCTCGACGGCCGGAAGGCCGCGGCTCGTCGGCCGACGGACGCGTCTCGGCTTGGTGCGGGCCGGTGCCCCGCGGCTCGGCTTGGTGCGTGCTGGTGCCTCGGGGTTCGGCTTGGTGCGGGCCCGTTCCGCGGGGCTCGGCCTGGTGCGGTCCGGTGCCTCGCGGCTCGGCGGCACGCGGTTCGGCGGCGGGAGGTTCGGCGGAGTGCGAACGGGACCGGCGCGGCTCGGCCGGAGGCGTGGCGGGGCGCTGCTGGCCGGACGCGGGACCGGGCTGTCCCGCCGGCGGGTGCGCGGACTCCGGCGGCTCGGGGCGGGCGCGCCTGCGGCCGCCCGTCTCGCTCGGGCCGGGCGGGCCGGGCGGGCCGGGCGGGCCGCCGCGCTGCGGGCGCCCGCCTGCCGGCGGCTGCCACGGCTGCGCGGTACCACCGCTCGGTTGCTCACCGTTCGCCGGCGGCTCGGCCTGCCTGCGGTGGTGCGAACCCGTGCCGGGGGCCTTGCCGTGCTTGGAGAGCAGGTCGATGACCCGGGTACCGCCGGTGCCGTCGTCGCCCAGCGCGCGGCGGCGCCTGCCGCCGCCGTTGGTGCTCTCGGCCGGTTGCTCCTGTCCAGGATCCTGCTCGGGACGGGAACGTCGGTGCGCGTTCATGCCTTGGCGGGGGTCCTGCGGCACCCGTTTTCCCTCCCACCTCGTGATCGATCATGTGCAATGGTTCGCCGTCGCCGGCGATCAACCCCCCGCAGCTGTATCGCTCAGCGCTCTCGAGATAGTACGGCTGATCGCCCGAACTGACGATAGTGCAGACAATTTCTTCACAATCAGTGCACGATCATGCCTGCCTGCTAGGCCAAAACACGCAAGTGTGTTAGGCCACTTGCCCGGCGCGACCCGCTCGTTGCCACCCCGGGTCGGGGCGCGGTTGCGATCAGTAACCGCCGGAGCGGTGCCCGGACGCGAGACGGACCTCGCTGCCCGTGCGGTAGGCGACCGCGTTGCGCCCGGACTGCTTCGCCGCGTAGAGCAGGGCGTCCGCGCTGATCAGCTGCTGTTCGGCCGATGGCGGTGAGGCGTCGGAGCCCAGTGTGGCGTGCTGCTCGTGCGCGACGCCGATGCTGACCGTGACCCGCAGTCCCGGCGCCATCTGCCCCCAGGGGAACCGCTCGATGCGGGCGCGGGCACCTTCGCAGGCCGCGACCGCCGCCGCAGCGTCGATGGTCGGGAACACCAGCACGAACTCCTCGCCGCCGTAGCGGGCGCAGAACGCCCCCGTCGGCAGCACCTCCTGCAGGAGGTCGACGACCCGCTGCAGCACGCGGTCGCCGAGCAGGTGTCCGTAGGTGTCGTTGACGTGCTTGAACCAGTCCAGGTCGACCAGCGCCACCGCGAGGCCGTCGGCCTCGGGGTCGTCGCTGACCAGGTCGGCCAGCCGTTCGTCGAGGTAGCGCCGGTTGTAGCTGGCGGTGAGGCTGTCCCGGCGGCTCTGCTCGCGGGCCTCGGCGTGCTCCCGGCGCAGGCGCTTGACCTCGTGGCGGAGCTGCTCCGGCACCCTGGGTGTGTCCTCTGTGGACATGAGGTCGAGAGCCGAGCGCAGGTGGTGGTAGGCCTGCCGCCACTGCCCGCGCGAGGCCAGCAGGCTCGCGATCGACTCGTGCAGCTCGGCCATGCCCGCGCCGTCGGCCAGGTCGCGTCGCCTGCCGGGAGGCGGTGTCGGGCACCGGGCCGACGCGGAGTCGTCGCGCAGAGGTTCCGGGCCTGCGAAACCGTTGCGCAGTCCGGTCATCGCACTCACCTCCCGTCCGTGGTGTCGTCGGGTGTGACGGATCGCTTGAGCTGGTCCGGCTCATGCGCGCCGCTAATTCGCTCATCCGGCTGACCCTGCGTTGCTCTGAAATGGTGAGCGCCGCTCGAGTCTTCGGCTCTTGGATGTGTACCCGCAGGAGGGGTCACTTCGGAAGCGAATCGGTTCGGACCCACCCGCACGGACGAGCAAAACCGCGTGTGTTTTCGATCACGCCATCGCAACTCCATCGCAACTCCACCGAGGCCGTGTTACGGCGCCTGCGCCGAAAGTGGGAGAACGGTGATCGACCGGGCAGCGAGTCGTTCACGACGGGCACGGCGCGAAGCCGTGCACGCGGCCGTCGAGGACGACCACGTGCTGCGAGCCGACCTGCCTGCCGACCACGGTGCCATCCCGCCGCAGGACCACTTCGACACCGATGATCCACACCTCGCCGCGCGGCGGGCCCGCGCCGTCCGGGGAGAAGCCGGGATCCGGTCGCAGCGTGGACATCGCCGGGTCCAGCTCGACGGTGGTGTCGCCGAGATCGCAGGTCTGGTCGGCGAAGTCCGGATGCTGGGTGCGGGCGAGGAAATCCCGCTGTGCGGCCGGACCCAGCCGCGCGCCGGTGTTGTAGTCGGAGAAGTACTGCCGTACCGGATCCGTGCCGGACGGCGCGCATCCGGCCACGGCCAGCCCGAGCAGCAATCCACAGTGGACGAACGCTCCGGTGCGCGGCGCGGTGGACATCGGCGCCGGCTCAGCCGCCGCTGTGGTCGATCTCGGCAGCGGTGGGCACGCACAGGTCGTCGGGGTCGTCCAGCCAGCCCTCCGGCAGCACGACGCGCCCCGCAGAGCCCTGCCTGCCGCGCGGTCCCTCCGCGTCGACCGGGAACGGGACGTCGTGGTCGAGCTGCGCCAGCAGGTCGTCGAGCTCGGCGAGCCCGGAGACCAGCCCGAAGCGGTGCCGCAGGTCCGAGCCGACCGGGAAGCCGCGCAGGTACTGGGCCATGTGCTTGCGCAGGTCGCGCAGGCCCTTCTCCTCGCCCATGTGGTCGGCGAGCAGCTCGCCGTGCCTGCGCAGGACCCGGCACACTTCGCCCAGGTTCGGCCCCTCCGGCACCGGCTCGCCCGCGAAGGCGGCCTGCAGGTCGCGGAACAGCCACGGCCTGCCGAGGCAGCCGCGCCCGACGACCACGCCGTCGCAGCCGGTCTCGGCGACCATCCGCAACGCGTCGTCGGCGCTGAAGATGTCGCCGTTGCCGAGCACCGGGATGGTGCGCACGGTCTCCTTGAGGCGGGCGATGGCGGACCAGTCGGCCTGGCCGGAGTAGCGCTGCGCGGCGGTGCGGCCGTGCAGCGCGACGGCCGCGGCGCCGTTGTCCTCGGCGATGCGCCCGGCGTCGAGGTAGGTGATGTGCTCGTCGTCGATGCCGATGCGGAACTTCACGGTCACCGGCACGCCCGCGGGCTCGGCGGCGCGCACCGCGGCGCGCACGATCTCGCCGAACAGCCTGCGCTTGTACGGCAGGGCGGAACCGCCGCCCTTGCGGGTCACCTTCGGTACCGGGCAGCCGAAGTTCATGTCGACGTGGTCGGCGAGGCCCTCGTCGACGATCATCCGCACGGCCTGGCCCATGGTCTCCGGGTCGACGCCGTAGAGCTGCATCGAGCGCGGGTGCTCGTCGGGGTCGAAGGTGACCATCTGCATGGTCGTCGGATGCCGTTCGACCAGCGCCCGGCTGGTGATCATCTCGCAGACGTAGAGGCCGGCCCCGTACTCCCGGCACAGCCGGCGGAACGCGACGTTGGTGATCCCGGCCATCGGCGCGAGCACGACCGGCGGGTCGACCTGGTAGGGGCCGATCCGCAGGGGCGCGGTGCGGGTCGCGGGCGGCGCGACCGGGGTGTCGAGTGCGGTCATCGCGGCCCATTGTCCCCGATGCCGGGGCGATCACAGCCGTGACGTCGGCCCCGCCCGGCGCCGACCGGTTGGTGGAGCGGCCGCGACGACCCGAGCGGCCCTGCCGCGCCCGCCGCGATCGTGCTTGTGACCACGGCGGCGGTCGTCGCCGTGCTCGCCGTCTGCGAGCGGGGCGACCGAGCCCTCACCGACCTCCGGCTCCTCCGTGCCACCGCCCAGGCATGCGGCCGAACCCGTCGCACCTGCTCCGCCCCGGCCATGCCGCGTGAGGGCATGATCCGGCTTCGGCCCGGCCGCGAAGGCCGACTCCGGAGCCGGGCCGCAGCGATGCCGCGCGCCGCGCGGCGAACCCGTCAGAACTTGGCGGTGACGCAGGCCAGGCGTGCGCCGGCGGTACCGGCCTTGCCCGGTTCGGTGTGCGTGTGCGTCTCGTGGATGACGAACGAGTTCGCGTCGTTGCGGTTCGCGAACTGCCAGTTGCCCTTGGCGCTCGGGTTCGCGTTGCCCTGGGCGTCGGTGTGGAGGTCCAGCCAGACCTCGTTCTGCGGGTTGGCGTATGCGGGGTCGACCGACGGTTTGACCGGGTCGAGGTTCTGCTGGAAGTGCGGCCCGGCGTCCTCGCCGGTCGGCCCGCAGGGCTTGGTGTGCACGTGCGCGCCGTAGGTCCGGTTCGGCTGCAGGCCGGTGAGCGCGACCTTGATCTCGGTCTGGCCGTCGCCGATCCGCTGCGAGCTGATCTTCGCGGTCGCGCCGGGCGGGACCTGCACCTGGTCGTAGGTGACCGCCGCCGCACCCGGCCGATAGGGCTCGTAGGTGCCGGTGGTCTCGATCGGCGCGGACGCCTGCGGGCTGGGTTGTCCGGCGGGCGGAGGCTGCGTGTTCTCCGCGCTGCCGCAGCCCACGAGCAGCGCGCTTGTGGCGCACAGTCCGACGAGCGAGCCGAGCGCTCGGGTTCGGTGGAGCATTTCGTTCACTGTCCCCTTCTGGTCACTGACTGGAACCAGACCGATTCTGCCCGTAACGGAAGCGCTCGGCACCGGTCGTCGGTCCTACTGGGCGGCCGCTTCCCACGGAGAGGGATCGCGCACCTGCCCGTTCGCACCGCGCACTAGGTTGGCGGCATGGTTTCCGCGCAGGGGAGCGCCGGTCGGGACCGGACGTGGCTGGTAGCAGTCGCCACCGCGATGTGGGGCACCGACGCGTTGTTCCGCAAGCCGCTGGCCACCAGCCTGCCTTCGGCCAGCGTCGTGTTCTGGGAGCACGTGATCATCGTGCTGTTGCTGGCGCCGTTCCTGCCGCGGGCGTGGCGGGCGTTCAGGGCTTGCGGCGTCCGGGAGCGGATCGCGGTCGTGGTGATCGGCGCGGGCTCGTCCGCCCTGGCCACCGCGCTGTTCACCGCCGCCTTCAAGGCCGGCGACCCGGTTACGCCGCTGGTGTTGCAGAAGCTGCAACCGATCTTCGCGGCCGTCGCTTCGCTGGCTCTGCTGCGCGAGCGGATCCGCGGGCGCTACCTCGCCTTCGCCCTGCCCGCGCTGGCAGGCGCGTGGCTGCTCGCCTTCCCCGACCCGCTGGGCATCCAGGTCTCCCAGCTTCGGCCCGTGCTGCTCGCGCTCGGCGCGGCGGTGCTGTGGGCGGCGGGGACCGTGCTGGGGCGCATGGTCAGCAGGGTCGTGCCAGCCCGGGACGTCACGACGCTGCGGTTCGCGATCGGGCTGCCCTCGGCGGCGCTGATCCTGCTGCTGCGCGGCGACCCGGTGGCCGTCGGCTGGGAGAACGCCCCGGGCCTGGTCCTGCTCGCGCTGGTGCCCGGCCTACTCGCGCTCTGGCTGTACTACACCGGGCTGCGCACCACCCCGGCGGCGCGGGCGACCCTGGCCGAGCTGTCGTTCCCGGCCACGGCGGCGATCGTCGGCGTCGGCGTCCTCGGAGCGGAGCTGACGGCGACGCAGTGGGCCGGCTTCACCGCGGTGGTCGCGATCGTCGCGGCGCTGGGCTGGCACGAGCGGGTAAGCCGCACCAAGCTCGTGACCGCACCCGAGCCCGACCAGCGGCCCGCCGAGAGCGTCACCAGCCGTTGAGCCCCTGGTTTCCCATGCCCACAGCGCGCTCCGGGCGCCCTCCTGTCCACAGTGGATGATCGGTCGGCGGTGGCTCGGCGCCACCCGGCGAGCCACCGCGGGCCCGCCCGCCGGGAACTTCCGCCCACTCGGCCACGAGATCAATCCGGCCTTGTAATCTAGGCATACGGGGCGTTAGCTCAACTGGCAGAGCAGCGGACTTTTAATCCGCGGGTTCAGGGTTCGATCCCCTGGCGCCCCACCAAAACCCCAGGTCAGGCCGGGTGTGGCCGAGTCATGCCGCCTCCGGCCCGCCATTAACCCTCCAAAAACGACGAGAGGTCGTCCGTGGAGGTCGGCGGCTAACCGTCCGAGCGGGGGTCGTCGGTGAGAGCCTCCTCCAACGCTACTGCCGTCGTCGGGCTGACCACTGCCCGCTCCATATACACATCCTGGGTCAGCGACGGTCGTGAATGCCCGAGCAGATCAGCGATCAACCGTGCAGTGAGCCCCGCCTCATCGAGGATGGTCGCGGCGGTCTTGCGGAACACGTGCGAGGTGACCCAGGCGAAGCCCTCGCTCCCGCGCGTCTCCCGAAGGACCCGACGCACGTTCGACGGGTCGCGCAGGCCGCCGAGGCTGTCCGGGAATGCCGGCTCGTCGGGGCTGTCGGCCGCAGCGTAGCGCCGCTTGAGCATGTCCAGAGCCCACGAGGTCAGCGGGATGGTCCGATCGCCATGCTCGGACTTCGTGGACTTGCGGATCAGCCCCTTGCCTTTGACCCTGACAACGGTGTGGTCTACCGAGACCGTACCGTTCTCAAAGTCCACGTCCTCCCAGTACACAGCGAGCGCTTCACCGATTCGGACGCCCGTGGCCAGCATGAACCGCGACAGGTCTGGGAGGTCCCACCGCGCGGCCTTCTCGTCGTCCTCCAGCTGCGCGATCCACCGAACGCGTTCTTCCCGGGTCAGAGCCCGCGGCTTCTTCCGCCGCCGACCTCCAAGGCGAGCCGCCTCCCGGGTCGGGTTCGACGCCAGCGCACCGTGACGCACGGCATAGCCCATCACCCCGGAGACGATGGACCGGGCGGTCTTGGCCATGGCCACGCTCTTGGTCGTCCGCAGCTTCTGCAAGAACGCTTCAACGGCCGGAACCGTCACCTCATAGCCGACACGCAGCTCACCAAGTGCCGGCATCACATGCCGCTTCAGATTGCTCCGGTACTGATCCAGCGTGGTCGGTGACCGATCACCGGCGTTCACGTCGCGCTCGACCGAGCTGAGCCACTGCTCAGCCACTTCGCGAAACCGCGCTTCCGGTTTGATCTTGCCTCCGTGCTGAGCGCTCCTGCGCTCGGCAAGCGCTGCCTTGAGCGCCCTCTCGGCAGCCGCGGCGGTCCGACCGTTCCGTTCAACCTTCCGGGTGACGCCGTCGGAGTCCCGAAACATCGTGACCGCTTGCCAGCCCGCCGCGGTGCGGGCCGTCCTGATCTTGCCGTGAGTCCCGATCGGGAGAGGTGGACGAGGCATCAGACCACCGCCTCTGGCTGGGACTCGAACCACTCCTCGACATCAGCGGGCTTGTACCGGACATACTTGCCAACCCGGTGCCCTGGCGGGCCGCCGCCACGACTCCGCCACTGGTAGACGGTGCCGACCGGGACGCCGAGGTAGGCGGCGACGTCCTGTGGCCCCCAGAGGTTGCGGATCATGGTCAGTCTTTCCTTTCGGTTGAGTAGCGGTGTTTGCGTGTTTGGCGGGTGCGTTCGGCGATGGCTTCGGCGAGTTCGCGGGCGTCGTCGGTGTCGTGGCCGACGCGGACCATGTCCCAGTGGTTGATCACGGTCACGGTCTCTTCGTCGGTGATGCCGGCCTCGGCGAGTGCGTGTTCGTGGCGCCAGGTCTGGCGGTCGCCGCGGATGCGCTTGAAGGTGGTGGAGTAGGCGCGGGACTTGGACAGGAAGTGGCCTCGGAAGGCGAGCATGTGTGCCCAGTGCCGGAGCTTCAGTTCGTCGATCGGGTCCGGCTTGCCGCGTGCTGCCGCGTCGGGGTCGTGGCGGTGGAGTACGGCGGTGCGGGTGGCCCAGCCGCCGCCCTGACAGGTCTCGCAGTGCCCCACGGCCTCGCAGCCGCACCCGTCGGGCTGGTGTTCGCCGTCGGGGTGGCACTCGGGGCAGATGACGGGGGCGCCGAGGTCCCAGGCGGTCTGGATGATCCGGCGGTGGTGCTCGGTCACGGCCAGGCGGTCGATGTGGCCTTGGGAGCGGATCGGGCGGTCGGTGGCGTCACTCTTGCCGGTGCCTTTGGTGGCGTACTTGGCCACGTAGGAGGCGATCCGGTCATCGCTGATCGCACCGTGCTCGTCCTCCACCTCGGTGGCAGAGGCCGGCCGAATGGGGCGAACGTCGACCTGCTCACCCCAGCCCAGTTCACGGGCCTGGCCGTCGATCTCAGGAGAGGTCACCGACACCGCCGCATGCGCGGAGTGGATCGCCTCGGTCAGCAGCTCGACGGAGCCCCACGCGGGGGTGGCGTCGTCGGGTCCGTCCGGGCCGTCGAGGCGAACCACGGCGTGGAAGTGGATCGTGCCGCGCCGCTGGTACTCGGCGACCTTGGCGAACGACAGCCGGAAGTGATCCTTGATCTCGGCCACCCGGATACCGGCGGCCACCGCGAGGTGGCGGCGAAGGTACTTGGTGAACAGCGACCACAGCTTCCCGGCGTGGGCGTTCCACAGCACGTGCCCCGTGTAGTCGTAGCCCTCCGGATCGGTGGGCTGACCGAGACGGGGGTCGGCCGGGTGGTGATACGAGCCGCACGAGCACGGCAGAGCCTTCCCGCGGACCGAGGTGCGGCGGTTATGCACCGGGCCGAACGAGGGTGCGGTCAGGGTAAGGAACACGCGGGGTTTGTCGGCGACGGTGACTGGCACGTCTTTGGTGCCGCCGTTCAGGCCCGCGCGGAGCAGGTGGAAGGCGTCGGCGGCGTAGCGGTCGGAGCAGGCCACACACACCGATTCGCGGCGGTTGCCGCACGGCACGAGGATCTGTCCGTGCCGCTCTGAGGGGCGGCCGTCCGACCGGGGAAGGACTGCTCCGGTGGCTGCATCCGTCAGCGCCCAGTGGCCGGTCATGCGGATCGGGTGGGTGCATCCGCCGGTGCTTTCCACGTCCGCGCGCCACTGTTGGTAGCCGCTTGCCTGCACGTGCCGGGCAATGCCGTCCGAGGCCCTCTGTTGTTGGTAGTCGGCGGGTGTGAGCAGGGCGGATAGGGGCATCCGCATCACCTCCAGAGATGACGAAGGCGGGACACCACCCGTGTGATCAGGTGATGTCCCGCCGAGCTGAGCGAGTTCGTGTTTTCAGTTGTGGCGCAACAGGATTCAGGCCGACGCGCCCACGGTGGCCATGACGTCGTCGAGGACCTGGCGGGCCTGCTGCGGGGGCAGCTTGACCACCGACTGCACGTCGGCCACCGTCATCTGCTGCCCCTGTGCAGTGCGTTCCTCCCGGACACGCCTGATCGCGGCCATCAGCGACTCTGGCAGCCGGATCGCCGGTTTCCGTGCCGGTTCGGCCTGAACCGCGGGTGCCGTTTCGGCACGGTCCGGCTGTGCCGTTTCGGCAGGTTCCGAGCATGTCGGGTCGGCATCGGGCGCAGGTGCCGGTTCGGCAGGCTCGGCCGGTGTCGATTCCGTTGCCGCAGCGTCGCTCGCGGCTTGCTGTTCGCGTTTGTCCGCGTCGGCGTAGGCCCGCAAGATGACCTGCCGGGTGCGGGCCATGATGATCGGAATGACTTCGGCGATGCCGTAGACGATCACCGGGATCGCCACGTGTACCACCAGCGAACCGAGGTTGAACGCTTCCTCGGTGAACACTGTGATCAGTGGCGGGTAGACGTTCATGAACAGCGTGGAGCCCAGCAACACGTGCTTGAGGCGTCCCCACCAGGTGTGGCCCGGCTTAACCCCGTGGGAGAGGATCACGGCCTCGAAGTTCAGGATCGTGATCAGCAGCCCGGCGAACATCGGCTCCACCGTCCACGCCGCCCACCACAACGGATCGGACTGCTCGGTGTCCCCGGCGAGGAAGCGGTGCACGCCCTCGGTGGTGAAACACAGCCCAAGGGCGAGGAAGAACCACAGGCCGGTCACGGTGCGCCGACACATCCGCTCGACCTGTACCGCGACCAGGTCGGCATTGCGAGCCAACCTGCGCAGCTGGCCGGCCTCGTCGATGTCGTCGGACAGCTTGCGCACCCGCCGTGTCTGCCCTGGCCGCACCTCTCCGCCTAGCTCCTGGCGCTGCTTGCGTCGCAGGCGCATCAGCTCGTTTCCCTCCCCGTTGTTACTCGCTACTGGGCTTGACCAGGGCGATCAGGCCCCGCACCAGCAGCACCAGGCCCAGGCCAATCCCGATTGCCCACGCGGGGCTGACCAGCCACACCAGCGCCAGCACGCCGAGCACGGCGAGGACCAGGCCGAGGGTGATCAGCACGCCCTTGCCGGTGAGCTGGATCTGAACGATGTGCATCAGTGATTCCTCCTTGTGTTTCGCAAACGACGGACGTTGATCAGTGCTCACGGTGTGCCGACAGGGCGTAGGTCTCGGCGAGAATCTGCGATCCTGCGGCGAGAAATTCCTCGAACTGGTCAGGGCGCATGAGGCACACAGCGCCCGGCGCCGAGTCGTCGCAGGGAAAGGTGATCGACAATTCCACTCCGTTGGGAGTGGGCGCCGCCGCGACAATCGCGTGGGGCGCTGCGGCGTAGAAGTACGGAGTCCGGGTCATGAGGACTTCCTTTCGGAATCGGCGGAGCGGTGAGCGATGACGTGCTGCACGGTGAGGGGGGCGCGGTCGGGGGCGCTGTGCTTGCGCCCGTACATGAACCGATCCGCGCGGCCCATCAAGGTGGACAGGTCGACCGCGGAGGCGGTGTCGACCGCCGCGCCCAGGGACAGGGACACCCGGGTGGGAAGGCCGTTGACGGTCCGGATGGCCTCGATGGCGGTGGTGTACTCGCCGAGGCGGTCCTCCGGGCTCTCCCAGGGGCGCAGACCGGTGAGCAGGACGGCGAACTCGTCACCGTGCAGCCGCACCGGCAGTTCCCCCGGGCGGGCGGTGTCAGTGAGTGCGCGGGCGATGCAGACGAGCACCGAGTCGCCGAAGAAGTGGCCGTGGGTGTCGTTGTAGGTCTTGAAGTGGTCGACGTCGCCGACCAGCAGCCCGACCCGGTGGCCGGGGTGGCGTCGGGCGTGCCGGGTGTAGGCCCGTTCCAGGGCGTCGCGGTTGGCCAGCCCCGTGAGCCGGTCGGTGTGCAGCCGACGGGCCAGGGACCGGGCGTGTAAGCCGTAGAGCAGTCCGGCACCGGTCGCGCCGGAGCTGACGGATAAAGCGATTTCTGCCAGCATTGCGGGTACCTCCAAGTGGGGTAGGCCCGCCCGGACTCCGCCAAGAGTCATCCGGGCGGGCCGCTCAATAGATGGGGATCGGTGCCGGCCTCAGCTTCGTGCGGCGGCGCGGAGCTGGGCGACGGTGAAGACCACGGGTTCGCCCTGCTCCAGCAGGTGCCGGTAGCGCGGGGTCAGTGCGGCGCGGTACGGGGTGTAGAGGCACACCGGGATGCCGCCGTCGAGGCGGCCGGTCACATCCAGGTGCACCGCGCCGCCGTTCAACTGCTTCAGGCAGGCCCCGGCCTGGTCCAGGGAGTCCGCCCAGGTCACCAGGGTCACCAGCGGTTCAACGCCGGTGGCCTGACACTGCAAACCGGTGTAGCGACTCCACGAGAGCGTGACCGGTTCCGGCAGCCGGTGATCGTTGATGTGGACCACCAGGGCGGTGAGCGCATCGCGCATCGAGGACGGGTTCAGGGTGTGCGAGGTCATCACAACCACCTCCAAGGGGGTTGAGTCGGAAATCGGGTTGGGGAGTGCTCAGGCGATCTCTTCGTCGGCGTCGTCTTCGCCTTCGAACTGGTCGATCTCTTCGAACCCGGAGTCGGACTCGCCGCCGTCCGGGTCGTTGCCGTCGTCGTGGTCGTCTTCGAGGGCTTCGAAGTCCACCTCGGACCAGTGCGGTTCGTCGGAGCGCTGCTGCTGGTCGGGGCCGGTGGTGGCGGTGGTGTCGCGGTGCAGCGGGATCACCGTGGCCCCGCGGTCGGTGCAGAAGGTCACCAGCTCGGTGATGTCGGCGTCGGTGACATACGGGGTGCGGCAGCGCAGCGGCTCGCGGCGGCCGTCCTTTTTGACATAGGCCACGCCGGGCAGAAAGGCGGGGATCTTGTCGGCGAACGCGCCCATGTCGCGCATGCCTTCCCCCAGGCACATGTCCACATACGACGCGGAGTCCAGCCGCAGCGCGACCTTGGTGGGGAACAGCCCGCGCATGGGGATCACGTCCTTGGTCGGTTCCTGCGTGGCGCCCCAGACGCGGCCGTTGACCGACCGGAACTGGGTGAGCGCGGTGGAGATCAGCGGCTCGAACGCGCGCATGATGTCCTTTTCGCCGTAGGCGGTCAGCGCTGAGAGCTCGTCGACGAGCAGCACATCCAGCGGCGTCTCGGCGGACACGGTCGCGGTGCGGATGCCCCGACGGCCCAGGTCGAGCTTGCGCTCGTCGAGCGTCTTCACGTACTTCTTCGTCAGCTCCAAGCCGTCCTTGGCGTTGTCGGCGAACTCGTGGAACATCGCCCGTCCGGCGCCGAACTCCTGCCCGCCCTTGGGATCGATCACCCAGAGCCGGACGTGGCCGGCCTGGATCAGCGGAGCCACCGCCCGCAGCAGCGACCACAGCCACGAGCCCTTGCCCGCGCCCGTCGCACCGCCGAACAGGATGTGCAGATCCCTCTTCAGCAGGTCGAACGCCAGATCCCGGCCGTACTCATCCCGGCCGATCACCACGTTCGACAGATCCACCTGCCCGGTCGCCGGGTGCAGCTCGGGCAGCGGGATATGCATCTCGTCGAACGGCTCCCGGCGCTGGAGGTCCAAGGCGAGCTTGCCCGGCTTGACCAGCCGCACGTTGCCTACCCGTGCCTTGAAGGAGTGGGTCAGCCGCCCCAGCACGCCCTCGAAGTCCTCGGGCTGCTGGCCCTTGGCCATGCGGATGAACAGGGTGTCCCACACCCACGTCGAGCGCACGCCCACCAGCTTGGGCACCATCATCTGGCCCCGGTGGTCGCTGGTGACCAGGTTGCAGGCGAACACGATCTTCGCCCACTGCCGCTGGTAGATCAGCCACCGTCTCCACCACGCCCGCAGCAGCCGCCCCGCGAAGCGGTCGAACGTCGGCTTGTCCAGCAGCCACCACGACGCCCCCGCGAGAACCGCGATACCGGCGGCCATGAGGACCGTTTGGTAGCCGACCCAGAGCACGGCCGAGCCGAGCACCACCGTCGAGGACGACGAGCGCGGGTGCTTCACCACGAACCGGGCGCCGTCGCGGATCGGACTTCTTTCGGTATTCACGCGCGTGTCGGTCACGACCAAACTCCCTTGTGTGCAAACGAAAGCGGGACACCGAACCGCGGTGTGGTTCGATGCCCCGCCGAGCTACCGCCGGTGTCAGCTCCGGCGCTTGACCATCTCCAGGTGCGCGACCAGATCGCCCACCGAGTTCCTGAGCTTGTTCAGCGAGGTCCCCATGCCCTTCGGGACCCCGAGCTGGCGCAGCGTGCCCGACAGCGACACCATCCCGCTGTCGACCTTCCTGACCACGCCGTGCACCTCATCGCTGTTCCGGAACTTCACTTCGGATATCCCTTCGCCACACTCGGTCCGCCCTTCTTGCCGATGTCAGCCCGCACGGCCGACAACGCCGCCCGGACCTTGGCCGCCAGGTCCTCGGCGTGCTCCAGGTCCCGCTTTTCCACCACGGAATCCGCCAGGAACTCCACCGCGTCCAGGCTCTTGTCCAACTCATCGATGCATCCGGTGATCTCGTGCAGCCTTTCGACCGCCTTGGTGTTCTTGTTCACCAACGGCATCTAGCAATCCACCTCCCTTGTCCGTTACTCACTTGCCTCATCGATAGCGGCAGCCAACCGGCGCTGACTGTCCTCCATCTCTGCGATCAGTCTGGAAAACAAGTCCTCCCAGCCCAGCGTGGAAAACTTCTGATTCAGCCCGCCGATTCCGGTCAGAATGCGCGCGGGGTGATCGATCTCGGTTCGCGGATCAGTCATTCGGCCTCTCCCGTGAACGAAGGATCAGCTCCCGCACCGAGCGCGCGGCACGATCGAGAGCGCGAGCGGACCCGACCGCCTGCTCTTGGGCGTCCCAGACCCGCCGCGAGCGCGGGACCGACATCGCTTCCACCGCGCCGATGTACCGGTCAAGCTCGTCAAGGATCTGGCCCGAGATCCTCAGCAGGTCCCGGTCCGTCTGACGGGCCATCCGGACCCCGAAGGACCGGCACGACCGGCACGGCTTCGTCACTGCGCCGCGATGCTGTCGACACTGCTCCAGTGCGATGTCCGCCGCGATCCGGGCTCTCTGTGCGATGACCACCCGCACGGGCGTGTTCTCGCACCAGAAGCACCGCCCCGACAAGGGCAACTCCCGAACCCACTCGCGGCAGCGCGGACACCGCTGCCCAAAATTCACGGCCTCCGGATCGCACGTCGGGTGATACCGACGGCCGGGAAGCCGGATCTCCTTGCGGCACTTCGCGCAATTCGTCACAGCCAACCCCCTCATGCCCTACGGCTTGCCCAGGCATCCGGAACCGTGAAAACCAGCGCCGTCCACCGTGATCACCTCCTGCCGAAAAAACCGGATCTCTTGCAGTGCTTGTCCCGCGAGTGCGGGTAGAGCCACCGGTCGCAGTGACACGCCGGGCAATACGCCAACGACATACAAACCCCTTTCCGTTTGGAACGCCATAAGAACCCCCGGAAACGACCGCCGAAACGGCCGGGCCGGGGGCCAATACGGCCTCCAGTGCGTCAATTCGCACCGGAAAAAGGCATGGCTCGGCCCACTATGGAATTCTCAAAGAACAAGCAGCAGAAAAGCTTGGAAGAAAAGTGAAGAGGTCAGGTGGCCTCTACGCGAGGTTGATCAACCGGCGAGCTTGATCCCGGTCGCCCGCCAGGACAGGCCCGACATCGTCCGGCCGTTGAACTCGTTCTCCCAGTGCGAGACCCGAGGGTTGATCAGCTCGACGACCACGCCGTCCTCGATCTCCTCGCCGGGCTCGGTCTCCAAGGTCAGCTTGACCTCGGAACCCTTGCCCGCCGGGCGACCGTCAGCGGTCGGGCGCGGCTTGATGTAGAGCATCACCACCCACTGCTGCGAGCCGTCGCGCGGGTCGGTCGCCGGGACCATCTGGCCATCCTTCTCGATCATCTTCAGCGTCGGGTCCTCCACGACCCGCGCCTTGTGGGCCTCCAGCAGGACCGGGATGTTCTTCAGCACGTGTGCCTCCAGAGCAGTTCTTGTTTCTGGCCAGCTTGGCTAGCCATGTACAAGGTAGGTCAGCCTGGCTAGCCATGTCAACAGGTTGGCCAACATGGCTAGCCAAATGCGGAGCCGACGCGATAACCTGGGCAAATGAGCGAACTAGACCCCGACGACCCGCGTCCGCCGTACCAGCAAGTTTCGAACGCCCTGCGCGCGGCGATCCTGACGAAGACCCTCAAGCCAGGCGACAAGTTGGCCTCTCAGGGGGAGCTGGCCAAGCGGTACGGGGTCGCGCGGGCAACGGTGCAGCAGGCCCTTCGCATCCTTCGTGACGAGGGACTGGTGGTGTCACGCCAAGGCAGCGGTGTCTTCGTCCGTGAGCGGACTGAACGCCCGGTCGGCCTCCGGCCTCATCTGGAGCACGCGTTCAGTCAGCCGCAGGTGTCGATCGACTTTGCCGGGTTTTCCGGAGAGACGTTGCATGGCGCCCTGACTGAGCCGCTCGATCGCATCCGAAGCGGTCGCGCGCGCCCGGAGTCAGTCCGAGTGAGGCTGCTGGTTCCTGACACGGAGGTTCCGTGGACCCTGCCGGCCAGGGTTGATGACATGCAGGACAGCCCGGCCTTCCGCAAGCGCGCGGCCGGAATCATGCAGCGGCACACGCTCGCGATCGTTGATTCGATCAACGAGATGGGGCGGCTTGGACTCGTTGCCGACTCGAAGGCTGAACTTCGCGTCTACCCCGCTGTGCCGCTGTTCAAGCTGTACCTGATCAACAAGTCCGAGGCGTTCTTCGGCTACTACCCAGTGCGGGAGCACTCCGTGGTGCTGGACGGCGACGAGACGCCGATCTGGGACCTCATGGGCAAGGACGCCACCCTCTTCCACCACGCTGCTGAGCCTGACGAGGAGTCTTTGAGTTCTCTCTTCATCGAGCAGTCCCAGATGTGGTTCGACAGCATTTGGAGCACCGTCGCGCGAGAAGTCCGCCGATGACGAGCCCGCCTGCGATCATCGAGGCCAGCGCTGCGGTGCTGCTCGACTTCGACGGCCCTGTGTGTGCCGTCTTCGGCGGCCTTCCCGACCACGAGGTGGCGGCCGAGCTGCGCGACCTCTTCGACGGCGACCTTCCCGCGGCCGTGAACCAGAGTCGGGACCCGTTCGACGTTCTGAAGTACGCCACGAGTCATGGCGACCTGGCGGCGGACGTAGAACGCCGGCTCCGGGAACTCGAAGTGCGCGCGGTCGAAGTCGCGCCACCAACACCAGGCACGTCCGAGGTGCTCGACACGCTCTGGGCGCGTGGGATGCCGGTAGTGATCGTCTCGAACAACTCCACGGCCGCTGTCTCGACGTACCTCCAGGTCCACCGCATGGGGCACACCGTGGTTGGAATCTCGGCGAGGAGCGGTCCGAACGTTAACCAGCTCAAGCCCCATCCCTACCTGATCCAGGAAGCGATCGGACTCCTTGACGTCCGTGCTGATGGCTGCGTGATGATCGGGGACTCAACAAGCGACATCGAGGCCGGGCAGCGCGCAGGGACCAGCGTTATCGCCTATGCGAACAAGCCCGGAAAGCGGGAGCGGTTCGAGCCGCTGGCGCCTACGGCGATCATCGAGCGGATGCGCGAACTCATCTAGGCCGTATCAGGACTGACCTCTCGGGCCGTTGGGTGTCTCCCAGCGGCCCGAGAGCATGCATGCCTACAGCGTGTCTGGGGAGTCCGTGCGAAGCCTTCGAATTTGCTCGCGTACCTCGTCGATGTCCCACCGGTAATGGCCGCCGAGGGTGATCTCGGTTGGCTCCAGCAGGCCAGCCTGCACGTAGCGGGCCACCGTGCGCGGACTGATCCCGAGCTCGCGCGCCAGCTCACCCGTGGTGACAAGCCGCCTCTGGTTCACACCATCGACTGTCGCAGTTGACGCGTTTGTCTACCTGTCGGCAGACTTGTTCGACGCGTTCGAGTCGTTCGGCTCGATCGACGTGTATGTCTCGTTCTGGAGGAAGCCATGTCGAGCCGATCACGATCAATCGCAGTGCTCGTTCGTGCCGCCCAATGGGAACTCGACGACGCCGCCCACGAGATCAGTCGGGGCTGCTACACCGATGAGCAGCGAGCCGCGCTCGCCGAGCAGTTGGTGGCCCTTGCGCAGGTGCTCAGTGCTCGCCCCGATGAGCCCATCGTCGTCGAGCACGCTCCCGACCACCCCTGACCTGAGTGTCCAGAGCAGGGCAACGCTGATCGATCGAGGCCCGGACAATGGCTCTGTGACCGAGGAGCTTCCACCGCTGATTACGAGCACCGACCTTGCACACAAGCTCGGTCTGTCGCGGCGGACGCCCAGGCTCGGACATAGAACCGGGGCTCGGAACGAAGATCGTTCCGAGCCCCGGTGTGTCGGTGCCCCAGTCAGGTTTCGAAGGTCACGACGGCGCTGCGCTCGCCGTAGCCTGGGGTTTCCCCAGCCAGCCACAGCGTCTTGAGGAAACCGCGGTTGGTCCAGGTACCGGCGAAGAGCACGAAACAGCCTGGGTCGGCCTGGTGCTCCTGGGCCCAGGCCAGGGCCTCACGCACATCGCACCCGTTCAGGATGTGGGTGCTCAGTACCGCACCCTGCCGCTCACCGTCGTCGTCGTAGTGCCATGACCACAGCTCGACCAGGAACGTCGTGTGGTCCTGCCGATCACAGACGAGCTGGTCGTCGAACTCTTCTACGTCCATAGCTCCCTATGGTGCACACGGAATCTCATTGCTGGTCGACGTCAGTGAAAGTGGCTGAGGCTTAGCGCCGGCCACCGGGGTCATGAGGGCGTGGAACTCGCCGTACCACCAGGTCGGGCTTTGTGAGCTGCACGGCGCTGAGCTGGTGCGATCGTTGCCCAGCGTCGATGCGCCCCAGTTCTGGGCAAACGAGATCGGGCTTCCGGACTGCGGCAGCCAGTCGCCCCAGTAGTAGTACATCTCGCCAGTGATCTCGATGTGGTCCACCGGCGTCGTGCAGTTGACCGAGGCTTTGACCCCGGCACCTCGGGTGCTGGTCCTGACATGCGGGTACCCGTTCTGCTCAATGCGGCATTCCGCTTGGATCCCCGGCGAATCAGTGGTCGGCCCAGGAACGGTGAACTTGACCACGGCGGGTGCGCTGCTCGGCGGTGGCGCCGGTGGCGCATCCACAGGGGTCTTCGCGATGGCGGTGGGCGCTGCAATCAGCGCGAGCATGGCGGCTGAGAGCGCCGCTCCTGCAATACGTCCCATTTTCACGGGCGGTGACGCTACAAATGATCACTCGGTGTCGAGCCCGGTTCGATCAGTGCCACCCGAACGGAGCATGCCACGGAACGTAGGAGCGGGCTGTGTCGCTCGTGCCACAGCAGGGTCCGTCCGGCGTCGCTGCCGACGCAGACCAGCCATGACCTGCGTGTCCAGAGTTTCTTTTCTTCATCAAGGGCGGCCCCTGCGGGGCCGCCTGCCTGCCGTATGCGAGCCCCGGCCAGGCCGGGGGCACGCCGGGCGTGCGGCGCAAGCGCCGGTCCCGGCGACCCCCGGCGGCCGGGGCGCAGAAGGAAGGCAGGCGGCCAGGAACCGCGCAGGGGCCGCAGTGATGAGCCAGGAGCACCAGGACCGCAAGGACCAGGAGCACGACGAGACGCGGTAGGGCGAACCGCGGAATCTGTGCCGAAGACGCCGGCGGTTTGCGTGCTTTCCCGGACAAACTCAACGAACCAGTGCTGGGCGCGCTGCGAGGGTAGGCGGCTTACCAGTTCCTACGGGCATGCCAACCTTCCGTAAGCGCAGCGGGTTACCTGGCGGTGGTTACCCGTCGAAACCACTGAGAATAAGGTTGCTATCTTGCGGAGATGTCTGTCACTGTGGCAAGTGCGCCTGTTGCTCTAGGCATAGTGGCCGAGCCCGTGCGCCAGCGTAAAACGTTCTCTATCGCCAGGGTGTCCCGGAAGTAGCCGACCAAGGCTCTCTCGCCACCCTAGCCTGTTCTGTCGCCACGATCAGGCAGCGTAGACAAGATCACCGACAGGCGAGCCCACGCCGGATCCATCGCATGCTCGCCCGCCGAGCCGCCAGCCCCAGCCGAGTCCGAAGCTCCGTCCTAGACAGCACGTTGCCCCCGCGACCGAAATCACGGGGGCAACGACTAGGGACGCTTCGACAGCAGACTCAAAAATGAGTCCTGCCTGCGGCACTGTCGCACCGCATCGGCAGCCGCCCGCATATGGGCAACCCCTCCGCGTCTGTAGGTGTAGCACAGAAGCCCCAACACCAACGCTCGGTCAATAAGCGCTGCGATGGCAATGGCTCCCAATGCCACACTCAATATTCCCACGGTCCACTCCTACCTTCAGAGAAAACCGGGGCTATGGTTGACCGCCAGGACCATCGTAGCGATCGATGGACTGGGGGACCACGCTGGGTGTCCGTCGGTCAGGTAGACGGCCAAGACTGCGTCGCGGCCGGCGAGGGCCTACCGATCGTCAGGCGCTCGTCAGTACGGTGGAAACGGCCGGAAAACGACGAGAGTTACGAACACGGTTTCGCCTGCTCATGGCTGGTATTGCGACCGATCGTGCTGGTCGCAAACCCCCTGGCGGAAGTTCCGCTTCAACGTCTGATCACTAAACCGAAGGGTCCGCACTGCAAAGCGGCGCGAACCCTTTTGGTGTCCTTGGGGCGAAGAGGCTGCTGCGGGGTCGTTATGAAGGCGAGGACTTCCCTCGATCAGCTCACTGTTCAGGGGTTTTTAGGAAGCTGGTCGAGAACCTCCGTGAGCCAGCCTTCAGGAGGACGCATTCAGTCCGGCAGCGTGGTCATCAGCGTCGATTTTTGGTGCCGCAGGGCGCGCTGGGGCCTGGGCGCTTGGCCGGGTCGCGCCTGGAAGCATAGGCGAGCTTCTTTGTGTTCGACTTTGCAGGCTCCAGCACACCCAGCTGGCGTCGCGGGCAAATCTACGAAAGGTGTTTAGCGTCACTGTGATTTGCGGTAGCCTGCAGATCGCCCGCAGTCACACGAAGGAGCCGAGTTGGAATTCGATGCAGTTCAACGCACGATCGGGGAGATAATTCTGACGGGTGAACATATCGTTCCCCGTTATCAAAGGCCCTACGCGTGGGATGACGAGAACGCATTGGATCTATGGAACGATATTAAAAATAGCGCCGATAAGGTGCACTTTCTCGGCAACATGGTCGTGCATCCCTCAGGAAGTGACCGCTGGGACATTGTCGATGGACAGCAGCGCCTTACAACTGTACTGATTGCAATCAGGGCAATCAAGGATGCGTACGAAAAGATTGGCGAGTCTGGCCGAGCGCAAGGATTGTCCAATTATCTGCAACGTGTCGACCTGTCTGGAAATCAAGTTTTCCGCCTTCAGCACCGAACTGAATCCGGATTCCTGCAACTAAGGATATTTTCAGAACCTGAGTCTGAAATCCGAAAAGCAAGCCCTAAAAGTGACTCCGAGAAGGCGCAATATGCAGCCTATGAAATCTTTACGAAAGGAATCGAGGAAGAGCAGGCTGAGTCAAATGGGTCAGGCGTAGAGACTCTCGATGCGGTACGCGATCGATTTCTTCGATCGAGTGTAGTTTACGTTCGCGTTGACGATCGGCAGAACGCGTTTAGAATCTTCGAGACCCTCAATGATCGCGGTAAGAGCCTGAACCAAGTTGACCTGGTTAAAAATCAAGTAATCTCGTCTATCCCAGCTACCGCCGCCAGACAAGAAGAGACCCTTTGGGGAGAAAGTGTAAACCTAATTGAAACTAGCAACTGGTCGAAGGTCAAGGCTGAAGATTTTCTTGGGTACGTCTGGAATTCGACCTCCCATCAGCCTGACAATGAGATTGTAGCAATTAACAGAATTCGGCGATCTGTTGATCTTTTCATGCGCAGCAGTGGAACTCCAACGGAGCGCGCGCGCGATTTCATTCTCCTATTTAATCAAACAGCAGCAATATTCAAAGAGTTTGATAAATGCCTTGCTTCTCCGAATGGTAAGCATTGGCAGGACTTGGTTCCCGCCGATCGTTGGCGCCATGATCGATACGCAGACATCGACAGATCCTTGTATGGATGCCTGGTTCCGCAATCAAACTTGCCTCTAAACCTGCTTTTTTCTTTGCTTCGAAATTACATCTATGGCCCGAACTGCGGATACATATCTAAATCCCGTTTGGTTGACTTTTTAAATACGGTGGAGAGCCTTCAGTTTAGGTGGTCCATCTCTCAGCGTCCCTCGACTTCCACAATTCGTAGAGCGTATCGGCGAGCGGCTTATGCCGTAGATTCCGCAAGGGGGGCAAACGATGTAATCGAAGCTCTCCGCTCTTTCGCGCATGATGCAAACTCCCTCATGCCCACTGATGCGCAGTTTAAAGATGGACTTAAAAAGCTAACCTATTTTACGCAGCGGCCCCAGGATGTCCATCGGGTTCGCCGCACGCTGGAGAAAATTGAAGAATACTGGGGGGAATCGAAGCTTCCAATGAACCAATCCATGACCCTTGAGCACATCGAATCACAGGGGGGCAAATCAATCAACTCTAGACAGAATTTCTGGATTGGAAAGCTGGGCAACCTCATGCTTCTACCCATGGAGGTCAATAGTGCCCTGCCTACTGCCTTCCGCGATAAGGCACCTATATTGCAAGAGTGGTCCAACGGCAGGGATTCTGTTTTGCAGGCACAGGCCTTGGTCGGACAATGGGATAATGCGATGGCAAATAAGCGCATGGAAGAGATTCTGGATGCTGCTGTTACTGTTTGGCCAAAAGAGATAGCGATCTGATATTCGCCAGTGCTGAGATGCAGAAAGCGGGCCTGCCGGCCACTTCGGAACTTATAGTCGGTTCGGGGTAACCTAGCCCCTTCGAGAGACAAGGGAATCTAGCTGCGCAGTGGGCCAAAGGTGATGCCTCGCCTCAAGTCGCTGTACGCTCCGCCACCAAGGCGGGCAGCTCTGCCACAGCGTCGTGACGTCGGCGCCGTTCGCGAGTCATTCTCTGCCCGCCGAGCGCCCCCGGTCCATCGGCCGGGGGCGTATCAGTCCGTCTACACGCCGCTTTTCGCGAGGGGCTCGGGTGACAACTTTCGGCTTGCCCCGGCAAGATCATCCGTGCACTTAACGTGCACAAAACGATGTAAAACGTTCGCAGCTGACCATCCACAGTGACCATTTGCGTTCGCTATCCGCGCTGATTACGGCTAGTACTGGCAAGTACCGGCAAACGACGTCAGGTGCGGCCAAGAAATCCGCGGGTTCAGGGTTCGGGGCGGTCAGCGGTCTCCCCTCGATGGCGTAGCGCCGGCACTGGGTACCGTCGGGCTGGCGATCAGTGGGACTGGGCGTGCTGCGGAGTGCGGCAGGTGCGGCGCAGCAAGATCATTCCCACACTTTTGCCACGCTTATTGACCGAAAACAGCGTCAGAAGGCGACAAGCAACGGCATGTGCGTTTGCGAAAGTCGCTGGGCATGGCAGGTAACGGCAACTAGTGTCAGAGTCCTCCCACGACCCGTCAGGTCGTGGGTTCAAATCCCACCTGCCCCACCACCACCGCTGGTCACAGCAGTGCGGGGAAAGCAAGGGAAGATCGCTTCCACGCTTTCCCACCTTTGTTCACCGAACCACTCAACCCCGCTCAGCGCCCGTGCCGCCTGCGGGCCGACCACCCGCCGTCCCATGTAGACGTCGAGCGTCGTCGAGACCTTCGAGTGCCCGAGCTGGTCGGCGATCTGCCGAGCCGACAGCCGAGCACTGTCAAGAGCCGTCGCGACCGATCTTTCTGCACCTTGAGGCACAGATTATGACAAGAAGCCGTATTCACTTCAAAATTGCGCAGCTCCGCCATCTCCGGAATGACAATGCCGTAGAGGCGTTGACGATAGGTGTCCAGTGAGGTCGGAGACCGATTCCCTAGCTTCACAGCTTCTTCGAATCCACTGATCCACAGCTCGGCCGTCTCGGAAAACTTGCTTTCCTCAGTGATTTCCGCCGAGTTCGACGGAGTCGCCCGATCGCGAATCAGTAGTAATGGCCGAGAAAACGGCGTATATGCAGGTCAGCACAGCATACGAGGGTGGTCCGTCAGTGCTGTCTTCGACGGACCTTACCCTCGTAATCCGCCCATTCCGCCGCCGACGCTACCGGAATCCCAATCGACGATGCCGCACCACATCTGGCACAGCCCCGACGGATTCGAATTCGCCGCCGGAGATTACAACGACACGATGGTCGCGTCCGCTCGGCCGAGGTAGCCCGCGCGCTCACCCTGCGTGACGCACCAAGGCGGGGCCTGCGTCTCGACGTTCAAGTACCATTTGTTCTTGGATTTCGCTAAGACTCATGTGTTCAAGTTCTGAAGGCAGTTCAATGATCACCGACGTAATGAGGTCATCCCCATCCGGATAGTCAGAGCTTGCCTGACCCCGCGCAGCGGCCAGTTGAGATCGGCTAATTTCAGCCTTGACCTCGACATCTTCTGTGAATGTTCCAACCTGGCCAGTAGACGATAGACGACATACTGCGATAGCAATGATTTTTCCGGCATCATCTGCAAGTACAGCAAGATTCATAATTACTATCCCTTCAATTACCACATGAGGTAGAAGTCCACAGATTGCTGCAATGCATTCTCAACTACAACGCTGGTAAAGATATCGGGATGGGGATTCCGCCGATCAAGGCGTGGCTGATACATGCCAAAATCATGGCTCCGGATAACAGTATCAGCTGACAACGCGGAAGGACGCAAGATGGAAGCCCCTCCACCTTGTCCCGGCGACACACCGGTTATATGCCACCGTACATCTGTGTTCCGCTCTTGTCGATGCGGTCCAACAGCTCCCATTTTGCTTACCCCCCCAGCTTCAGTGTGATGAAAAACACTATCGACTTACCCTCGCTTCAGTGTGATGAAACCCGCTATGGGGTTCCGTGCCGCCTGCACCTCGTCGTCGCTGGGCATGCTCGCCGCAGGGGGCTCGCCGACGACGTCGGCGGGATCGCGCACCTCATCCGACCAGCCACCGTGACCACCTCTCGTCATCCTGGGATGGGCCGACCGCACCATGTGACTGGCCGCCGCAGGCAGAGGCGGAGGTCAGGAGATGCCAAGAAATTGCCAATAATCGACGGCCAGGGACGTCCGCCAACGGCAGACAACCCGCCTGGCGAGGCATCCATCAGTGCAGGTGAGGGCAGGTATCGACAGGCAGCGGCAAACGTTGCCGATCATGGAAACGGGATCAGAAGGTTCTGGGTTCATGAGGCAGGCCGTTGCAGGTGCAGCACGCGCTGAGTCACGCACGTCGGCCGGCTCCTGCGACGCGCCTAGCCCTCTCCTTTCCCTCTAAAAACAACGACAAACGACCGCCAAGGCTGGCTGACGTTGACCATGTACGAATGGAATCAGTCGAGGTCACGGCAGGTATCGACAGGCATCGTCAAGTGTTGCCAAGCTTCGCCTCAGAATCCGCGGGTTCAGGGTTCGATCCCCTGGCGCCCCACCAAAACCCCAGGTCAGCGGCCTGGGGTTTGGCTTTTTCAAGATCACTACCACACTTTGCCCACACAAGACGCTGAGGCTCATTCAAGGGCGGCCCCTGCGGGGCCGCAGTGTTGAGCAGGAGCACCACTGGGACCAGGAGCCCGAAGCCGGGACAGTGGACCGCGGATTCCGGGGCGAAGTGGCCGGCGGATTGGTGTCCTCCCGGGCATGCTCAACGGACCAGTGCTGGGCACCCTGCGAGAGTGGGCGGCTCGCCAGTTCCTACGGGCATGCCAGCGTTCCGGCGGCGTAGTGGATTACCTGGCCGTGGTCTCTGTGCTTGCACTCCAGCTTTGTTGTGAGCCCTCCGGGGCGGAGATCGGGCGTTGCCTTCGCCGTGGCCTCTAAAGGATCTGACGGCGCGGTCGACATGGCGTTGTTCTTCCGCCAAGCAGGCGAATGGGTGCGGAGGTCAGCTTCACGCTGGATCGGGTGCCCGGTAGGTGCCCCACCAGCACGAACGCGGCAGTGAGTGGTCTCTCGAAGGCGACGTCAGTGCCAGTATCGACCGGATCTTGGAGATTTCCGTGAGACGCAGGCTGTCGTCATGGCAAGCAACGAACCAAGATGCGACGCCCGCTGCGGGAACCGATGATGGCAATCGGGTGGTGGTTATATAGATCGGAGGCTTCGAGGCGGAACCCATGTCCCTAACGCTTGCGGCCACCGAGCGGCACCGGGGCGTCGCCCGGCAGCTGACCGGCGCGGCCTCGATTGTCAAGGAAGGTCACCATGCGCTTCTCTTTCAAGCTTAGCAGTGTGACGTGTCATTCGGTGAGATCGACGCCAGACAGTGACTGGGGAAGTGCCGATGGCGTCCGCGTCTATTTTCTCGCATTCACGGCCAGCGGATATCGAGATCTTCTCATCAGTGGCCGGGAATCTCCGGAACCGGCGGTCAACGATAATTACAGCTTCATGCCTGGCAAGACACTCGACCTGGTCAAATATCCCCCGATAGGGCGTTCCGACTGGACGACCCACACGGTGGACCTGGGGGAGACCGACCGCATCGCAATCGCCGTTATAGGGATAAACGAAGGCCTTCCCTATATAGGTGGCGGTGGTGGCGGATGGTGGCAGGGACCCGTTACTGCCTCAAGCTTCGAGGAGACAGCCAAGGAAATTGCGAAGGAAGCGACAAAGGCATCTACGGCTGCCGGGGGCGTGGCGGCTGTCGGCATCTCGGCAGGATTCGAGCTCCTCAAGGCGGCTCTGGAACATACGAATGGTCCAGACTGTCGCGGCCTAGTATTTGTCTACCAGGCGGAACTTAGCTTGAAGAAACTACTCCAGGATCTTATTCGCTATAAGAGCCTCTCCTGGCAACTAGGAACAAATAATGGAAATCAGGCACTCGGCATCGTCAGCAATTTGTCCGTGCCCGCCGGATGCGGTTCCCCGCGATACGAGGTGGAACTGGGCATCACTCGTGAACAACCGCTTTTGCTCAGTGTAGAACAGCGACCAGGCGAAACAAGACCCGGAGTTCCGCAGAGGTATGAAGGCTCGTACAGTCCATGCGTACCCGAGGAATGGATGTACATATCGCCCACCTTTCAGGATTGGGAGACAATTCTCACGCCGAGCTTCTACTATTCGACCCTGAAGCCCACGTGGTACATCAACGATCATGAAATTACTACGCACAGCGGAGCATTTGAGCTGGTGACCGATGTACTCCTGCCCGGCGCCGAGAAGTCCGTGCAGAAGCAGGTCACCGTGGCTTTCCTGCGCGAAACGCACGCGGGTATCGAAAGGCTAGTTCTCAAGACCGTGGGAGAGCACGGAAGTTACTGGTTCACCGTAGGATGGTATCTGAGCTTCGAAGGAAATTACCCGCCTCCGGCCCCGAATAATGACCGCTTGCCGCCGCCTTGGCTCCTGTTCGAAGAACAATTTGTTTCCATAGCAGGGTACACCATCGACGGAAACGAACCGTATCGCCGATACCAGCATTGCGTCGCACATCACCAGGCAATCTTCAACAAGATTTGGTACCCGAAGAACACGCCGATTGGTCCTTCTCCGCACCAGCAGATCCGACACTTCGAAGAGGTGATGCGCGACGTGAAGTATGTGGCGGAAGGAAAGCTATCCCTTGCGCAACTGCGGAAGCGGTATCGGTAGCCACGGCTATGGGGTCCATGGAGCACGACTGCGCCACGACGGGCAGCTCCGCCACAGTGCCGCGACGTAGGCGCCGTTCGCGAGTCATTCTCAGCCCACCGAGCGCCCCCGGCTCGTCAGCCGGGGGCGTCACGCGACAGCATCCAAGCGCCGCAGTGCCATACTTTAACCACACAAAACAACGAGAAACGACGAGTAGTGACCGTCTGCAACGGACGTTTGCATTCGGAATTTCCAGCGTGCTGGTGACCAACGGCAGCCATTGAGGAACAACGGGAAGGAAAGCCCCGTAATCCGCGGGTTCAGGGTTCGATCCCCTGGCGCCCCACCAAAACCCCAGGTCAGAGCACCTGGGGTTTGGCTTTTTCAAGATCACCGCGTGCACTTTACGTGCACAGGGCGGACTGAGCTATGCATCCCACGCCTGCTCCAGCGCCGAGGCTGCCTGCCTGCTGACCGCCTTGCGGCCCATGTACACATCCTGGGTCATCGACGGCCGGGAGTGTCCGAGCTGATCAGCGATCAGGCGGGCGGTCAGCCCCGCCTCATCCAAGGTCGTAGCCGCGGTCTTGCGGAAGGTAGGCGGCAGAGACTCCGTGCAGGGGCCGCAGTGATGCCACCCCGGATCGTGAACGCGGAGTCTGTCGCTGGCTGGGGAGGCATTCATTTCGGGTTCCTTCTCGCGCGCCGGAATATCGAAGTTCCGGGTGGATACTTTTGGATAGGTCCCGTTGGTAGAAGACGACAGCGATAACCGGCTGCCGTCGTGGTGGTTGCCCGACAACGCGGGTGGGGATTTCCCCGGTTAAAACGGGGGGAAGAGGCCGTCTTTCCGGGGGTGAGCCCCATCGATAACGGTCGGTGGCCGGTGTCTACTACTGCATCCGGGGAGCGTCCCCGAAAAGGAAGACCGGCCGGTTATGGCCAACATGGGAGTTTTTGATGTCCGATTGGACGGCAGAGCGGGTGCGGGAAGAACTGCGGAGCGCGCAGGTGCTGCCTTGGTCGCCTCGTGTTGTGCTGCCCCTGCAGCCCATTCCGGGAACTGAGACGGTCGACCACCGTCACCGGATCCGCCGCGGGTGGTCTCTGGCAGCTCGCATGCTGTGGGAAGCCTTCAACGCCATGGGCGGGCCACCTGATTCAAACGGGGAACTCGACTGCACGGTCGGGCATTGGGTGCCGGAAGCGTTCCGGCGAACCGCTGCTGCCCGGTTCGCCGGGCTGACCGAACACGCCGAGTCCGGACAATGGCTGCTTTGCGAAAATCGCGAATGGGCCGTTGCCGCCGAGGGTGATCCGCTCACCGTGCGGTGGCGCAGCAGCACCGATCCCGTCAGCTCGATACGCGAATCCGGGCCCAGAGAGGTCCGCTACCTCGAAGTCCGGTTTCCGGACGACTCAGCGGTCGGCGTGAAGATGGATGCACCTGACCGCGCTCTGATCGTGCGAACGCACCACAGCGCGGCACTATAAGAACGCAGGCGCTGGAGCGAGAGGCACGTTTGGTACAGGCGTAGTCGAGGCTTGCCCTGAGCGCGGACTTCGCGGACTACGTCAGCGGCCGGACGGACGCCGCGTGATGAAGCCGACTGTGAGCGGCCGGTCCGTCGTGGCTGGCGGGTGGGTTGCCTGGCCGTGGTCCCTCTGCGGAAGATGGTGCGAGAGGTGCTGCCGGTCGAGGGGCATGGCGATGCTCGCGGCGAGCAGGCCTGCTAAGGCCTGTTCGGCCGGTCCCCACGGGGCCGGGGGCGCCCGGCATGATCAGCGTGCCGGGCCGCCGAGATAGGGGGAGTTCCATGAGCGACGTCGAAGTCACCGAGCTGAGCGAGGAGAGCTACCGGGACCTCACCGTCCTGTCCTTCCACGCGCAGGAGGTCGACGACGCCGAGCGCGCCCGCGGCCTCGCCCCTATCTACGACGAGATCCGCGGCAGCGGCGCGGCCGCCAGCGATGAAGGCAGCGAGCTGCACGCCAAGCTGCAGGCGATGCGCGGGGAATGGGAGGATCCCGACCCGACGACCTGCGAGGTCAGGGTCAGCCGCGAGGGCGTCAAGGTGCGCCGGTCCGGCGCGTGGAGGGTGACCTGGATCGAGAAGGCCGGCGACGGCGACTCCAAGGAGATCTCCACCCTCCACCGGGAAAAGGACTTCGCGCAGGTCGGGCAGGGCTCCACCGAGGGCACAGTCGCGGTGGACCTGCACAACCACTGGGTCTACGACTCCTCTGCCGGCAAGGACGGCGACGTCGTGACGGTCACCTTCGGACCCGGCGAGACCGTCAAGACCGTCTCGTTACCGCGTGTCGAACCGCACCGGCGCGCCACGCTTGAGCTGCGGCTGGCCAACCCGCGCTGGATCGAAGGCAGCGGCGAGCTGAGCTGCGGGCTGAGCATGCTCGACGACCCCAAGCACCTCTCCGCCGATGAGCAGGCCGTCCTGCAGCGCCACCAGGAGAAGCTCACCGAGCTCCAGAAGCGCGCCGACCAGGGCGACAGGGCGGACAAGCTGAAGGTCGCGCAGGTGCGCGCGCAGGGCCCGCCGCTCTCGATTTGGGTGACCCGCCAAGCGACCTACACGAGCAAGGTCCCCGCGGCCGAGTGACCCACCGCACTCGAACCTGAGTTGAAGGTGCTGACGCCGTACCGGCAGGTCAGCACCTCGGAGCGGCCGGCTGCTCACTGTCGATGCTCGCTCAATTGCGCTCTGTTTTCCCTATGTGTCCTCTCGCACAGCCCAGCCTCGGGCGCGCTGGACGCCCTTCCCGGAGCGGCCCTAAAGTCGGCCGCTTCCGCGTGAAGGGCCACCCAATGCGTCTTTGTCTTTCCATCACCGCGATCGCGGCGTCGCTGCTGGTCGCGCCTGCCGCTACTGCTGCCGGTGCGGCGCCCCAGGTCATCGGCGGCCAGAACGCGGTCGACTCGTACCCGTTCATGACGAGCCTCGATCACAACGGCAGGTTCTTCTGCGGTGGCTCGCTGGTCGCCCCTGACTGGGTGCTCACGGCCGCGCACTGCGTGTCGGATCCGGGGGCGAACGGGTCGCCCGTCGCGCGTCCGGCCGAGGGCGTGAGCGCGCGAGTCGGCAGTGACGACCGGGTCACGGGCGGTAGCACCGCCAAGGTCGCGCAGATCGTGGTGAACCCCGAGAACAAGGAGTCCACGGCGGATCTCGCCCTGCTGCGACTGGATCACGCGGTCCCGCAGAAACCCGTCAAGCTCGCGACGAGCCCGGAGGCGCCGGAGTCCTTGACCCGTGTCATCGGCTGGGGCAGGACCAACGAGAACAGCCAGGACATCCCGCGCGACCTGCAGGAGCTCAGCGCGCGGGTCGTCCCCGGCGACCGGTGCACGGCGGGGATGGACCAGGCTCGGAACATCTGCGGGCAGGGAGCCGTCCCCGGCACCAACCTCTGCCAAGGCGATTCGGGCGGCCCGCAGCTCCGAGGCAGGCCGGGTGACTGGGAACTGGTCGGTGTCACCAGCGGGCCCGCCGACGAGGACGGCAAGTGCGGATCCGGCTACGGACAGTGGAACGCGGTCTCGTCCTACCGGACCTGGATCGACACCACGATCCACAATCGCGCCTCCGCGTCGACGGGCCAGGGAGCTCGACACGCGACGGCAGCCCCGCTCTCCCTGCTTCCTCAGGTGCCGGTGCGGGACCGCCTGTCGGCTGTCCGCCTCCTGGCTGTGCAAGCGGGTATTCCGGGCATGCGCCCGGACGCCTGAACCCGGCTACCTGCGGCGGGCCTCCCGGCCGTGGGCGACCAGCGCGTAGATCACGAGCACGTCGAGCACGATCACCACTGCCGACCACAGCGGGTACGCCGCGAAGAAGGCGATGTTGGCCAGCACGCTGATCACGGCGATGGCGATGCCCACGGCACGTGCCCAGGTGCGGCCGCCGAACAGCCCGATCCCGGTGGCGGCCAGAACCGCACCCGTGATCAGGAAGCTCCAGCCGACCCCGGCGTAGCTGACCTCGAGCGCGACTCCGGACGGCGTGATGAGCGTCGATCCCGAGCGGCTGAAGGCGATCAGCCCGTTGATCACCTGGACGATGCCGGCCAGCAGCAGGACGGTGGCCGCGAAGTACACCCAGCCCACCCAGCCGGTGCGCGCGGGCCGTGCGCCGTGCGTTGCCATGGTCGATCTCCTCTCCTCGTGGCCACGTCGCTCGACCACGTGTCGAGGCCGCTGTCGAGAGCAACCCTGCGGGAAGCCCGATCCCCGTTCCAGGGACCAAAGGCCCCAGGCCGGAGTCCGCGCGACCTGCTTGGGGCTTTCGCCTCTTACCAGCCGCAACACCCGGTCCGAGGCTGGGTCGCGCATGGTCGGACCGAACCGGGAGCTGAGCGCGCTGCGCGCCCTCGGTCTCGGCGAGGCGATCCCGAGCAGGGATGAGCCGCCGCGCACCGTCCGCGGGCAGCGGAAATCCGCACTCCGCGCCCGGATGGCGGGTGCGGGGCCGGAACTGGAGTGGGTGCATGTCCGGCGCTGTGCTTGTCGCCGTCGACGAGGATCCGGATGCGCTGCGTGCCGTCGAGCGGGAGTTGCGCGAGCGCTACGCGCGTCACTACCGGGTCCTGTGCGTGCGCTCGTCGCACGAGGCGCGCGGATACCTCGACGACCTCGCGGCAACCGATGACGAAGTCGCCCTGGTTCTTTCGGGACAGCGGCTGGCGGGGATCACTGCGAGCGAGCTGCTGGACCACGCCCGCCGCCTTCATCCGCACGCGAAGCGCGGGCTGCTGATCGGGTGGGGAGACTGGGGCGATCGAGCGACCGGCGAGGCGATCTTCGACTCGATCGCCCGCGGGCGCATCGACCACTACGTGCTCAGGCCGTCGGCTTCCCCGGACGAGCTCTTCCACCAGGCGATCTCGAGCCTGCTGCTGGAGTGGGCGGAGGCGCGGCGAGCCTCGCCGTACACGATCCACGTGGTCGCCGAGTCCTGGTCCGGCCGGGCCTATGAACTGAGGGAGCGGCTCGGGCGCTGCGCGATCCCGCACTCGTTCTGCCTGGCCGACTCGAGCGAGGGGCGCGCCCGAGTCGCTGAGGTCGGCGAGGGCGTGGATCTGCCGGTCGTCATCTTCCCCGACGGCAAGGTGCTGACGGACCCCACCGACGCCGAGATCGCGATGGCGGCGGGCTCACCGGTGAACCCGGAGCGGATGGAGTTCGACCTGGTGATCGTCGGCGCCGGGCCCGCTGGTCTGTCGGCGGCCGTGTACGGCGCGTCGGAAGGGTTCAGCACGCTGGTCGTCGACGAAGGCGGGCTGGGCGGCCAGGCGACCTCCAGCTCGCTGATCCGCAACTACCTGGGTTTCCCCCGCGGCATCAGCGGTCGCCGCCTGGCCCAGCAGGCTTACGACCAGGCGTGGGTGTTCGGCGCGAAGTTCGCGTTCATGCAGCGGGCGACCGCACTCCGGCGCGAGCACGACGAGCACTTCATCACCCTGTCCAACAGCGTCCGGGTGCGTGCCCGCGCGGTGCTCCTTGCGACCGGCGCCAGCTACCGCCGGCTGGACGTACCCGCGCTCGACGCGCTCAGCGGGGCAGGTGTCTTCTACGGTGGTCCGGCTTCCGAGGCGCCTGCCATGGCCGGGCGCGAGGTCTACGTCCTCGGCGGCGGGAACTCCGCGGGGCAGGCTGCCGTGTATCTGACTCGCTACGCCCGGCGGGTCACCCTCGTCATACGTGCCCGGTCGTTGCGCGCGGGGATGTCGCACTACTTGGCGCGCGAGGCGGAGGCGACACCGGGACTGCGGATCCGTCTCGGCAGCGAGATCGTCGGCGGCGGAGGCACGGGACGGCTCGAGCACCTCGTGCTGCGCGACCGGGAGGACGGCAGCGAGGAGACCGTCTGCGCCGACGGGCTCTTCATCGTGATCGGAGCGCGCCCGCACACCGAGTGGCTGCCACCGGAGGTTGCCAGGGACGAGCGGGGATTCGTCCTCACGGGAGCCGGCCTCCGCGACGACCGCACCTGGCCGCTCGATCGCGATCCGCTGCTGCTCGAGACGAGCATGCCGGGCGTCTTCGCGGCGGGCGACGTCCGGTCCGGTTCGGTGAAGCGGGTGGCCTCCGCGGTGGGGGAAGGCTCGGTGACGATCCAGCTCCTCCACCAGCTGTTCGCCGCCAACGCGCTGCACCCGCGCGGCCGCCCGCAGGAGCCCGCGACCCCCATCGGACGGTGATGCGCCGTCGTGCCTGCTTCAGATCAGGACCTCGTCGTCCGGCCGCACCTCCAAGGGCACCACCCGGTACAGCTCGTCCGTCCCGTGGCTGCCGTCCGCGAAGGCGCACAACACCGTTGACCGGTCATCCCAGCGCACCGCCTCGTGCCCGCTTCGCGCGGCGGACTCCTCGACCTCGGCCTTGGCCTTCCCGCGGCTGAGGTACACGTGCGCCCAGTACTTCGTCGTTCGTGCCTGGTCGGTGTGGTCTTCGACCAGGTACACCACGCTCGGCCGCGCCGCGGCCGAGCGCCCGGACGGCCGCAGGAAGCGGGCCACGGCGAGCATGACGAGGGCGAGCACGAGCAGCGTGACGATCGGGTAGATGAGGGAACCGGTGTCGATCATGGACCCGCATCGTGCCCGGTGCGCGTGTCAGCCCCGTGTGCGGGGCGCCGCGGCGGCGGGCGGTGTCCTACGGGCGCCACTCCTCGCGGAACTCCGGGTGCCCGGCGTATTCGAGGGCGAGGTTGGTGACGGCCCGCTCGACGGCCGCGAGGTACTTCGACCCCTGGGGCTCCGTGCGCAGGCTGGCCTGGCACTCGTCGAGAACGAATCGCTTGACGTCCACGGTCCGGAGGTGGCGGTCGACGACGTCCTGCGAGGCCGCATGACCGCGTTCTGCTGCCGCCGCCGCGCCGCCGAAGCTGAGTTTGGCGGCCTCCTCGTCCAACCGGGTCCGCACGAAGTCCACGAGTGCGATGTCCACGCTGCTCCCTCCCCGAGGCAGGTCTTTCCGCCCCGGTGACATTGCCCTAGCGATCTTCCGAAGGGGAGGCCCGAGATGGCGAGTTCGCCTGTCCGTGTCACACCCCGCGCACGCACGAGAACCCGAACGACCTACCCCCGCGCGCGGTCGCCGACCCGCAGCCCGAGGAAGAGGATGTCGTGGACCACGCCGTCCAGGTCGGCCATCTCGGGGAGCCGCCCCCACTGCTCGAAGCCGTGCGCCCGGAACAACCGGACGCTGGGTTCGTCGGCGGCGAAGACGCACCGCGACCAGATTCCGCGCCCCCAGCTCCGGGCCGTAGCCATCCTGCCCAGGCCCCTGCGGAGTTCGGGCACGGTCTGCGGGGTGGGCACGGCGGTGGCAAGGTGACTACCTCGGCTACCCGGCTGCCGAGCTACCCGCGCACTGGAGGGGCTATGGGCGGGCCCGCGTGGCTGCGCTGGTGCCTGCTCGTGGTCATCGGCACCTTCACGCTGCTTGCGCTGGTCCGGCAGGTGTCCGGGCTGTGGCGGGTCGAGGGCGGCCGGGCGATGGCCGTCGACTTCCCCGTCGCGTTCACGCACGTGCTCATGGGCGTGGGGATGTGCGCGCTGTTGTTGCCGGGGCCGGGCACGGCGGTGGCCGTGTGGTGGCAAACGCTGTTCCTGGCGGGGGCGGTGTGGACGTGCGTGCTGGCCTACCGGAGCCGGGACCCCGGCGGCGCGGCGGGCACGGCCCTGTACACGCACCTGCTGGTGATCGACCTGGCGATGTTCTACCTGTTCGCCGCCGTGCGGGCGCCGGATGCGGGCCCCGGTCCGCAGGTCCGGCCGCTGGAGCCGGCGGCACCGGGGCACCCGCACGATTCGCCGCTGTTCGACATCCGGGTGATCGACGGCGGCGGGGCCGGCATCGCGCTCCCGCTGGTGGCGCTGGTGCTGACGGCCTACTTCGTGCTCCGCGCGGGCTTCTCGGCGACCGACCTGGTCACCGGCCGGGACGGGGAGCGCGCCGGCCCCGCCGTCGTGCCGTTGCCGCTCAGCGCACGGCTCGACCACGCCACGGCACTGGTGATGCAGCTCGGGTTGGCGTACATGTTCTTCACCCTGCTCTGACCGGCTCTGGCGGGACGCCCGTCCCACCAGAGCCGGCCCGGCGCTCAGCTCGCGTCGATCAGGTCGATCACGAAGACCAGGGTCTTGCCCGAAAGCCGGTGCCCGCCGCCTGCCGGGCCGTAGGCCAGCTCCGGCGGGACGGTGAGCTGGCGGCGCCCGCCGGCCTTCATGCCGGGGATGCCCTCCTGCCAGCCCTTGACGAGACGGCGCAGCGGGAACCTGACGGTCTCGCCGCGGTTCCACGACGAGTCGAACTCCTCGCCCGTCTCGTACTCGACGCCGACGTAGTGGACCTCGACCACGCCGTCGGCGACAGCTTCGACGCCGTCGCCCTCCACCAGGTCCTTCACCACGAGCTCGGCGGGCGGGGGACCCGCCTGGAACTCGACCTCCGGCTTGTTCATCCGCTGCGTTCCTTCCTGGCCCTGTCAGACGAGCGACAGGTTCCGCGTAGTGGCGTTCACCGTAACCGCGCACTTGCGGGCCAGAGCGCTCACACCGCGTCGCGACGCTTCCACACCGGCACCGTGTCCTCGCCCCGGTGGCTCTCGGGCGGCGACAACCTCCTCTGGCGCCCCGGTTCAGGACCCCTGCGGCCGCGTGCGCGTTCGTGCGTGGTGGGTCTGCTGCCCCCGGCGACTCTGGTTGTTATTAAGCACCAGGCGATACACTTTGAAAACTCCGGTGCGGACCCGACTCCGCTCCGGAAACCCAGTCAGGGGGTGCGAATCGCCGCTGCGTCCGGCCGGACGCAGCGGCGATTCGTCATCCCGGCCCGGGAGGGTACTCACCCCGCCGGGCGCCTCGCTCAGCCGGACTTGCGGCGGAAAGTGCGCTTCTGACCCACGCGGCTGTGCGTGGCGTCGGCCTTCGAACGGTGGTCCTGGTGCGCCTCGCCGGCCTTGGTGCGGCCGTTCTTGCGCTCCAGGGCCTCGCGCATCCGGCGCTTCAGGTCCTCAGGTCGGCCATCCGGCTTGTTGTCAGGCCCGCTCGTCTGCTCCGGTACGTCTGCCATGCGAACCTCCTGGGGCAGCGGCCTGCGACCGCGCTGGTCTACGACGTCGAACATTGCACGGCGGCGGCCTGCGGGCCACCGGTTTTCAGGACGTGACCTCGGTGCGCTGCTCCCGGGCGACGTGGGCCAGCAGGCGCATGGCGTCCTCGTCGGGCGAGCCCGGCGGGGCCTGGTAGACCACGATCCGCTGCGGCGCGCCGCTGACGTCGAGCGCTTCGTAGGCGAGGTCCATGCGGCCCACGGCGGGGTGGTTGAACGACTTCACCCCGCCGGACTTGGGCTGCACGAGGTTGCGCCGCCACATCGCGTCGAACTCCTCGCTCTTGCCGGATAGCTCCTCGACGAGCGCGGTGAGCTCCGGGTCGCAAGGGTTGTCGCCGAAGGTCGAGCGCAGGTGCGCGACGGACTCCTGCGCGACGTTGCGCCAGCGCACGAACAGGGTGCGCGCGCTGGGGTGCAGGAACAGGTAGCGCAGCGAGTTGCGGCGCTCGGGCTCCCACTGCTCGATGCCGACCAGCAGGGCCAGTCCGGAAGGGTTCGACGCGACCAGGCGGTTGGCGCGGTTCAGCACGTAGGCGGGCGACTCGCCGAGCTGGTCGAGCAGCCGCACCACGGTGGGCCGCACCGGTTCCGGCTCGGGCGCGGCCTTGCCGCGGTGCGGGTGCGCGGCGTGCCTGGCGAGGTTGTGCAGGTGCTGCCGCTCGGCGTGCGCCAGGCGCAGCACGCGGGCCAGAGCCTCCAGCACCGAGTCGCTCGGGTGCCGTTCGCGCCCCTGTTCGAGCCGCGTGTAGTAATCCATGCTGATCCCGGCCGCGGCCGCGACCTCCTCGCGGCGCAGCCCCGGGGTCCTGCGCACGCCACCGCCTGCCGGAATGCCGAGTTCTTCCGGTTTGCGCCGGTCGCGGCACGCCTTCAGGAAGTTGCCGAGCTCGTTCTTGCTGCCCACACCACCGATGTTGGCACAGCCGCGCGCCCCGGGACCCCGCTTCGCCTGGGTGCGTCACACCCAGGAAGCCCGCGTCCAGGAAACATGCGGCCTGCCCGGAGCTCGCGACCCCGCCCATGCTCGGTGAGGTACGGCCGACGGAAGGGATGAGATGAGCGACAAGCAGGTGAGGCTGGGTGTCCGCGGCCCGGTGGTGGGCGCGCAGGGACTCGGCTGCATGGGCATGAGCGAGTTCTACGGGCCGACCGACCAGGACGAGGCGCGCCGCACGCTGGAGCACGCCCTGGAGCGGGGCGTGACCCTGTTCGACACGGCCGACATGTACGGCATGGGCGCGAACGAGGAGTTCCTGTCGCCGTTCGTGAACGCGCACCGGGACGAGGTGACGCTGGCGACGAAGTTCGGCATCGTCCGCGACCCGGCCGACCCGGGCAGGCGGGAGATGCGCGGCGACGCCGAGTACGTGCGCAGCGCCGCGGAGGCGAGCCTGCGCAGGCTGGGCGTGGACGTGATCGACCTCTACTACATGCACCGCCGGGACCTGTCGGTGCCGATCGAGGAGACCGTCGGCGCGATGGCCGAACTGGTGCAGGCGGGCAAGGTCCGCCACCTGGGCCTGTCGGAGGTGACCGCGGGCGAGCTGCGGGCGGCGTCGGCGGTGCACCCGATCGCCGCGGTGCAGAGCGAGTGGTCGGTGTTCAACCGCGACGTCGAGAAGGCGGTGGTGCCCGCGGCGGCGGAGCTCGGTGTGGGGTTCGTGCCGTACTCGCCGCTGGGGCGCGGGTTCCTGACCGGGGCGTTCACCGACGCCGCGAAGCTGGGCGACGGCGACGTGCGCGAGATCTTCCCGCAGTACACCGGGGACAACGCCGGTCACAACGTCACGCTGCTGGAGCCGATCCGCCGGATCGCCGAGCGGGACGGCGTGACCATGGCGCAGGTGGCGCTGGCCTGGGTGCACGCGCGGGGCCGGGTCCACGGCCTCGGCGTCGTCCCGATCCCGGGAACCCGGCGGCGGACGCGCCTCGACGAGAACGTTGCGGCGCTCGGCCTCGATCTGTCCACTGAGGATCTCGCGGAGCTGGAGGCGATCGCCGGGCAGGTGCAGGGCACCCGCTACGCCGACATCAGCTTCGTCTCGGCCGGCCGGGAGTGAATCGCTGGACCTGCGGGGGATTTCGCCACGCCCCCGCAGGTCCGCCGGGTCCGTCCACTGAGGTGTCTGTCGTGGCCGGAGGAATCCGCAACCTCGCTCCAAAGCCTCGGTTCGGTGCGCACGGGGTGAAGTCCGGCACCGGCCATGAGAATCCGCCTGCTCGAACGATATGTCGCCAGAGAGCAGCGCGCGCCACTATGGTGGATCGATGGCGTCGATCAAGCAGTTCCAAGTCACCTTCGACTGCGCGGAACCCGAGCGCGTCGCTCGTTTCTGGTGCGAGGTGCTGGGGTACGTCGTGCCCCCGCCACCGGAGGGGTTTGCCACTTGGGACGATTTCGATCGCTCGCTGCCGCCTGAGCGTCAGGGTTCGGCGTTCGCCTGCGTTGATCCCTCAGGTGTGGGCCCGCGGCTGTACTTCCAGCGCGTTCCCGAAGGCAAGGTCGTCAAGAACCGGCTGCACCTCTGCGTGCGCGCCGGCACCGGGCTCGTGGGTGAAGAGCGCCTAGCCACACTCGAGGCCGAGTGCACACGACTGGCCGCGCTCGGCGCGGTACGCGTGCGACTGCTGCGTGCCGATGGCGTCAACGAGTCGTGCATCGTGATGCAGGACATCGAGGGCAACGAGTTCTGCCTCGACTGAGGGGCCGCGAGCGTGTCCTCGTTCTGCGGCCTCCGCAAGCTCTCACCGGTGCGCTTCGCACACCGAGGGCAGGGCGCGTCCGACGGCGGTGCCGTGCAGGGCGTCGAGCCGCATCTCGTGTCCGACGGCCAGGAAGGCCCCGGCGAGCCGGGGGCCGCAGGACGGGTGCTCGCGCAGCGGGGCCGAGTCGCGGATGTCCTCCAGCAGCTCGTTGTTCAGGCGGTCGATGACCGGCCGGATCTCGCCGAGGTCGGGCCGCTCGGTGGGCTGTGCGGCGGGGTTGGCCGCCCAGTACGCGTGCAGGCCGTGCTGCACGAGCTTGTTCGCCTCGATCTGGTCGCGGAAGATCCGCTTGACGACCTCGGGGTCGATGCCCATCCCGGTGGCCTTGGCCGACATCGCGTCGAGCACCTGCTGCTCGCGGGCGGGGTCGTCGATCGGCTGGTCGGTTCCCCACTTCGCGGCGGCGACCTGGTCGGCGGTGGCGACCCGGTCCGCGGCGGTCTCGACCAGCGGGACCAGGGAGTCGTCGGTGGCCGGTGACGCCGCCGCCGTACCGCCGGTCAGGGCGGCGACGGCGGCGGCGGTGAGCAGGAGTGAACGGATTCGCACGGCGTGACCTCTCGTGGCGAGAACGGTGTCGCCGTCGACGGTAGCGGGCGGGCCCCGTCCTCCACATGCCTGTGAACAAACGGAACCCGCCCCGATTCAGCGCAGTTCCGGTGCCTCCCGGAGGAAGACGTCGAGCACGCCGTCGCCGACCCGGACCGGGCCCTGCGGGCGCGTCTCGCCCGGAACGGTGTGGATCTCCCCGGCCCGGCGCTGGAGCTGCGCGGCTTCGGCGAACTTCGCCCGGGCGTCCTGCTCGTTCCCGTCGACCCGGGCCTTCAGCCCGTCCGCGGTGAGCACCAGCGCGTCGCCGAGCAGGTCGGTCGCGTCCAGCCAGGGCGCGGCGTCGGACGCGAACGCCTCGTCGGCCACGCCCGACCTGATCCGCTCCGGAGCGTTGGCGATCAGCGACGCGTAGGGCCGCAGCGCGGCCAGCGCCCCGGCCTTGTCGCCCGCCTCCCACGCGGCCCGGAACTCGTCCAGCCGCCGCGCGAGCTCCGGTGCCTGCGGCTGCCATGCGACGCCGTCGCCGGTCGGGGCCAGGTGCTCCAGGTCGAAGAACGTCAGCAAAGCCTCCGCCGTCGGGCCGTCGCCTCCGGCGAGGTGCCGAGCCGACTCGCGCCAGGCGCGGAGATGGTCGTAGGCGGTGTCGTTCCAGGTGAAGTCGGCGGCTCCGAACTCGGCGACCTTGCTCGCCGAAGCCTGGTTCATCGGGTTGAGCACGATCCCGGAGAGCTGGCCGTGCAGGCCCGGCTCGCGCTCGGCGTACGGGGCGAGCAGCAACCTGCCCTCGGTGGCGTCGAAGTCGTTGACCGGGTAGTTGTCCCAGACGAAGACCTTCCGGCCCCACACCCGAGCGGCCTGTCGCGCCTGCTCCACGGTGATCTCCACCGGGATCACCCCGACGCCGGTCCACATCATCTCGACGCGCTCGTCGAGCTGCTCGCGGATGGTGCGCTTGTACGGGCTGTCCTCGGTGTCGGAGTACTCCGTGGGCACCGTCTGCAACGGCTTGGCGCCCTCGTGGGTGTCGACGAACTCCTTCTGCAGCCGGTTCAGCAGGTCCACCTGGGCCTGTCCCGCGCTCTGCTGCGACGGCGCCCCGTACTTCTGCTCGTCGCCCGCGCAGTTCCACTTCGTGTAGTCGATGTCGTCCAGCGGCAGCGAGAACGCGCGCACGCCGAGGTCGTACATCGCCTGGAGCTTGGCGGTGAGCGCCTTCCAGTCGTCCTCGCTGCTGTAGCAGATGGACAGTCCCGGCGAGAGCGCGAAGGTGAACCGGACGTGGCCGCGCGAGCCCTGGTCGACCAGTTCGTCCAGCTCGGCGAGCTTGTCCCGCGGGTACGGCTCGCGCCACTTCTCGCGGTGGTACGGGTCGTCCTTGGGGGCGTAGACGTAGGTGTTGAGCTTCAGGTCGCTGTAGAACGCGAGCTGGTCCAGCCGTTCCCGGTGGGTCCAGGGGCTGCCGTAGAAGCCTTCGATCGCGCCCCGCAGCGGCATCAGCGGGCGATCGACGACGGCGGTGCCCGCGATGGAACCGGGACGCGCCAACTGGCTCAGGGTCTTGGCCGCGTAGAAGACGCCATCGCCGTCCACGCCGCCGAGCACGACGGTGCGTCCGGCGGCGGCCAGGGCGTAGCCCTCGGCGGGCAGGTCCGGCGGAACCTCGACACCGGCGTCGCGCAGGCCCCTGGCGACGTCCTCGGTGGTCAGCGCCCCGACCCGGACGGTCAGCCCGCCCGGTGCGGGACCGCCCGCCTCGACCACGTCCACCTGTTGTGCGCCCGCGGCCCGGAGGGTCCCGGCCAGCAGGTCGCGCGTCGGCTGGTCGACCTCGCGGTCCACCACGACGGTGACGCGACCGGGCACGGCGACATCGGTGCCGAGCGGTCTGATCTGCTGTGGCTGCGGCGTCACCTGCGGCACGCGGTCCGGTGCCGCCTGCGGCGGGGGCGACTCCGGCGCGGCGGCCGACGCGGCTCCGGCCGCGGTCGCCGCCGCGAGCAGCACGGCTCCGGCGAGGCTGAGAACGCGGGTGTGCGCTCTGGTCACGGCTCCTCCTCTGCGCATCAGGCTTCGCCCGGCCACACGCGGTACGCCACGGCTCCGTGCGACGGGACCGACGCGCCCAGCTCGCCGTCGCTCTGGCTCTCCCCACCGGTCCACAGGTCGCGCACCCGGTATGCGCCGGCGCCGGGCAGGCCGACCTCCTCGGCGGTGGCGCCGATCCGCTGCTCCTGGCCGCTGCGGTTGAACAGCACGACCGCGACCGAACCGTCCGACACGGGCTTGGCCCACACCTCGGTCTCGCCGTCGTCGCGGACCCGGTAACCCTGCTTGCCGCCCCAGTCCTGGTTGATCGCGATGAGCTCGGGGTTGAGCAGGATGCCGGCGGTGGGCTCGTCCATCGACCGCAGGTCGTTGCCCGCCAGCAGCGGGGCGTTCAGCAGCGCCCACAGCGAGAAGTGCGCTCGGTACTCGGTGTCGGTCATGCCGCCGTTGCCGACCTCGAGCATGTCCGGGTCGTTCCAGCCGCCGGGCCCGGAGTGCTGCTCGATGCCGACCTGCTGGTCCAGCAGGCTCGTCATGCTGGACCACGAGTCGCTGATGTCGCCGGTCGTGCGCCAGAGGTGGCCGCCGACGTCGCGGCCCCAGTTCCACGGGTCGTTCTCGCCCCACTCGCAGATGCTGTAGACGATCTGGCGGCCGGTCGCGCGCAGCGCCTCGCCCATCTTGGCGTAGCGCTCGACGGCGGGCCTGCCCTCGTTGTTGCAGTTGTCGTACTTGAGGTAGTCCACGCCCCACTCGGCGAACGACCGCGCGTCGGTCTCCTCGTGGTCGAGGCTGGCGGGCAGGCCCTGGCACGTCTTGGTGCCCGCCGACGAGTAGATGCCGAGCTTCAGGCCCCTGGCGTGCACGTGGTCGGCGAGGGCCTTGATGCCGGAGGGGAAGCGCTGGGGGTCGGCCTGCAACCGCCCTTCGGCGTCGCGTTCCGGGGCCATCCAGCAGTCGTCGATGTTGACGTAGGTGTAGCCGGCGTCCTTCATGCCGGACGCGACCATCGCGTCGGCGGTCTCCCTGATCAGCCGTTCGTCGATGTCGCAGGCGAACTTGTTCCAGCTGTTCCAGCCCATCGGCGGCGTGGCCGCCGGGTCCTCGGGCGCGGCGGCGGCCGAGGTCGCGGAAGTGGTGAGCAGGAGTGCCGTCGCGAGCAGTGTTCCGGCCAGCAGTGTCCGTTGATGCACAGAATCACCCCGTTTCGAACGCGAATCAACACCTTGGCTCATTGGCCCAGACCTGTACACCTCCGGATGGGGCAGAGCGGCGACTTACGAAAGTCAATGCGGGTGGTGCCGAAAGAGCGCGGTGCCCACCCGTGCCTGATCCATAGCTTCGGCCGGGTGTTCACCGAGAGTTCGCATCCGCATCCGGCGGTCAACGAGATCGAGGACGTGCCGGACATCAGCGCGCACTGGTACCGCGCCGTCACCGACCTGGCCGCCGACGCGCCCGGCTGGCTCCGCGCGCCGGCACCGATCGCCACCGAGACGATCATCCTGGTCTTCCTGGGCCTGCTCGTCCTGACGTGGTGGCGGGCCAGAGCCGGCGGCGACCGGCAGCTGACCGCGGCGCTGCTGGCGCCGGTCGCGACCGCGCTGGGCTACCTCGGCAGCGAGCTGCTCAAGACGTGGTGGCAGCAGGAACGCCCGTGCCGCGTGGTGCGCGACATCGCGACGACGCTCGCCGAGTGCCCGGAGCCCGGCGACTGGTCGCTGCCGAGCAACCACTCCGCCATCGCCGCCGCTTCGGCCGTGGCGCTGGCCTTCGCGTGGCGGCGGCTGACGGTGGTCGCGGTCCTCCTCGCGCTGCTGGAGGGCTTCTCGCGGGTGTACGTCGGGGCGCACTACCCGCACGACGTGGTCGCGGGCTTCCTGCTCGGCGGTCTGGTCGCTACCGCGGTGATGCTGCTGACCGGGCCGCTGACGCCCGCGACCCACCGCATCCGCTCGCACCGCGCGTTCCGAGCCGCCCTGCGCTCGCGGCAGGCGACCGCGTCCCGTTGACGCGCGGGTCAGCGGTCCTCGTCGACGAGCCCGGCCTCGTAGGCGAGGATCGCGGCCTGCACGCGGTTCCGGAAGCCGAGGTGGTTGAGGATCGTGCTGACGTAGGCCTTCACGGTGCCCTCCACGACGTGGACGCGCCGCGCGATCTCGGCGTTGGAGAGGCCGGCGCCGACCAGGGCGAGCACTTCCCGCTCCCGCTCGCTGAGCCCTTCGATCCGGTTGCGCGCGGCGACCTCGCGGGAAAGGCGCGGGCCGCCGAGGTCGCGGATCACCCTGCGGGCGACCGGCGGGGACAGGTACGCCCCGCCCTCGGCCGCGGCCCGCACGCCCAGGACCAGCTCGCGCGGGTCACCGGTCTTGAGCAGGAACCCGCTCGCCCCGCCGTGCAGGGCGCGGGTGATGTAGTCGTCCTCGTCGAAGGTGGTCATGATCAGCACGGCGGTACCCGTGCCGCGCAGCCGCTCGGTGGCGGCCAGGCCGTCCAGCACCGGCATCCGGATGTCGAGCACGGCGACGTCGGGCCGGTGCCGGTGCACCAGGTCCACGGCCGCCCGGCCGTCGGCGGCCTCGGCGACGACCTCGATCTCCGGGGCCGACGCCAGGATCGCCCGCACGCCCGCGCGGATCACCGCCTCGTCGTCGGCCAGCACGACCCGCACCATCGAAATCCCTACCTCCCGGCGATGAAGTCCTTGCCGACCAGCACGTCCGCCCGGAAGCACAGCCGGTACAGCTCGAGCCGCCGCTCGTCGAAAGGATTGTGGTGGGTGCTGTAGTACAGGCACTCCGCACCCGGTGGTCTCGGCGGGTCGCTCCGCGGCGGATCGTCGATCCGGGTGCGCGACGGCAGGTACGGCTCGACGTCGGCCCGCGACTGCCCCGGCCGCAGCCGCTGGTAGTCGGCCGGGGACAACACCGACGTCACGGCGTCGTACGCCGCGATGGCGCCGGCCAGGGTCGCCAGCCCGACCACGCAGCCGGTGGCGACCGCGATCGCGACGGTGCGGCTGCTGCGCACCTTCCGCCGCGCCGCGGCCAGCCGGGCGGCGGACTCGGAACCCTCCGAGGCGGGTGCGATCGGTTGCGCCTCCTGCGGAATCCGGGCCCGCACGGTGAACTCGCCGCCCCGTTCGCCCGCGTGGAACTCGCCGCCCGCCAGGCGCACCCGCTCGGCCAGCGCGACCAGCCCGTACCCGCCACCGCCGGTGCTCTCGCCCGTGGCGGAGTTCGCGACGAGAACGCTCGTTTCGCCGGGCTCGTGGTCGACGCGCACCGACACCTCGGCGCCGGGCGCGTGCTTGGCGGCGTTGGTCAGCGCCTCCTGCACGACCCGGCACACCGCGCGCTGCCGCATCGACGTCGTGTCCGGCGGTTCCCCCGACTCCGCCAGCCGGATCCGCATGCCGGAGTCCTCGGCGCGTTCCACCAGCTCCCGCACGCTCCCGCCCGGGGCGAGCGGTGGCGGCTCCTCGCGGAGCATCTCGACGACCTCGCGCAGGCGCTGCGCCGCCGAGGTCACCGCGGCCCTGGCCTCGCCCGCGACCTCCCGGTGCCGGGCGTCGAGGTCCGGGGCGACCTCCAGCCCGCCGATCCGCAGCGCGACCAGGCTCAGCTCGTGGCCGAGCAGGTCGTGCATGTCGCCCGCGATGCGGGTGCGCTCGCGCAGCCGCGCCTGCTCGGCGATGATCCGCTGCTCGCGTTCGAGCTGCTCGGCGCGTTCCCAGCCCGCCCGCACCAGGTCCCGGTACTGGCGGCGGTGACGGCCCACCAGCCACGGGACCGTGCCGAGGAACGCGATGCCGATGACGGCGACGAGCAGCGCGCCGTCGTCCCGGGTCGCGACCGCCACCAGGGCCGACACTCCGGCGGTGGTCCAGGCGAACCCGGCGGCCGCCCGGCGCGGCTCGGCCACCCGCACCCCGGCGGAGTAGCTCATGGCCACGGCCAGCGGCAGCATCGCCACGAGCCCGACCTCGGTCGGGGCGGAGCGTGCCACGGTGGCCAGCGCCCACGCCGTCAACGCCACGAACACCGCCCACAGCGGGCGCGGCCTGCGCAGGGCGACGGCACCCGCGACGACGGCGAGCCCGATGACGCACTCCCACCACGCGAACCGGCCAGTGTGCGAGGTGGCCACCGCCCACCACACCGGAAGCCCGAGCACCGCCCACAGCAGCGCATCCCGGACCTTCGGCGAATGAAGGACTCCCACCCGGCAGACGCTAGCCGAGCGCCGGGCCCGCGCGGCGGCTCAGCGGACGGGCAGGCGTTCGCGGATCAGCGCCGTCACCAGCTCCGGACGCTCCCGGTGCGCGTCGTGTCCGGTCGGCGTCTCGACCACCTCCACCGCGGGGTTGGCCTCCGACGCGGCGACCAGCTGCTCGCGCGTCCACCGCTCGAAAGCCCGCCAGGCGTCGCGGTTCGCGGCGGGCAGGATCTCCGCCGCGGAGCGGGTCGACCTGGTGATCACGAGCGGGCAGCGCACGCGGCCGTGGTCGTGGGAGGAAGCCGTCTGCGACGTGGCCGCCGTCGTCGACGGCCCGGCGGCCGGGGTCGAGCCGTGGCCGCGCAGGTCCAGGGCGACCGGTCGGTGGCCGAAGGCCCGCAGCCGGGAGGCGAGCTCGTCCCAGTGGGAGCCGGAATGCCCGCCTCCGTGCAACAGCACGACCGCCCGGCCGTCACCGCCGTGGTCGCTCACGTGGACGGGCACCGGTCCGTCGTGCACGGTCTGCTCGATGGTCGTCACGCGGCCGGCAAACCAGCGGTACCGGTGCCCATCCACTCGTTTTCGCGCTTGCTCAAGCCATGTGCGCTGCGACGAAGTCGCGGAACGAGCGCGGTGGACGCCCCGTGAGATCCTCGACGACCGACGTCGTGCGGTCCTCCGAGCCCCTGCGGATGTCGGCGTCGACGGCGGCCAGTGCCCGCGAGTACGGCTGCGGCAAGAACGCGGACAGACGTCGGGTCTGTTCGTCCACGCTCACCTCGGTGTAGCGGACCGGACGCCCGGTGACCTCGGTGATGATCGCCGCGGCGGCGGAGTAGCTCAGCGTCTCCGGCCCGGTCAGGGTGTGCTCGCGAGCCGGGGCCGGGCCGGTGAGCACCTCGGCGGCGACCGCCGCGATGTCCTCGGCGTCGATCCAGCCGAGCCTGCCCGGGCCGCTCGCGCTGACGATCTCGCCGCGTTCGCGGATGCCGGTCGCCACCGGGTGCGCGCCCAGGAAGTTCTGCATGAACCCCGACGGCCGCAGGATCGACGACTCCGGCATCCGCTGGACCGCCCGCTCCAGCTCGACGATGCCCGGGGCGCCGGGCAGCACCGCCAGCGACCCGAGCAGCACCACCCGGCGAACCCCGGAAGCAGCCGCCAGGAACGGCTCGACCAGCGGCATCGGTTCGAGCGTGGCCAGCGGCGGCACCAGGTAGGCGACCTCGACGCCTTCGAGCGCAGGGCCGTGCGTGGCCGGATCCGCCCAGTCGAACCGGACGTGGTCGGCGGCGCTCCGCGGATGCCTGCTCGCGACCCTGATGTCCGCGCCCCGCGCGCGCAGCGCCGCCGCCAGCGGGCGGCCGGTGTTGCCGGTCCCACCGGTGATCAGGATGCGCACGACGGCTCCTCCCGTAGCGCCGAAACCAGCGCGGGCAGCTCACCGGCGGCCCGCGCGGCCATGACAGGACTCCAGTAGTCGCGGTACCGGGTGATCAACCCGTCCCGCACGGTGATCACGGCGATGTAGCGCATCTCGTACTCGCCGCCGGTGCTGACGGTGCGGCCGTGCGCGGTGAACTCCGCGATGATCGTGTCGGGGTCGAGCGTGCGGTGCACCTCCACGGCGGGGAACTCGCGGATGTCCATGCGGTCCGGGTAGTCGTGCAGGTACTCCCACAACGCCTCCCGGCTGTCCAGGCGCGTCGGAGAACCCGCCTCGGCGAACGGGAACTCCAGCACGCAGTCCGCGGCGAACAGCTCGGTGAAGGCGCGCATGTCCTTCTCCAGCAGCAGTCGCAGCGCCTCGTCGAAAACCTTCGTGGGCAAGCCGAACCTCCTCTTGTCTGCTGCAAGCCTCGTCGCCTCGGCCGCTCGCGGGAACGGCCGTCGAAGCCCCGGACCGCCAATCCGTGGATGGCTGGTGCGGGTGGTGGCAGGCTGGGGCCGTGGACAGGCACGAGCTCGCGCAGTTCCTGCGCAACCGCCGCGAGTCGCTGCGGCCCGCCGAGGTGGGGCTGCCCGCGGGGACCGGCCGCCGCCGCACCCCGGGACTCCGGCGCGAGGAGGTCGCCTGGCGCGCCGGGGTGTCGGCGAACTACTACGAACGCCTGGAGCAGGCCCGCGCGCCGCGGCCGTCTCCGCAGGTCGTGGCCGCGCTGGCGCGGGCGCTGCGGCTCGGCGACGACGAGAGCGCGCACCTCGCGCGGCTGGCCGGGCAGACCCCGCCGTCGCGCGAGCGGCCCGCCGCCGAGGTGCCCGAAGGCGTCCGCATGCTGCTGGACCGGGTCGGCGCGGTGCCCGCCTACGTGCTCAACGCCCGGCACGACGTGCTCGCCTGGAACGCGATGGCCGCCGAGCTGCTCACCGACTTCGCGGCGCTGCCGGTGGCCGAGCGGAACCTGCTGCGGCTGTCGGTCCGCTTCGGCGAGCAGTGGTGCCGGGGCAGCGCCGACGGTTTCCTCCGGCAGGCCGCGGCGGACCTGCGGCAGGCGGCGGTCCGCTACCCGTCCGATTCCGGGATCGCCGAGCTGGTCAGGCACTGCTCGGCGGTGAGCGCGGAGTTCGCGGCGAACTGGCACGCGCACGACGTGCGTGGCCCGCAGACGCTGCGCAAGCGCATCAACCACCCGGAACTGGGCGCCCTGGACCTGGACTGCCAGACGCTGCACGTTCCGGGCACCGACCAGCGCCTGGTGACCTTCAGCGCCGAACCCGGCAGCGTCGCCCACGACAAGCTGCTGCGCCTGCAACTGCACGCGCTGCGGAACACGTGAGCGGTGGCGCCGGGCAGGCGCCACCGCTCACACCCCCGGTCGGTCAGGCGCGCGCTCCGCGTTGCGGCGCCCGGTAGGCCCAGTTCCAGACCAGCTCCAGCGGCCCGCGCTCGAAGCGCCGCAGCCAGAGCGAGGACAGCACCATGAACGACAGGCAGATGCCCGCCCACGCCCCGATCACCCACCACGGCCGCGCCGCGTCGAGCTCGGACGCGAGCCCGAATCCCCAGCCGTAGCAAAGGATCGCGGCGACCAGGTTCTGGAAGACGTAGCAGGACAACGCGGTGCGGCCCACCGAGGTCAGGCCCCGGCGCAGCAAGCCCGGCGCCGACCGCATGGCGTACACCGCGGACGTGACGAGTCCGAGCAGGCCCAGCGCCACGACCGGCGGCAGGACGTAGCGGTCCACCATGAACCACTGCTCCCCGCCGAACGCCGTCAGCAGGTTCAGCGGTGCGCCGACGCCGAACCCGATGATCATCAGCTTCGCGCGCAGCCGCCTGCCCCGCTGGTCGTCACCGAACACACCCGCTCGCATCAGCCGTGCGCCGAGCAGGAACAGCACGGTGGACATCGGGATGATGAAGATCGCCTCCAGCCGGTAGGCGAACAGCCCGTCCAGCCGAGCGGCGATCTGCTCCGGCCAGCTGCCGTCGGCGAACAGCGTGCTGCCGCCGCCGGAGTCGAGGGAGACGACGCCGGCCATCAGGCCGAGGGTGACCCAGCTGATGAACGCCACGTGGATCGAGGCCATCACGATCATCCACCACCGGACCGCGCGGTCGCTGCGGCCGATCAGGTAGGCGACCAGCATCGACGTCACGGCGTAGCTCATCAGGACGTCGAACCGAAGATCAGCACGAAGTGCAGCAGGCCCTCGGTGAACAGCAGCGCCGCGCGCCACAGGTACCAGCCGGGCCAGCGCTGCCCGCGCCGCCGCGCCGAGCGGTACTGCAGCTCCAGGCCGACGCCGAACATCAGCGTGAGCAGCGCCAGGAACTTGCCGTTGGCGAGGTAGCGCAGGAACGCCTCCACGTTGGCGGCGAAGGTGCCGGTGTCGGCGGCGGACAGCAACCCGGCCGGACCCTGCGGGTCGGTGAAGATCCAGATGTTGGTGCCGAGCGTGCCCATGATGGCCACGCCGCGTACGACGTCGAGAGCGCTGATGCGACCGCCGGACGTGCTCCGCGTCGTCGGCTGGGCGTATGCGGTGGTCATGGATTCCCCAGTGGTGGTTGTGGTGCAGCTCGCCGCGCTGGCTACGCACGGTTACAATGCGTTTGCATCGTAACCAGTCGGCCGGTGTTTTTGCAATGCGATTGCATGGGAAAGGGGTGTCGTGCCGAAACGGGTGGACCACGCGGCGCGTCGGGAGCAGATCGCCGACGCGCTGATCCGCATCGCGAGCCGCGAGGGCCTGGAGGGCGTGAGCCTGCGCGACGTCGCGGCGGAGGCGGGCGTGTCGATGGGCGCGGTGCAGCACTACTTCGGGACCAAGGAGCAGATGCTGCTGTTCGCCACGACCCACGCCAACGGCAAGGTCTCCGAACGGGTCCGCGAGCACCTGGCGCGCGCCGACATCGCACCGACACCGCGGGAGGTCGTGCGGACCGTCATGATCGAGATGCTGCCGGTCTCGCCGGAAGGGCGTTCGGCGCTGCTGGTCAGCATCGCGTTCATGCTCCGGGCGCTCAACCAGCCGGAGATGGCCGAGGTCTACAACGCGGAATGGCCGAAGGTGGTGGGCTTGTTCACCGATCAGCTGCGCGCGGCGCGGGGCGACGGCCTGCTGGTTCCCGGCGTCGATCCGGAGCGCGAGGCGGAGCTGCTGCTGGCCGTCCCGGACGGGCTGGCGGCGGGTGTCCTGCTCGGCAGGCGCAGCGGCGACGAGGCGATCGCGGTGATCGACTACCACCTCGACCGCATCTTCCGGTCGTGACCGGACGTGGCGCCGCGGGGCGCCGCCGCCCGGGGATCAGAGTTCGCCGGTGCTGAACCCGAGCTGGTCGCCGACCCGGCCGACGCGCGGCACGTACCGCTCGCCGACGGTGGCGAGCAGGTCGACGGTGGTCTCGGTGCCGAGGACGATCCCGCGCGTGCCGGGGAAGTCCTGCTCGGGCGTGCTCAGCGCCCACACGTCGCAGCGGCAGCCCTCGGTGAGCAGCAGCAGTCCCTCGGGCTCCAGCCGGCTCTGCCGCAGGTCGAGCATCGCGTAGAACAGGCTGGTGCCGCTGCTGCGGTAGGTGTGCGGGGGCAGCTCGACCTCCAGGTAGACGCTGCGGCCCTGGACCCACCACCTGGCCTGGGCGATCAGGCTCTCGCACAGGCCGGTGCCGGGACGTTCGCGGAAGACCGTGACCTCGCGCGTCACCGGGGTTTCCTCGGGATACCCCGTGGGATTTCGCATTCCGACCTCTCAGTGCGGGCGGTTCCGCGGGCGGGTTCCCCCGCCGCGCTCGGCTGCCGCCGGACTCGGACGTCGCCTGGCCAACGCCTTCACGCACGCCCTCCCAGGCGTCGAAGGTGAACACAACGGACCGTGACGTTAGCGGAACACGCGGTTACGGAAAGTCGATAACCGGCCTATTCGGCCAGTGGTCATACCCACAGCGCGCTCTGGGCTGTTCGGCGGTAAAGATGCCTGCCACGACGGCCGAAGGGGTGAAATCACAAGGGCTTTTTCGATCCACACGGGATCACCGCTTGAGAGCGTCCAATGTGGATGGACAGTCGCCTCAGGTCTCTACCTCGGCGTGGGTCAGGTCTCCGAGGACCATCGACGCGGAGCCGCCCGTCGCCTCGGCGAGCCATGCCTCGAACTCCGCCACCGACGACTCGCCCACGCCGATGTCGATGCGGACCCGCTCGCCGTACTCGACGCCGGTGATCCGGTGGCCCGCCGAACGCAGGTCGTTCTCCAGCTTCCCGGCCTGCGGGTGGTCCACCGTCGTGGACACGATCCGCACCGGACGGCGCTCGAGCAGCCCGACGTGCTCCAGCGCGGCCGACACCGCGCCGCCGTAGGCGCGGACCAGGCCGCCCGCGCCCAGCAGGACGCCGCCGAAGTAGCGGGTGACGACGGCGGCGGTGTTTGTGAGCTCGTTGCGGCGCAGCACTTCCAGCATCGGCACGCCCGCCGTGCCGGCCGGCTCGCCGTCGTCGCTGGACTTCTGGATCTCGCCCAGGTCGCCCAGCACGAAGGCCGAGCAGTGGTGCCGGGCGTCGTGGTGGAGCTTGCGACGGGACTGCACGAACTCGCGAGCCTCGGATTCGCTGGTCACGCGCGCGAGAGCGCACAGGAAGCGGGACTTCTTCACCTCGAGCTCGAACTCGCCGGCCTGCCTGATCGTGCGCATGGTCAAGACCCGGACGAGGAGGGTCGCGGGGCCGGCCGCCAGGGCCGGGCTGCGGTGCCTCCGGTCAGCGCGTGCCGGTGGTTCGGCCGGGAACACCGGTCGGGGCTGTGGGCGGACACCCGGCTCATCCTACCGGCGGTTCCCGGCGTGCCTGGGGCGCTGGATTCGGGGCCCTCGGGCGGCATCCGGCGGCCTCTGCTCCCATTTGCCGGATTTCCGGTCACTCTGGGTGATGTCACTCACGATGACTTACATCACACCAACGAGCTAATCCGGCCCTTCGGAGGGCTTGAAACAGCAGGTCAACGCGTCAATTCGAGGATCACTCGGACGCGGTTTCCCGAATCGCCGCCAAGACACGTAACGTCCCCCCTCATGGAGCAGTCATCGAGTCCGTTTGAACCCGGCACGCGAGTGCGTGCTTCGTTCGGCCGGTTTCGTGATCAGACGGGAACGGTGGTGGAGGCCGCCACCGGGCTGCCCGACGTCTTCGACGGCCCGGTGCTCTGGGTCCGCTTCGACGGCGACGAGGAACCTGGGCTGATCGCGGGCAGGTTCCTCGAACCAGCCGCCTGAGCCGGACGTCTGCGAACCACGGCCGGGCGCTGCCCGGGCCGGCGTTCGGGGCCGTTCGCGGTCGACGACCGCTCGCCTGCCGACGCGGGCGGGGCCGTCAGCCCCACACCTCGGCGGCCGTCTCGGCGACGAGCCGCAACTTGGCCATCTGCTCGTCGTAGGTGAGCGCGTTCCCCTCCTGCGTGGAGGCGAAGCCGCACTGCGGGGACAGGCAGAGCTGGTCCGGGTCGACGTACCGGGCCGCTTCGTCGATGCGCCGCTTCAGCTCGTCCTTGGACTCCAGCTCGCCGCGCTTGGTGGTGACCAGGCCCAACACCACGACCTTGCCCTTGGGCACGAACCGCAGCGGCTCGAACCCGCCGGAGCGGGCGTCGTCGAACTCCAGGAAGAACCCGTCCACGTCCAGCCGGGAGAACAGCGCCTCGGCGACGAAGTCGTAGCCGCCCTCGGCCACCCACGACGAGCGGTAGTTGCCGCGGCACATGTGCGTGGTCACCGACAGCGTGTCGGGGCGGTCCCGCAGCGCGGCGTTGATCAGGTCGATGGTGCGCTCGTGCTCGTGCTCGGCGTCGTCGCCCCTGGCCGCCAGCTGCTCCCGCTGCGCCGGGTCGTTGAGGTAGGCCAGGCTCGTGTCGTCGAGCTGGAGGTAGTGGCAGCCGATGTCGGCCAGCGCCCGGATCTCGGCGCGGTAGGCGGCGGCGAGGTCGGCGCGGAACTGCTCCAGGTCCGGGTACACCGACTCGTCGATCGCCGCGCGGCCGCCGCGGTAGTGCAGCATCCCCGGCGACGGGATGGTCAGCTTCGGGGTGGCCCGGCCCGCCTTGTCGGCCAGGAAGCGGAAGGCGTCGGCGAAGATCGGCTCGGCGAGGCTGATCCGGCCGTCGACGCGCATGTCCGGGGTGGCGAACTCGATGTCGCCGTCGGCGTTGTGGAACCGGACGGTGAGCTCGGAGTCGGTGACCTTGCTGACGCCTTCGAGCTGGTACAGGAAGTCCATGTGCCACGAGGAGCGGCGGAACTCGCCGTCGGTGGCGCTGGAGAGCCCGGCCTCCTCCTGCATCGCGACCACCTCGGTGATCGCCTCGTCCTCCACCGCGCGCAGCTCGTCGGCTCTGATGCGGCCCGCGGCGTGTTCCTCCCTGGCCGCGAGCAGTCGCTGGGGGCGGAGGAGACTGCCGACGTGGTCCGCGCGGAAGGGCGGGGAGACGCGAGTGCTCATGGCCCGAACGTAGTTAGCCGACGGCGCGCCTGCATAGTCCGGACTTCAACGATCGGTTCTCGGACGTGCAACGGGTCCGCAACGCGCATGAGCTGTGACGAAGGACAAACCGGTCCATCCGGTCGTCTGGATAAAATCGGCACGACAGCACCGTCGGTGAATTGGATGGAGACGATGCGGGTTCTCGTGGTCGGGGCAGGTATCGGAGGACTCGCCGTCGCCAACGGGCTGGTCGAGCAGGGTCACGACGTCCAGGTGTTCGAGCACGCCGAGGCGCTGCGCGACGGCGGCGCGGGTGTGACGGTCTGGAGCAACGGCACCGCGGCGCTGCGAGACCTCGGCGTCTCGCTCGACGGCGTCGGCCGGGAGCTGCACAGCCTGCGGTCGGTCACCGAGAGCGGGCGGCTGCTGTGGGAGGCCGACCTGGACGCGGTCACCGAGCGCCTCGGCTCGCCGACCGTCGAGATCCCGCGCCGGACGCTGATCGTCAAGCTCGCCGAGGCGCTGCCCGCCGAGGTCCTGCACTTCGGACGGCGCTGCACGGGCGTGACCGAGGCCGAGGACGGCGTGGTCGTCCGCTTCGACGACGGCAGCGTCGCCACCGGTGACCTGGTGATCGGCGCCGACGGCCAGCGCTCGGCGGTGCGCCGCTCGGTGCTCGGCGGCCCGCCCGCCAAGCTCACCGGGTGGGCGAGCTGGCAGGGCCTGACCCGCAGCGACCTGCCCATCGCGCACGGGTCGCGCACCCTCAACATCGCGGGCCGAAACGCCCACGCCGGGCTCATCCCGGCAGGCGACGGGCTGCTGCACTGGTGGTTCGACATGCCGTGGCGCGAGGGCGACCCCGAGCTCTCGGTCGCCGACCTGCGCGCGGCCTTCCGCGGCTGGCCGGAGCCGGTGGAGGAGCTGCTGTCCTCGGTCACCGACGACGACCTCGGCTTCTTCCCGCACATCCGCCACCAGGTGCCGCGGGTGTGGGGCGGTCCGCGCAGCACGCTGCTCGGCGACGCGGTGCACGCGATGCCGCCCGCGGTCGCGCAGGCGGCCAACCAGACCCTGGAGGACGCCTGGCTGCTGTCCCTCCTGCTGCCCAACATCGACGGGCTCAGCGCCGATCCGGAACCGCTGCTGCGCACCTACGAGCAGGAGCGCAGGCCGCGGGCGGTGAAGGTGTCGCGCACCGCGGCCCTGACCTCGGCGCAGCGCAGCACCCCGTTGCAGCGGCTGGGCAGGTTCCCGAAGTGGGTGGCCACCCGCAGCCAGGTCGCGTCGCTGCGTTCGGGCAGCAACGTCCTGCAGGCGCTGACGCCGCAGGTCGAGGTCGCCTGAAAACCGTTGGACCCGGTGCCGCCGCGTCGGGTTGAATGTGTCCGCAGGCCGTGTTCCGCGATCGGGAAGCTCCAGGAGGTGACGTCGATGGCCGCCTGGGTGAGTGCTGCCACACGCAGCGCCCGGACCATTCGAACGTCCCGGGCCCCGGTCGCACGTTCTCTCGCCGCCTGAGCCTTCTCTTAGACGTCGGCTCTGCATCTGCTCGGCGAACGGACCGCTGATCCCGTGAGCTTCCCGCGCGTCCTCGCGGCGCGCCGCTGAACGCTCGCGTGCTCGGACCTGCTCGCGCACGTGCCTGGCCGGGGCTCCTCATGACAGGAGCTCTCCCGTTGTCACAGCAATCCGATTCCGCACGTCAATCCAGTTCCGCACGTCCGGCTGGGTCCTCACGTCAATCCAATTCCGCACGTCCGGCTGGGTCCTCACGTCAATCCCAGTCCGCACGTCCGGCTGAGCCCGCACGTCCGGCTGACGCCGAGTCGTCCGCGCCGGCCGAGGTGCCTTCGGACTCCTCTGCGGCCCGCCCTGAGAGCGACGCCGCTTCGTCCCTGTCGGCCTACGGCTGGGACGACGACCTGGAAACCTCGTTCGCTCCGCACCGGCGGGCCGGTCTCGTCCCCGCCCGCGTCGTCGGCGTCGACCGCGGCCGGTGCGACGTCGTCACCGGGGCGGGGCCGCTGCGCGTCGCCTTCTCCGCCGCCGACGGTCCTTGCACCGGGGACTGGGCCGCGGTGCGCCCGGCAGCGGGCGGCGAGCCGGAGCTGGTCGCGCTGCTGCCCCGCCGAACGGCGATCGTGCGGGCAGGCTCCTCGCGGTCGTCGCACGGCCAGGTGCTGGCCGCCAACGTCGACACGGTCGCCGTGGTCGTGTCCGCGGCGGTGCGGCTCAACGCGGGCCGGGTCGAGCGGCTGCTCGCGCTGGGCTGGGAGAGCGGCGCGGTGCCGGTCGTCGTCGCCACCAAGGCCGACCAGGCGGCCGACCCCGGCGGCCTGACCGCTGAGCTGGCCGGCCTGGCGCCCGGCGCCGAGGCGGTCGCCACCAGTGCCGTCACCGGCGAAGGGCTCGACCGGCTGCGCGGGCTGCTTACCGGCACCGTCGTGTTGCTCGGGGCGTCCGGCGCGGGCAAGTCCACCCTGGCCAACGCCCTGCTCGGAGCCGACGACCTGGCCACCGGTGACGTCCGCGCCCAGGACGGCAAGGGCAGGCACACGACCGTGCGCCGCGAGATGGTCGCGCTCCCGGACGGCGGGGTGCTCATCGACACCCCGGGGCTGCGCGGCGTCGGCCTGTTCGGCGCCGAGGAGGGGCTGGAGCGGACCTTCGCCGAGATCGAGGAGCTCGCCCTCGGCTGCCGGTTCACCGACTGCGCGCACCACATCGAGCCGGGCTGCGCGGTGCAGGCGGCGATCGAGTCGGGCGAGCTCGGCGCCCGCCGCCTCGACAGCTACCGCAAGCTGCAACGTGAGAACGCCTGGATGGCCGCGCGCAGCGACGCCCGGCTGCGCGCCGAGCGCGAAGAGCGCTGGAAGGCAATCACCAAGCAGCAGCGGGCTGCCTACAGGTTCAGGGGGAGGAAGTGAACGACGACCGCAAGCCGCCCCGGGGATCCGGGGCCACTTCCGAGGAGCGCAGCCGGACCGTGCAGTGGCACACCAGGCCCGAGACGGCCGACGACATCGCCGCCATCCGCGCGGTCAACCTGGCCGCGTTCCCGACCCCGCTGGAGGCCGACCTCGTCGACGCGCTGCGCGCCGACCCCGCCTGGATCGACGGCCTGTCGATCGTGGCCGAGACCGCCGCGGGCGAGATCGCGGGGCACGCCCTGCTGACCCGCTCCCACGTCGACGGCGCTCCGGCGCTGACGCTGGGGCCGTGCGCGGTGCGACCGGACCACCAGCGCACAGGTGCCGGTTCGGCCGCGATCAGGGCGGGGCTGGAGGCCGCCCGCGCCATGGGCGAGAACCTGGTGCTGGTGCTGGGACATCCCGAGTACTACCCGCGCTTCGGCTTCACAAGAGCCTCGGAGTTCGGGATCGGGCTGACCATCGAGGTGCCGGACGAGGCGATGATGGCGCTCGCGCTCGACCCGCGTGGCGAGGTGCCGAGCGGCACGGTCGAGTACCCGCCACCGTTCGGCATCTGACCGGACCTCGACAGGACACAGTGGACGCAGAACACCCCCGCTCCGGGAACCGGGGCGGGGGTGTTCGCGGCTTCAGCGGTTCAGCGGTCGAACCTGCCGCCCTTGACCGCGGCCACGAAGGCCGACCACTGGCCACCGGTGGTGGTGAAGTGCCCGGCGGCGCGGTCCTTGGTGTCCCGGACCGCCGCGCCACCACCCACGCGACCGACCTCCACGCAGTTGGTTTCCTGGTTGCTGCGGCTGGACTTGCGCCAGCCGACGGGCTGCTGAGATACCGTCACGTCGTCGTCTCCTCACGGTTGATGACGTCGGCGATGAGCTCACGCGACTTGGTCGGACTCATCGCCACCCGATCGATATCTTCTCGTGCGGAGACGAACGCGCGCACGTCTCCTTCGTCGCGCAGAAACGCGCTTGACCTGTGGTGCTCCAGGTGCACCACGGGCGCCGCCTTCACGAACTCCAGCAACACGAACGGCCCTACGTGGGCCGGTGTCCACCCCGCAGACTGTGGGATGACGCGGATCTCGACGTTGTCGCGTTCGCCCATCTCCAGCAGGAACTGGAGCTGGTCCAGCATCACTTCGGGTCCGCCGATCGACTGGTGCAACGCCGCCTCCAGCATCAAGGCAGCGAATCGCACCGGCGAGCGTCGTCGGGTGATCAGCTCTCTGCGGCCGAGCCGCATCATCACGCGCTTGTCAGTCTCGCCATCGGGTATGCCCGCGCTCATGATCGCCCGCGCGTAGTCAGCAGTCTGCAACAAGCCAGGTACGACGATCGGCGAGACGTCGGTGATGGACGTTGCGATCCGCTCGAACTCCAGCAGCGCGGCGAGCTGGTCTGCCTCGCCGACCGGGCCGACCGACACCGTGTTGGGTGGTTCCGAGACCGCGTCTCGCGCCAGCCGCATGAGCCGTTCACGTGCGGCCGTGTTGAGCCCGAGCACGGCGCAGACCGCGGCGACCGACTCGGTTGACGGCACCCGCTCGCCGCGTTCCCAGCGAACAACGACCGAGTGCGAGACGTCGAGCGCACTCGCGAGCTTCCGCAGCGTGAGTCCGGATTTCTCGCGAGCATCCCGAAGTTCCGCGCCGAGGACGTAGGCGCGAGGTGCGGGAGTGGTCTCGTTCATGCACCGGACCCTAATGCAGCCCGAGATGCGCAGTGACCAGCCGATCAGGGGATTGATCAAGTGGTCTCGGGACCACAATCATTGGTCTCGTAATCAACGAGACCGCGAGACCGGAGGTCGCGATGCACTGTACTGGCCGTGAGTCGGACGCCACACCGCGGACGGTGCCGTGATGTACGCCCAGCACCCGTTCCACTGGGTGCCCGCCAACGGAGCGAGGCACGCGAGCATCGATCCGCAAGGGGCGGGCAACGCGTATGTCCCCGGCGTCGAGATCACCACGCTGTGCACGCGGCGCGTTGCTGCTGAGACGGGCGACATGGCGTGGTTGTGGGAGACCTGCCCGGAGTGCAACGCCGCCGCCCGGGTGCTCGCGGGGTTGCCTCCGATGGTCGGTGCCCGATGACGCGTCCGAATCTCCGCGAGCTGGCGCAGATGATGCGCGGCGTGGTGCTCGCGCTGGGGCTCGCTGCTGACGACGTCGAACGTGGCCGCTACGACGCAACCGAACGCGAGCGTCTGGCGGGCTGTCTGGACCGGGTGTCGGCGGCACTGCGCAACGACGCCGAACAGAGCAGCCACCTAGTGATCGATTCAAGGGCGGCCGACCGTTGATCGACGTGGTGGGAGCACGGCCGACTTCCCCTCCCAGCCTGGTGCTCCCACCGCCACCACGTGCCTGGTTGCGTTCTCTCGCCCGACACGCAGAACACCCCCGCTCCTGCAACGGGGCGGGGGTGTTCGCGGTGTGGTGGACGGTCAGGCGCCGAGGACGTCCGGGTCCGGTCCGACGCGGTTGCCGGTCTCCAGACCGGAGATCACGGACATGTCGTCGTCGGCCAGCTCGAAGTCGAAGACGTCGAGGTTCTCCCGCACGCGGGAGGGCGTCACCGACTTCGGGATCACCACGTTGCCGAGCTGGATGCTCCAGCGCAGCGTGATCTGCGCCGGGCTCTTGGCGTACTTGTCGGCCAGCGACCGCAGCGTCTGGTCCTCCAGCAGCCCCTTGCCCTGGCCCAGCGGGCTCCACGCCTCGGTGGCGATGCCGTGCTCGCTGTGGAAGGCGCGCAGGTTGGACTGCGGGAGGTTGGGGTGCAGCTCGATCTGGTTGACCGCCGGCACCACGTCGGTCTCCTCGGACAACCGGCGCAGGTGCGGGATCTGGAAGTTGGACACGCCGATCGACTTCGCGCGGCCGTCGGCGTGCAGCTTCTCGAACGCCTTCCAGGTGTCGACGTAGGCGTCCTTGCCCGGCACGGGCCAGTGGATCAGGTACAGGTCCACGTAGTCCAGGCCGAGCCGGGCCAGGCTCTCGTCGAAGGCGCGCAGCGTGCTGTCGTAGCCCTGGTCGTCGTTCCACAGCTTGGTGGTGACGAACAGGTCCTCGCGGCGCACGCCGGACTCGGCGATGGCCTTGCCGACACCTTCCTCGTTGCCGTAGACCTTGGCGGTGTCGATGCTGCGGTAGCCGGCCTCGATCGCGGTGCGGACCGGTTCCACCACCTCGTCGGCCGGAACCTGGAAGACCCCGAAGCCGAGCTGGGGCATCTCCGCGCCGGTGTTGAGGGTGATGCTGGGAACCTGAGTCATTTGTGTTCTGCCTCCAGAGGATTCGAACTTGCGTTGCTGACCGGGCCGCCCCCATCACAGCACGGCCTGCGAGGCCGGGCTAGCCGGACACCTCGCTCATCGCGACCGGCTCGGCGCGCTCGGTGGCGCGGGCCGGCTGCGCGGTGCGCGACCTGCGGTCCAGCTGCCCGGAAACCACCGCGAAGCCCAGGCCGACCAGGGCCAGAAGGGCGCCGACCCAGCTCGGAGAGGTGAGTCCGAAGCCGCCCGCGAGGACCAGGCCGCCCAGGTAGGCGCCCAGCGAGTTCGCGATGTTGAACGTCGACTGGATGCTCGCCGAGCCCAGCGCCGGGGCCTCCTTGGCCTGGTCCAGGATCCTGGCCTGGATGCTGGGGATCGCGGCGAAGCCGAACGCGCCGATCAGGAACACGTTCACCGCCGCCAGGACCGCGCTGTGCGAGGCGAACACGAACGCCGTCAGCGCGACCGCGAGCAGGGTGAGGAACACGTACAGCGTCCGCATCGGAGCGCGGTCGGCCAGCCGGCCGCCGACGGCGGTGCCGACGGTCATGCCCACGCCGAACAGCGCCAGCAGCAGGGTGACCGCGGTGGGGGTGTAACCGCTGATGTCGGTGAGGACCGGCTTGATGTAGGTGTAGAAGGAGAACGTCGCGGCGAAGCCGAACACCACGATGGCGAAGGCCAGCCACACCTGCGGGCGGCGGAACGCCTTGAGCTCGCCGCGCACGCTAACGTCGGTCGGCTTGGGCTGCTGCGGCACCAGGGTGACCACGGCCGCCAGCGCCACCAGCCCGATCACCGCGACCAGGCCGAACGTCCAGCGCCAGCCCATGGCCTGGCCGAGCAGGGTGCCCAGCGGGACGCCGACGATGTTGGCCACGGTGAGCCCGATGAACATCATCGAGATGGCCTGGCCCCGCTTGTCGGTAGCCACCAGGCTCGCGGCGACCACGGCGCCGATGCCGAAGAAGGCGCCGTGCGGCAGGCCGGCCACGAAGCGGGCCGCCAGCAGCAGCCCGTGGGTGGGCGCGAGTGCGGAGAGCAGGTTGCCGATGGTGAACAGCACCAACATGCTGTTCAGCATCGTCTTGCGCCGCGCCCGCATGCCCGCGATGGTCAGCAGAGGTGCGCCGACGACGACGCCGATCGCGTACAGGGAGATGTAGCCGCCCGCGTCGGAGATCGACACGTGCAGGTTCGACGCCACGTCGGGCAGCAGCCCCATCATGACGAACTCGGTCGTTCCGATGCCGAAAGCAGCGATGGCCAGTGCCAGCAGGGCAATGGGCAAGGAGTACTCCTCGAGAACAACGTGCCGGGCGGGAATCGGTGCTCGCACCTCGGCCGTCCGCCGCTCGATGGCTGGCGGGAACCGGCTGAGGGAACGATTCAGGAACGCGGCAATCGATGGCGCCTCCCAGACGTCATCAACAGTAGACGTCCGGGAGCTGTTCCCGCGAATCGCTATGAAGCGCCTCACTTCGCAGGCCAGAAACCGTGCATAGTGGACAGTCGAGGGTTGGGTGGCCGCACAGTCCGGAGCCGCTGGAGATGTGCGCACTGCCCATCGGTCCAATTCCCTTCCGCGCAGTGAAAGCGTGGAAACTTTAAGAAATCGGCTGTTCGACGATGTTCGACCGGTGGTAGACGTGTCGGCCTGATCTTCGGGTGGACGGAGCGCTTCATGGACCGGGCAGTCCGGCACGACTCACGCCGAACGCTGTGGTGGAACTCGCTGGTGGCAGGGCCGGTCGTGGTCCTGGCCGCACTCGCGCTGCTCTTCGCCTCCGCGACGGCGGGCAGTGCGCAGTTCATGGACGAGGGCGAGGGCTCCGGGGCCCCGCCGCAGCCCAGCCACTTCGTCACCCGCCCGGACCTCACGCCGCCGGTGGTCAACGTCGAGACGCCGGCCGACGGGACCGCTCCCGGCTACGTCTTCCTGGCCCCCTACGGCAAAGGAGCCCAGGGCGGGCCGCTGATCGTCGACGACACCGGCCAGCCGGTGTGGTCCCAGCCCGTCGGCGACGGCGTCGGCCAGTTCGGCATGGACTTCAAGGCGCAGCAGTACCAGGGCAAGCCGGTGCTCACGTGGTGGCAGGGGCGCCCGCACCCGGGCTTCGGCTCCGGCGAGTACGTGATCACCAACCAGTCCTACAAGCAGATCGCCACCATCCGGATGGGCAACAACCTCCAGGCCGACCTGCACGAGCTGGTCATCACCCCGCGCGACACGGCGCTGGTGATGGCCTACAACACCGTGCAGCTCGACCGGCCGGTGGTCGAGGGCGTGATCCAGGAGATCGACATCGCCAGCGGCCGGGTGCTGTTCGAGTGGCACAGCCTCGACCACGTCGGGCTCGACGAGTCGAACGTCCCCGCGCCCGAGGGCAAGCCCTACGACTACGTCCACCTGAACTCGATCCAGGAGACCGCCGAGGGTGACCTGCTCGTCTCGGCGCGGCACACCAGCGCGCTCTACCTCGTCGACCGCGAGACCGGCGCCGTGCAGTGGCGGCTCGGCGGCAAGCGCAGCGACTTCCAGGTCGCCCCGGACGCCGCGTTCGCCTGGCAGCACGACGCGCGCCGGCAGCCCGACGGCACGCTCACCCTGTTCGACAACGCCTCCGACCGGCCGGGCCCTGCCTCGCGGGCCCTGGTGCTCGGTGTTGACCAGCAGGCGCGCAAGGTTTCGCTGGTCAAGGCGTTCCCGCACCCGAAGGGAACCACCAGCGTCAGCCAGTCCAGCCACCAGGTCCTGCCCGGCGGCAACCACTTCGTCGGCTGGGGCTCGCAGGCGAACTTCACCGAGTTCGACGCCGAGGGCAACGTCGTCATGCACGGCGAGTTCGGCGACGGCATGCCGTCCTACCGTGCGTTCCGGCTGCCGTGGGTGGGCGCGCCCTCGGAGCCGCCGGTGGCGGCGTTGCAGCCGGGTGCCGACGGCGCGCCGACGGTCTACGCGAGCTGGAACGGCGCCACCGAGGTCCGCGGCTGGCGCGTCCTGGCCGGACCGGCCGCCGATCAGCTTCGCCCGGTGGCCGACGTGGCGCGCAGCGGCTTCGAGACCGCCGCCGCCCTGCCCGCTCCGGAGGCGTTCGCCGCGGTCGAGGCCCTCGACGCGGGCGGCAACGTCATCGGCCGCTCCGCTCCGGTTCAGGCTCCGGCCGCGGTTCCGGCGTTCGCGGGCTGACCCGGAGGGCTTCGCGCCTGGCGCCGGTCACCCGAGGTGGCGGTAGCCGGGGTGCACGCCCGGCGTCAGGTCGTGGTGCTCGGCCAGGCGCCGCAGGAGGCCGGCCAGCTGTTCGCGTTCCGAGGTGTCCAGCGGGCCGCAGAAGTCGGCGTCGTGTTGGGCCGCGACCTCCCGCACCTGCCGCATCAGCTCCTCGCCCTTGTCGGTGAGCGTCAGCTCGTAGACGCGGCGGTCGCGGGCGCTGCGCGCCCGGACGACCAGGCCGCGGCCCTCCAGCTCGTCGACGAACGAGACGACCTTGCTCGGTAGCATGCCCAGCCTGCCCGCGAGCTGCTGCTGGCTCAGCCCCGCCTCGGTGCCGATCATGCGCAGCATGCCGACCTGCGGCGGCGTGAGGTCGAGGGCCGCGACGCGCTCGGCGAAGAGCATCGCGGCGCGCGTGCCGAGCTGGGTCAGCAGGAAGGCGGGACCGGATCTTGCGTGGGGCTGCGGTGGCACCCCGATACTCTACCAATCACGAATCGTTCATGGTACAAATAATTCGTGAATGGAGCCATGCTGCGGAGTGGCCGCCGGACGAGCGCCGCCCTGTCGCCGAAGGCCCGCAAGGCGGTGCTGACGGCGCACGTGATCGCCTCGGTCGCCTGGATCGGCCTGAGCGTCTGCCTGCTCGTGCTCGGGCTGACCGGGCTCCTGCACGCGGACCCGCAGGTGAGCCGCGCCGCCTACATCGCGCTCGGCGTGGTCGTGACGCCCGGTCAGCCCATCAGCGGGCTGGCGCTGGTCTCGGGGATCGCCCTGTCGGTCGGCACGAAGTGGGGGCTCCTGCGCCACTGGTGGGTGGTGGTCAGCCTGGTGCTGACCGCCGTCATGACCGCGCTCGTGCAGCTGTCGCTCGCCCCGCTGATGCGCGGGGCCGCGGCGAAGGTGCTCGCCGCGGCCCCGGAAGTCCCCGTCGCCGACGCGGTGGGCGGCGACGCGGTCTCGATCGTGGTCGCCCCGGCCGTCGCCATCACCGCGCTGAGCTTCGTCGCGGCGATCAACGTCTACAAGCCATGGGGCCGGACCAGCCGGTCCGGCCCCGCCCACCCGGCGGCTACACGCCGCGGCGCATCGCCCGGTTCCCCAGCCACATCCCGATCCAGGCGATGAGCCCGGCCGCGACGACGCCGTAGAGCACCGGCATCTCCGCGAAGCGCCCGTCGAACAGCGCCCGCTCCGCCTCGACGATGTGGGCGACCGGGTTCAGCCTCGAGGCGGCCTGCAGCCACCCCGGACCGAAGTCCATCGGCAGCAGCACCCCCGACAGCAGCAACACCGGGAACAGCAGCACCTGCGTCACCATGTAGAACAGCTCGCCGCTGGGGTGCGACACGATCGCCAGCACGAACGACAGCGCGCCGAGCCCGACCGCGAACAGCGCCAGCAGCGCCAGGCCCGCCAGCACGCCGAGCACGTGCAGCCGGAACCCCATCGGCAACGCCACCGCGATGATCAGCACGGCCTGCACGACCAGCAGCAGGAACTCCTTGAGCGTCCGGCCCACCAGCATCGCGCTGCGGTTCAGCGGCGTGACGAGCATCCGCTCCATCGAGCCGCTGCCCAGCTCGACCAGCAGGTTGTAGCCGGCCATCATCGGCCCGAACAGGCACATCATGATCAGCACGCCGGGCACGAACCACTGCCACGTCGACTCACCGCCCGCGGCGGTCCCGCCGAGCAGCGGTCCGAACAGGAACAGGAACAGCAGCGGCTGGGCCATGCCGAACACCATGGCCAGCGGTTCCCGCCAGGCGGGTGCGAACTCCCGGGTGAACACCGTGGCGGTGTCGCGGACGAAGCTGCTCATGCGTCGGCTCCCTCGCGGGCTGGTGGGGGTGGACACGCGGTCGGTCACGCCGGCTCCCGCGGGCTGCGGCGCGCTCACGCCACCTCCCGCGGGATCAGGGGCACCATCTCGGTCGGTCACGCCGCCTCCTTCTCGCTCTCGCGCAGGCTGCGGCCGGTCAGCCCGAGGAAGACGTCGTCGAGGGTGGGCCGCGAGGTCTCGGCCGCGGTGACCTTGACGCCGGCCGCGTCGAGGGCCCGCAGGTAGTCGGGGAGGGCCGTCGTGGCATTGGGCACCCGCACGCGCACGGTCGTGGCCTCCAGCGACGATTCGCCGAGCCGCGACCCGATCTCGGCGGCCACCGCCGCGCCGGATGCGTCCTCGGCCACCACCGTGATGCGGTCGCCCGCGAGGTCGCTCTTGAGCTCCTCGGCGGTGCCGTCGGCGATGATCCGGCCGTGGTCGATGATCACCACCCGCTCGGCCATCGTGTCGGCCTCCTCCAGGTAGTGCGTGGTGAGGAAGAGGGTGGTGCCGTGCTGCTCGCGCAGCCGCAGGACGTGCTCCCAGATGTTGGCGCGGCTCTGCGGGTCCAGGCCGGTAGACGGCTCGTCCAGGAACAGCAGTTCCGGCCGGTGGATCAGGCCCATCGCGATGTCGAGCCTGCGGCGCTGGCCGCCGGAGAGCGTGCCCGGCTTGCGCTTGGCCAGCGGCGTGAGCTCCAGCAGCTCCATGATCTCGTCGGCGCGCCTGCCCGCCTCCGACCGGCCGAGGCCGTAGCAGCGGCCCTGCGTCACCAGCTCGTCGCGGACCCGGAAGTTCTCGCCGGCGCTGTTCTTCTGGCCGACGTAGCCGATGCGTGCGCGCACCGCGGCGGGCTCGGCCACCACGTCGTGGCCGGCGACCGTGGCCGTGCCGGAGGTCGGCGGCAGCAGCGAGGTCAGCATGCGCAGGCTGGTCGACTTCCCGGCGCCGTTGGGGCCGAGGAACGCGACGAGCTGCCCTCTGTCCACGTCCAGGTCGAGACCCCGCACCGCCTCGACGCTCTCCTTCTTGACCTTGAAACTGCGGGTCAGTCCGCGGGCATGGATCAACCTCGGCCTCCTCTGGGCTGGGCATGACGAAGAAACCCCTGGTCAGGGGTTTGCTTTCGGATGAATTGATCCTGTGTGCACCGAATGCCGCCTGTCAAACGTGAACAGGACATTCATGTTTGGGCTGACCTGCGGAAACGTCCGCCAGACATAAATGCCGGCGGAATTGTCAAACAGCCCCTGAAATGGGCTTTCCCCGCTTCGGTAAAGAAACGGTCACGAAGACGACTTGCTGCCCCGAATGGACAGCGTCGCGTGCGCCTCGGACTCCAGCCGCTCGGCCATGTGCGGGTAGTGCAGCTCGAACGCGGGCCGGATCGAGCGGATGCGCGGCAGGTCCGTGAAGTTGTGCCGCGGCGGCGGGCAGGAGGTCGCCCACTCCAGCGAGTTGCCGTGGCCCCACGGGTCGTCGACGTCGGCCACCTCGCCGAAGCGGTAGCTCTTGAACACGTTCCACAGGAACGGCAGCATCGACGCGCCGAGGATGAAGGCGCCGATCGTCGAGACCATGTTCAGCGCGGTGAACCCGTCGGACTCGAGGTAGTCGGCGTACCGGCGCGGCATGCCCTCGTCGCCCAGCCAGTGCTGCACCAGGAACGTCATGTGGAAGCCCACGAACGTGAGCCAGAAGTGCAGCTTGCCCAGCTGGTCGTCCATCATCCGGCCGGTCATCTTCGGGAACCAGAAGTAGACCCCGCCGAACACCGCGAACACGATCGTTCCGAACAGCACGTAGTGGAAGTGCGCGACGACGAAGTAGGTGTCGGTGATGTGGAAGTCCAGCGGCGGCGAGGCCAGCAGGATGCCCGTCAGCCCGCCGAGCAGGAACGTCACCAGGAACCCGACCGCGAACAGCATCGGCGACTCGAACGTGACCTGGCCCTTCCACATCGTCCCGATCCAGTTGAAGAACTTGATGCCCGTCGGCACCGCGATCAGGAACGTGGCGAAGGAGAAGAACGGCAGCAGCACCGCGCCGGTGGCGAACATGTGGTGCGCCCACACGATCACCGACAGGCCCATGATCAGCAGCGTGGCGAACACCAGCCCGGTGTAGCCGAACAGCGGCTTGCGGCTGAACACCGGGATGATCTCGGTGATGATGCCGAAGAACGGCAGCGCCACGATGTAGACCTCGGGATGCCCGAAGAACCAGAACAGGTGCTGGTAGAGGATGGCGCCGCCGTTGGCCGGGTCGAAGACGTGCCCGCCCAGGTGGCGGTCGACCAGCAGGCCGAACAGCGCGGCGGTCAGGATCGGGAACGCCATCAGCACCAGCAGGCTGGTGGCGAAGACGTTCCAGGTGAAGATCGGCATCCGCCACATCGTCATGCCGGGGCAGCGCATGCACACCACGGTCGTGATCATGTTGACCGCGCCGAGGATGGTGCCCAGACCGCTGACGATCAGGCCGGTGATCCACAGGTCACCGCCGTAGCCGACGTTGAGGGTCGACAGCGGGGTGTAGGCCGTCCAGCCGAAGTCGGCCGCGCCGCCGGGCATCAGGAAGCCGCTCATCACGATCAGCCCGCCGAACAGGAACAGCCAGTACGAGAAGGCGTTGAGGCGGGGGAACGCGACGTCGGGCGCGCCGATCTGCAACGGCAGGATGACGTTGGCGAAGCCGAAGACGATCGGCGTCGCGAACAGCAGCAGCATCACGGTGCCGTGCATCGTGAAGAGCTGGTTGTACTGCTCCTGGGACAGGAACTGCAGGCCGGGCGAGGCGAGCTCGCCGCGGATCAGCAGCGCCATCGCGCCGCCCGCGATGAAGAACCCGAACGCGGTGATCAGGTAGAGCAGCCCGATCTGCTTGGGGTCGGTGGTGTGCAGCCACGGCACCAGCCGCTTGCCCTTGAGCGGGCGTGCTCGGCCGGACGCCCGCGTCGGCACCGCCGTGGGGCGCGCTTGGACCGTGGCCATGGCCTGCCTCCCTGGCTTGCCGACCTCGACGATTCCAGTCTTCGCCCCTGGTCAGCCCGGTGCAAACCGTGTCCTTGATCCGTTCGGGTGAGATCGTGCCGGGTCAGCCGCCCGGAACCGCCGCGGGCGCGGAGAGGGCGTTGAGCGCCATGCGGTGCAGGAGGTCGGACATCGACCCGGTGCCCAGGTGGGCGCTGTAGGGCGTGGAGTTGATGAGCCCGAGCACCGCGTGCGCCGCCGCGCGGGCGGTGGGCTCGTCGAGGTCGGTCCGCACCCGGCGCAGCACCTCCACCCAGACCTCGACGTAGCCGCGCTGCAGCTCGCGCACCTTGCGGCGGTCGGCCTCGGCGAGGCTGTCGAGGTCGCGCATGTGCACGGTGATCAGCGCCGGGTTGGTCAGCGCGAACTCGACGTGCCAGCGCACCAGCTCGTCGAGCGCGGCGCGCGGGTCGGCCGCCGCGGCGACCCGGCCCTGGCCGCCGTGCAGCAGCCGGTCGCTGATGCCGGTGAGCATCTCGGCGAGCATCCCGTCCTTGCTGCGGAAGTGCCGGTACAGCGCGGGGCCGGAGATGCCGACGGCGGCTCCGATGTCGTCGATGCCCACGCCGTGGAAGCCGTAGCGGGCGAACAGCTCCGCGGCGGCTTCCAGGATCTGCTCGCGCCGGGACTGCTTTGCCTCCATCGTGTCGATACTAGACGAAGGGGTTAGTCGCCGTTAACATCGATCCCGTTGGTTAACGATGACTAACGCGCTGAACCGCGGAAGGTGTGCACAACGCATGGATGCGCCCGTCCTCACCACGGCCGTGGACCCGGCCTCGGAGTCCTACGCGCGCTACACCGAGCACCACGGCAAGCTCGTCGCCGACCTCGACGCCGAGCTCGACCGCGCCCGCCTCGGTGGGCCGGAGAAGTCCCGCCTGCGCCACGTCGAGCGCGGCAAGCTGCTCCCCCGCGACCGGGTGGACGCGCTGCTCGACCGCGGCTCGCCGTTCCTGGAGCTGTCCACGCTGGCCGCGCACGGCCTCTACGACGACGAGGCGCCCTCGGCCGGGATCATCACCGGCATCGGCCGAGTTTCGGGCCGCGAGTGCGTCGTGGTCGCCAACGACGCGACCGTCAAGGGCGGCACCTACTACCCGATGACGGTCAAGAAGCACCTGCGCGCCCAGGAGGTGGCGCTGCACAACAACCTGCCGTGCATCTACCTGGTCGACTCCGGCGGCGCCTTCCTGCCCAGGCAGGACGAGGTGTTCCCGGACCGCGAGCACTTCGGGCGGATCTTCTACAACCAGGCGACCATGTCCGCGCGCGGCATCGCGCAGATCGCCGCCGTGCTCGGCTCGTGCACCGCGGGCGGCGCGTACGTGCCCGCGATGAGCGACGAGGCCGTGATCGTGCGCGAGCAGGGCACCATCTTCCTCGGCGGCCCGCCGCTGGTGAAGGCCGCCACCGGCGCCGAGGTGACCGCCGAGGAGCTCGGAGGCGGTGAGCTGCACTCCCACACCTCCGGCGTCACCGACCACCTCGCCGCCGACGACCCGGACGCGCTGCGCATCGTCCGGTCGATCGTGAGCACCCTCGGCCCGCGCGCGGCCCGCCCGTGGGACGTCGCCCCGGTGGAGGAGCCGGTGGTCGACCCCGGCGAGCTCTACGGCGTCGTGCCCACCGACAGCCGCACCCCCTACGACGTGCGCGAGGTCATCGCCCGCGTCGTCGACGGGAGCCGGTTCGCCGAGTTCAAGCGCGACTACGGCCCGACCCTGGTCACCGGCTTCGCGCGCATCCACGGGCATCCCGTGGGCATCATCGCCAACAACGGCATCCTGTTCAGCGAGTCCGCGATGAAGGGCGCGCACTTCATCGAGCTGTGCGACAAGCGCTCGATCCCGCTGGTGTTCCTGCAGAACATCTCCGGCTTCATGGTCGGCAAGGAGTACGAGGCGGGCGGCATCGCCAAGCACGGCGCGAAGATGGTCACCGCGGTGGCCTGCGCCCGGGTCCCGAAGTTCACCGTGGTCATCGGCGGCTCGTTCGGGGCGGGCAACTACTCGATGTGCGGGCGGGCCTACTCGCCCCGGTTCCTGTGGATGTGGCCCAACGCCCGGATCTCGGTCATGGGCGGCGAGCAGGCGGCCTCGGTGCTGGCCACCGTCCGCCGCGACCAGTACGAGGCGCGCGGACAGGAGTGGACGGCCGAGGACGAGGAGTCGTTCAAGCAGCCCATCCGCGACCAGTACGAGAACCAGGGCCACCCGTACTACTCGACCGCCCGGCTGTGGGACGACGGCGTGATCGACCCCATGCAGACCCGCACCGTGCTCGGCCTGGCGCTCTCAGCAGCTGCCAACGCGCCGCTGGAGCCGGTCGGCTACGGCGTCTTCCGGATGTGACCGGTGACCACCCCGAGACCTGGAGGGACTTCGATGGTGCAGCACTTCGACTCGGTGCTGGTCGCCAACCGCGGTGAGATCGCGGTCCGGGTGATCCGGACGCTGCGGCGGCTCGGCATCCGCTCGGTCGCCGTCTACAGCGACGCCGACCGCTCGGCCCGGCACGTCGCCGAAGCCGACACCGCGGTCCACATCGGACCGCGCGCGGCGGGCGAGAGCTACCTCCACATCGAGCGGATCATCGACGCCGCCCGGCGCACCGGCGCGCAGGCGATCCACCCCGGCTACGGCTTCCTCGCCGAGAACAGCGCGTTCGCCGGCGCCTGCGCCGAGGCGGGCATCGTCTTCATCGGCCCGCCGGCGTCGGCCATCGACTCGATGGGCGACAAGATCCGCGCGAAGCAGACCGTGCAGGCCGCGGGCGTGCCGGTGGTGCCCGGCCGCAGCGAACCGGGCATGTCCGACGCCGACATCCGCAAGGCAGCGGTCGACGCGGGCTTCCCGGTGCTGCTCAAGCCGTCCGCGGGCGGTGGCGGCAAGGGCATGCGGGCCGTCCACGACGAGTCGGCGCTGGACGAGGCGATCGCGTCGGCCCGGCGAGAGGCGCGGGCGTCCTTCGGCGACGACACGCTGTTCGTGGAGCGCTACGTCGCGCGCCCGCGCCACATCGAGGTGCAGGTGCTGGCCGACGCGCAAGGCGGCGTCGTCCACCTCGGCGAGCGCGAGTGCAGCCTCCAGCGCAGGCACCAGAAGATCATCGAGGAGGCGCCGTCGCCGCTGCTCGACTCCGAGACGCGGGCGCGCATCGGAGCCTCGGCGGTCGACGCGGCCCGCTCGGTCGGCTACGTCGGCGCGGGCACGGTCGAGTTCATCGTCTCCGCCGACGCACCGGACGAGTTCTTCTTCATGGAGATGAACACCCGCCTGCAGGTCGAGCACCCGGTGACCGAGCTGGTGACGGCCGTCGGCGCCGAGCGCGGCATCGACCTGGTCGAGCAGCAGGTCCGGGTCGCCGCGGGCGAGCCGCTGCCGTGGGCGCAGGACGAGCTGCGCATCGAGGGGCACAGCGTCGAGGCCCGCGTCTACGCCGAGGACCCGACCCGCGGTTTCCTGCCCACCGGCGGTGACGTCCTCGCCGCGCACGAACCGGCGGGCACCGGCGTCCGGGTCGACTCCGGGGTCTGGACCGGGATGGCGGTCGGCTCCGACTACGACCCGATGCTGGCCAAGGTCATCGCCTGGGCACCGGACCGCGCCGGCGCGCTGCGCAGGCTAGACGCCGCGCTCGCCGACACCGCGGTCCTCGGCGTGCACACCAACGTCGCTTTCCTGCGCTCGCTGCTGGCCCACTCCGACGTGCGCGCAGGCCGGCTCGACACCGGACTGGTCGAACGCGATCTCGACGACCTCGTGGCCGCGAGCGCGACCACCCCGCACGAGGTCTACGTCGCCGCCGCCCTCGACCGGCTGCTCGCCGACGAGCCTGCCGGCCCGGTCGTCGACCCCTGGGACGTGCCCGGCGGCTGGCGGCTCGGCGCCCCCGCGCCCGCCGTCTGGCGGTTCGCCGGACCGGAGGAGCAGGTCGAGGTCCGCATCCGGGGCCGCGCGGCCGACGCGGCGGTCACCGTCGGCGACTCGACCGGCCCCGCCCGCGCCGAGCTCCGCGACGACGTGCTGACCGTCACCTACCGGGAACGCACCCGCCGCTACCGGGTCGCCCGCGGCGACGGCGTCACCTGGCTCGCCGCCGACGGCCACGCCTGGGCGCTCACCGAGCACCGGCTGCTGGCCGACCGGGGGCCAGGCGCCGCGGGGTCGGACGGCGCCGTGACCAGCCCGATGCCGGGCACCGTCCTCGTCGCCGACGCCACCACCGGCCAGCAGGTCCGGGCCGGCCAGACCCTGTTCGTCGTCGAGGCGATGAAGATGGAGCACACCATCACCGCCCCCGTCGACGGCGTCGTCACAGAAGTACACGTCCGAAGAGGACAGTCGGTCGGGCTGGACCAGCCGCTGGCCGTCCTCACCGCAGGTGCCCACGAGGAGGCCTGAGATGGTGGATCACCGGCTGAGCGAGGAACACGAGGCGCTGCGCGAGAGCGTGGAGACCTTCGCCCGCAAGGAAGTCGCGCCGGTCATCGGCGACTACTACGAGCGCGAGGAGTTCCCCTACCCGCTCGTGGCCACGATGGGCCGGATGGGCCTGTTCGGACTGCCGGTCTCCGAGGACTACGGCGGCATGGGCGGCGACTACTTCGCGCTGTGCCTGGCGCTGGAGGAGCTGGCCAGGGTCGACTCCTCGGTCGCGATCACCCTGGAGGCGGGGGTGTCGCTGGGCGCGATGCCGCTCTACCGCTTCGGCAGCGAGGAGCAGAAGCGCACCTGGCTGCCCGCGCTCGCCACCGGCGAGGCGCTCGGCGCGTTCGGGCTCACCGAACCCGGCGGCGGCTCCGACGCGGGCGCGACCCGCACGACGGCAGTGCTGGACGGCGACGAGTGGGTGATCAACGGCTCCAAGGCGTTCATCACCAACTCCGGCACCGACATCACCTCATTCGTCACGGTCACCGCCGTCACCGGGGAGAAGCCCGGCGGCGGCAAGGAGATCTCGGCGATCATCGTGCCGTCGGGCACCCCGGGCTTCACCGTCGCCAAGAAGTACTCCAAGGTCGGCTGGAACGCCTCCGACACCCACGAGCTGTCCTTCGACGACTGCCGGGTGCCCGCGGCGAACCTGCTGGGCGAACGCGGCCGCGGGTACGCCCAGTTCCTGTCGATCCTGACCGAGGGCCGGGTCGCCATCGCCGCGCTCGGCGTCGGGCTGGCGCAGGGCTGCGTCGACGAGTGCCTGCGCTACGCGGGCGAGCGCGAGGCGTTCGGGCACAAGATCGGCGAGTACCAGGCCATCCAGTTCAAGATCGCCGACATGGAGATGCGCGCGCACACCGCGCGGCTGGCCTACTACGACGCGGCGGCCCGCATGCTGTGCGGCGAGCCGTACCGCAAGCAGGCGGCGATCGCCAAGCTGGTCTCGTCCAACGCGGCGATGGACAACGCCCGCGACGCGACCCAGATCTTCGGCGGCTACGGGTTCATGAACGAGACGCCGGTCGCCCGGTTCTACCGGGACGCCAAGATCCTGGAGATCGGCGAAGGCACCAGCGAGGTCCAGCGGATGCTGATCGCCAAGGAGCTGGGTCTCTAGAACCCGCGGCGGTGCGGGTCCCAAGCGGCTGGACACCGCTTGTGAAACGGCCCTGGCGGTCCGGCAGACGAAGCAGCCGTGCGCTCGGAGAAGCGCACGGCTGCTTTCGCTGAATCTGCCGACGGAGTCAGTCGGGGGTGTCCCCGTCGGCAGAAACCCTGGTCCGTTCCAGCGCGTCAGCTGAAGAACGGGCTCACCCGGGACTGGTGGCCACCGCGCGGCATGGTGATCTCGGTGTCGGTCTCCTCGGGGTCGCCGTACGGCTGCTGCGGGCCCGACTGCGGGTAGTGCCCCGGGTAGGTCTCGTCGTAGCCGTCATTGGCTTCCTGCGGCCACGCCGGGGGCTGCGCGGGCCCCGGGGGCTGCGGGCGCCCCGGGCGCGGCTGACGGGTCGTCGGCGGCTGTGTCGTCGGGGGCTGTGTCGTCGGAGGTTGAGCCATGGGCGGGTGTCCGCCGTGCTGCTGCCCGGGCGCCGGCACCTGCTGCGTCGGCGGCTGGACGTGCTGCGTCTGCTGGTGGGTCGGCTGCTGCGTCGTCGCGGAGTCCTGCGGCTGCGCGGGAGCGTCCTGGTCCTCCAGCGCCAGGTGCTGCATGACCCAGTCCCGCGCGAGCGCGGCGGGAGAGGTGCCCTGCTTCGCCGCGAGCTCCTTGAGCTTCTCGTTGGCCATCAGGGGCAGGCGGAGCTGGTAGACCTGCGAGACGCCGAAGCGGCGCCCCGAACCAGTCGTCTCGACGCTCTCCTCCGGCGCGAGCGCCGCGAGGTAGTCGTCGAGCTCGTGATCCGGCTCGGCCACCTCCGGTTCGGCGTAGCTGTCCGCCTTCTGCCGGCGCCCGATCTTGGTTCGTCCTAGAGCCACGCGGACACGATAACGGTTCGATTGCGATCAGCACACCGGCGTGTTCTGCGTCACACAGTGGAGGGCCCCCGCGCCAGGGGGAGGAGCACGGGGGCCCGGAGGGGATCTCCACAGTTGCTGACCGGGGGTTCGTCAGCGTCTGCGATTGTGGCACGGCGTCCCGGGCCGTGGGGAGAGATCAGCGGCCATCGTTTCGATGACAACCGGAGGCGCGGTTTCCGGTGCCCCGGACCTGCGGATCTCCTCGTCGTAGGGCGTTTCCGGCTCGATTTCCGGTGCCCGCTCCGCTTGATCGGCCCGCCGTGTGTTGGCGCGCCACGCCGTGCGTTGGCGGGGCCGCGGTTCAGGTGCGCTCGCGCGCGCGGTTGGGGTCCGGAAGCCCGCCGCGGGCGGCCACACGCCGGCAGGCGGTGGCACAACTCACGACGGGCCGGGCCGGGCCGGGCCGGGGCGGCGATCCGCCGCTCGCGCTCAGTTCCAGGCGGAGATGTCGTAGCCCGCCTCGCCCACGGCGGCGGTGGCGGCGTCGCGGCTCAGCTCCTGCTCGCTGGTCACCGACACCAGGCCGCTGTCGAGGGCGACCTGCACGTCGGTGACGCCGGGGATCTCGGAGAGTTCCTCGGTGACCGACTTCACGCAGTGTCCGCAGGTCATGCCGGTGACGGTGAACGTCTGGGTGCTCATCGGGGGTCCTTTCGCGGTCGGACTGGCCGGACTGCCGCCGACTATATACCCCTGGGGGGTAGGAGCGGAGGCGCCCGGGCGGAGGCCGCCCGAGCCGCGCCCGAGGTCCGGAGTGGACGGGAGTGCCCGGTTCGGGTCGCCGGGTTGCCGATGTCGTGGCGACGGGTCAGCATCCGATGTGGATCGAGGCCGGCAAGGTCGATTACTCAGCGTCGACGTCAAATCACTCTGTGGGGGGCTGCGGCTGTTGACAACCTGTGGATAGCCTGCGGCGAAACCCGAGCGGGGAGGCACCATGTACGGGTCGCTCGACGTAAGAAAGTTCTTGTGGCAACAGGAAGACGGGCTGTCGCGGTCCGCTTCCGGCGTGCCCGCTCAGCGCAGCGGGGAACCCAACCGGATATCACCCGAGCAGGTCCACCGGGCGCGGATCGCGGTCGCGCGCCGGGCGGAGAACGCGGCCGACTGCCGCCTGCTGCTCGACATGCTCGGCCTGGTCCCCGATGCGGACGGGGAGGCACCGGTCACCCGGTGATCGGTGTGAGCCGCACACCCCCCGGTTCGCGGCTCACACCGAACGCGGGCGGCCGACAGCGGCCACCGCGGGGAAACATACCTGTCGGTCTCTTTTTCCGGAGCCGCCAGGTCCGGCTCGGCGGATGTGCGGCCACCGAACACCGGATAGGCACCGGGCGGGCCCACGCGGTAACTTCGCGACGTAGTTGATCAACTGTTCGTGGGCCGCGACGCTGAGGTCAGGCAGGCCGCGGCCGACGACGGAGTCGCCGGAGCCGCGTCATGCCCCAGCAGCGTCGGGCGCAAGCCACTCGGCGGACCATCCTGGTCGCGGCCGCGGAGGAGTTCGACCGCGTCGGCTACGAGGCGACCACGCTCAACGGCATCCTGCGGCGGGGTGGGGTCACCAAGGGCGCCTTCTACTTCCACTTCGCGTCCAAGGAAGACGTCGCGCGGGTGCTCGTCCGGGAGCAGCGCGAACGCTGGCCCGCGCTCTGGCGGCGCTGGGTCCGTCAGGGCCTTGACCCGTTGTCCACGGCGATCGGCCTGGTCGACGAGCTGCTCGCGGCGCTCGACGAGGACGTGGCGACGCGCGCCGGAATGCGCCTGGCCTGCCGGCGCGAGGTCGATGCCGCCACCCCGCCGGACTGGGAACAGGTCCTGGCCGAGCTGCTCGGCCGCGCCGCTGACAGCGGCTACCTCCTGCCTGCGGTCGATCCCCGCGCGCTGGCGCGGGTGGTGTACGCGGCGCTGGTAGGCGCGCGGACGATCGATCGCGGGGCGGCGTCCACCGGGCGCACCGCCGAGGTGTGGCGCGTCGTCCTGCGCGGCGCCGCGACTCCGGAGTGGCTTCGGACCAACCCGATGCTCCAGCCGCCCGACGAACGGCCCCGCTGATCTGCCGGCGGGCTGCCGCTTGGTGGACGCCGCGCTGATCGTGAGGCGTGGATCACAATATCCGCCGAGACTCGTTTTCCGGCCCGGATCGCCCCCTGGAAGCCCCGGCGGGGGTGCTGGGTGGCGGAGGTGGGCCACTGGGTCGACGGGAGATAGTCGATGGAAATGGCTGGTCGGATGGCATATGGTGGCGATCGACGCAGTCGGCCGGCGTGGTCGCCGCGGGGGTTCGTGAGGTTTGGGGACCCCCCCGTTGTGGGGCGCTGGGGGGTGTGTCGTAAGCTTTCACTGCTCCCAACGGGGCGCCCCGAAAGGGAAAGCCGGTTGGAGGCGAGGCCGGGTCGGTTCCGAATCGGCCAAGCCCCCATCGTCTAGCGGCCTAGGACGCCGCCCTTTCAAGGCGGTAGCGCGGGTTCGAATCCCGTTGGGGGTACGCAACAACAGAACATGGCCCAGTGGCGCAGTTGGTTAGCGCGCCGCCCTGTCACGGCGGAGGTCGCGGGTTCGAGTCCCGTCTGGGTCGCCACAGCGGTTCGGCTTTGAGCCGGGCGCGAACGGCCAGGTAGCTCAGTTGGTACGAGCGTCCGCCTGAAAAGCGGAAGGTCGGCGGTTCGACCCCGCCCCTGGCCACCACCAAGAGCTGCGAACAGCCCCTACCGATCTGAACTGCTCCCCGGAAGTTGGACTGAGAAATTCAGTTCCGGCGTCCGGGGAGCAGTCGTATGGATGGACGTAGTTCGCTGTCTGGGGTGCAGCGGGAGGCGGCGGTAGCGTGGTTCGAGCAGGGCTTGGCTGATAACGCGGTGTCGACGTTGCTTGACGTGGCGCGGTGGCCGGTCCGGCGCTTGTATCAGCGGTGGAAGATCCATGGCAGAGGAGCGCTGGTGAGCAAGCCGGGCAAGCGGTCGTTCTCGTTCGAGTTCAAGCTGGCCGTGGTGGAACGCTTCCTCGCTGGTGAGCCGGCCTCGGAGCTGGCCGCCGAGCACGACCTGTCGTCACCGCAGCTGGTGAAGACGTGGGCTCGGATGTATCGGCGGCAGGGCGAGGACGGGCTGCGCCCGAAACCGAAAGGCCGCCCACCTCAACCACCCGACGACACCGACGGCCCTAGCGAGGTGGAGCAGTTGCGGCGGGAGAACGCCCGCCTGCGAGCGGAGGTCGCTTACCTGGGAAAACTGCGGGCCTTGAGGGAGCAAGAACGGCGGTGAAGATCCAGGCCGTCCTGTCTCTCAAGGCTGAACATTCGCTCGCTGACCTGCTGGCTGTCGCCGGGCTTGCCCGGTCGACGTTCTTCTATCACCAGGCCCGCTCCCGCAGGGCTGATCCGCAGGCTGAGCTCAAGGCCGCGATCACGACATCGTTCGAGGACAACCAGGAGCGCTACGGGCATCGCCGTGTTCATGCGGTGCTGGTCAAGAAGGGCTGGCGGGTGGCGAAGAAGACCGTGCTGAAGCTGATGCGGCAGCTCGGCCTGGCCTGCCGCGTCCGCCGCCGTCGCCGCTATAACTCCTTCAAGGGTGAGGTGGGTAAGACCGCCCCGAACCTGCTGGCCCGTGACTTCACCGCCAGCGCCCCGAACCAGAAGTGGGTCACCGACGTGACCGAGTTCGCCATCGGCGAGCAGAAGGTCTACTTGTCGCCGATCATGGACTTGTTCGACCGGCAGATCATCGCCTACCAGGTCGGCAGCTCACCCACCCTCACACTGACCAACACGGCGCTCAAGGACGCCCTCGCGTCACTGGAGGCCGGTCAGGCGCCGCTGGTGCATACCGATCAAGGGTTCCACTACCAGCACGCCTCCTGGCGCAAACTGCTCGCCGGTGTCGGCGCGACCCAGTCCATGTCCCGCAAGGGCAACTGCCTCGACAACGCCGTCATCGAGAGCTTTTTCGGGCACCTCAAAGAAGAACTCTTCCACCACGCCACGTTCCTCAACGCGGCCGCGTTCATCACCGCGTTGCACGAGTACATCGCCTGGTACAACACCGACCGCATCTCAACAAGACTCGAGGGCCTGAGCCCGGTGCAATACCGGACACAGGCCCTCGCCGTCTAACCCCTTAAGCTCTCACTTAACCAGTCCAACTCCAGGGGACCAGTTCAATCTCGGTGGGGGCTTCTTCTTTTCCCGGTCCTGCGATCGTTGGGCAACGGCATCCGGCGGTTGTACTGGACCCCGGAGGCTCGGTGCCCGCGATCACGCCGCCCGCGAGCCCGTGGCCAGCCGCGCGGCTCTGGCCGGGTGACCCGCTTATTGATCCCGGTGTGCCTGCGCGGGTTGATATTCTCGGCGGCCTGATGTCTGCAACCCTCGTCGCCAGGAACCTCGCCGCCGGGCACGGTGACCGCTCCCTGTTCACCGGGCTCGAGCTCGTCGTCGCACCCGGCGACGTGATCGGACTCGTCGGCGCGAACGGCGCGGGGAAGTCCACGCTGCTGCGCCTGCTCGCCGGAATCGACACGCCGGAGCACGGCGAGGTCCAGCTCTCACCGCCCACCGCGACCGTGGGCCACCTGCCGCAGGAACCGTCGCGCCGGCCCGGCGAGACGGTCCGGCAGTTCCTCGCCCGCCGCACCGGCGTCGCCGCTGCGCAGCGCGCGATGGACGACGCCATGCAGGCGCTCTCCGACGGGGCGCCGGGCGCCGACGACGCGTACGCCGTCAGCCTGGAGCGCTGGCTCGGCCTGGGCGGCGCCGACCTGGAGGAGCGCGCCGAAGGCGTGGCCGACTCGCTCGGCCTGTCGGTGAGCCTCGATCAGGAGATGGTGTCGCTGTCCGGCGGCCAGGCCGCCCGCGCGGGACTCGCGTCGCTGCTGCTCTCCCGCTACGACGTGTTCCTGCTGGACGAGCCGACCAACGACCTCGACCTGGACGGCCTCGAGCGCCTGGAGGATTTCGTGCGCGGGCTGCGCGCCGGCACCGTCGTCGTCAGCCACGACCGCGAGTTCCTGTCCCGCACCGTCACCAAGGTCCTGGAGCTGGACCTCGCCCAGCAGCAGATCAACCTCTACGGCGGTGGCTACGACGCCTACCTGGAGGAGCGCGAGGTCGCCCGCAGGCACGCCCGCGAGGCGTACGAGGAGTACGCGGACAAGAAGTCCGCACTGGAGGCGCGGGCGCGCACGCAGCGCTCGTGGATGGAGAAGGGCGTCAAGAACGCCCGGCGCAAGGCCACCGACTCCGACAAGATCGGCCGCAAGTTCCGCTCCGAGTCCACCGAGAAGCAGGCCGCCAAGGCCCGCCAGACCGAGCGCCTCATCGAGCGGATGGAGGTCGTCGAGGAGCCCCGCAAGGAGTGGGAGCTGCGCATGGAGATCGCGACCGCACCCCGCTCCGGCGCGATCGTGGCCTCCCTGCACGACGCGGAGGTGCGGCGCGGCGACTTCGCATTCGGTCCCGTGACGTTGCAGATCGACTGGGCGGACCGGGTCGCGATCACCGGGGACAACGGCTCGGGCAAGTCGACGTTGCTCGGCGCGCTGCTGGGCCGCGTCGAGCTGGACTCGGGCCGGGCGGAGCTGGGCTCCGGTGTCGTGGTCGGTGAGGTCGACCAGGCCCGCGCGCTGTTCCACGGCTCCGAGTCGCTGCTCGACGCGTTCTGCGCGGCGGTGCCCGACACCGAGCCGACCGAGGTCCGCACGCTGCTGGCCAAGTTCGGGCTCAAGGCCGACCACGTGCTGCGCTCGGCGGCCACGCTCTCGCCCGGCGAACGGACCCGGGCCGCGCTCGCCCTGCTCCAGGGCCGCGGCGTCAACCTGCTGGTGCTCGACGAGCCGACCAACCACCTCGACCTGCCCGCCATCGAGCAGCTGGAGTCGGCGCTCGAGTCCTACCAGGGCACGTTGCTGCTGGTCACCCACGACCGTCGGATGCTCACCGCGGTCCGCACCACCCGCCGTCTCGAGATGGCCGACGGCAAGCTCACCGAATCCCACGTGTGAGCCGCCGGTTCGCAGACCGGGATTGTCAGACCCCGGTGCGATGATCGCGGCACCACGGAAGTGAAGGAGCCGTCGATGAAGTTCGCGCTGGTGATCGTCGAGACCGAGGCGTCGCGACAGCGGATCCGGCAGGACCGCGCCGCGCACCGCGCCGCCTACGAGCAGTGGATCGGTGCCGTCGCCGGTGCGGGAAAGCTTGTCGGCGGCGAGGCTTTCGAGACCGAGCACAGCCTTGCGGTCACGGTCCGGCGCGACGCCGACGGCTCGCACGTGGTCACCGAGACGCCGTTCGCCGGCGAGTCGGAAACGCTCGGCGGCTGGTTCGTGGTCGACGTCGAGGACCGCGCGGAGGCGATCGAGCTGGCCAAGGCGCTGGAGACTCCGGAGACCGTCGAGGTGAGGCCGCTGCGGCAATCGGCCTGAACCGCAGTTCGGGGCAATTGGAAACGCCCCCGCGCTCAACCGGCCTGGGGGTCACCGGGAGTGCGGGGGCGTACAGTCCACCCCTGGGGGTCAGGTGGACGACACCAATGTTACTTCGTGGTACTCGAGATGTCTCTAGTACCGGAGATCTTTTTTCTCGAGATCACCACCCGGGGTAGGAATAACTGGGTGACCGGCCCGATCGCGAGGGCGTACACCACGGTGCCGAGGCCGGCGGTCCCTCCGAGGAGCCAGCCCGCGACCAGCACGGTGATCTCGATCCCGGTCCGCACCACCCGCACCGACCAACCGGTGCGGGCGTGGAGCCCGGTCATCAACCCGTCGCGCGGCCCCGGTCCCAGGCGCGCCCCGACGTAGAGCGCGGTGGCGAAGCCGTTGAGCACGACGGAGCCGATCATCATCGGCAGTTGCCAGACGAACGCGGTCGGCGCCGGGGTCACCGCGAGCGCCAGGTCGACCGAGATCGCGATGACGACGACGTTGGCGACCGTGCCGATGCCGGGTCGCTGCCGCAGCGGCACCCACAGCAGCAGTACGACGGCGCCGGTCAGGGCTGTGACCGCGCCGAAGGTCCAGCCGGTCAGCCGGGCGAGACCGTGGTGCAGCACGTCCCAGGGACCGAGACCGAGTCCGGCTCGGACCATGAAGGCCATGCTCGCCCCGTAGAGCACCAGTCCGACGACGAGCCGGATCAGGCGGCTGGCGGGTTGGACGCCGATGCGCAGCGGTGTCAGGTCCACATTCGGTGCGGTTGAGGCCATGTGCACCGTTGTAGCGCATATTGGTATTCAAAACGACGTCCAATATTGCACAATTGGATTCATGGTTTATCCGTCGGCCAGTCACATCACCGGGCGCAAGCTCGCTGAGCTGCTCGGATCGTGGAGCGCTGACCAGCGGCGGTCCTCGCAGAGCCTGTTCCAGTACGTGAAACAGCTCGTGCTGGACGGTCGGCTGCCGCCGGGGACCAGGCTGCCCGCCGAGCGCGACCTCGCCGAGACACTCGGCGTGAGCCGGACGCTCGTCGCCCGGACGCTGGAGCGGCTGCGCGAGAGCGGGTTCGCCGAGAGCCGGCGTGGCGCCGGGTCGTGGGTGACCCTGCCGGGCGGCAAGTGCTCCCCGACGCCGCACGGCGGCTGGTACCCGTCGGCGTCCGGCAACGAGATCATCGACCTCGCGCAGGCGACACCCACCGCGCCTCCGGAGGTCGCCGAGGCCATCGACCGGGCGCGGCTGCGCCTGGTGGAGGAGATCACCGGGCACGGCTACCACCCGCAGGGCCACCCGGTGCTGCGCGAGCGCATCGCGGAGCGCTACCGCCGCAGGGGCCTGCCGACCCGCCCGGAGCAGATCCTGGTGACCAACGGTGCGCAGCACGCCTTCGCCCTCGTGCTGCGGATGCTCGTCGCGCCGGGTGAGCGGGTGCTCGTCGAGCACCCGACCTACCCCAACTCGCTCGAAGCGATCCGGGGGGCCAACGCCTCGCCGGTCGCGGTTCCGATGGTGCCCGGCGGCTGGGACCTGGAGCTGCTCGAAGCGACGCTCCGCCAGGCCGCGCCACGGCTGGCCTACCTCATCCCGGACTTCCAGAACCCGACGGGCGCGCTCATGGGCGAGGCCGACCGGTCCGGGCTGGTCGCGATGCTGCGCCGTTCCCACACCACCGCCGTGATCGACGAGACGCTGGTCGAGGTGGACCTGACCGGCAGCGCTCCGCCTCCGCCGGTGGCGAGTTTCGCGGAGCGCAACGTGATCACCGTCGGCTCGGCGAGCAAGGCGTTCTGGGGTGGGCTGCGGCTGGGGTGGCTGCGCGCGCCCGAGGACGTGGTGCAGCGGATGGTCGTCGGCAGGGCGCAGCTGGACCTGGGATGTCCTGTGCTGGAGCAACTCATGCTCGCCGAACTGCTGGCGGATTCCGAAGAGATCCTGCGGCGGCGCAGGGAGGAATGGGCCGCCCGCCGCGACTGCCTCGCCGCCGCGCTCGGCGAGCAACTGCCGGACTGGAGCTTCCGCGTCCCCGATGGCGGCCTGTCGCTGTGGTGCGACACCGGCGCTCCGATGGGCAGCAGGCTGGTGATGGCTGCTGCGGAACACGGGGTGCGGCTGGCGCCGGGCTCGCGGTTCGCGGTCAACGGATCGCAGGAGTCACGGGTCCGGCTGCCGTACGCGCTGCCCGAAGAGCACTTGGTGGAGGCCGTCCGCCGGCTGGCGAAGGCCGTTTCGGCGCGAGGAGAGGTGGCTGCGGCTCCCGCGCCGGAGCCGCAGGTCACCTGAAGCCCTGGGCCACCCGCCGGCACGGCCCCTCGTCGTGCCGGTGGGTGGCTTGGGCGGGGCTCCGGTGCCGCAGGGGCATTGCGACACCGGAGCCGGGGCACCACCCAAGGGCGTTTCCGACAGGCTGCTGCCGGTGTCAGGCCGGGTCAGTGGTGCCCGCATCCGATCCGTCCGGGCGCAGTCGGCGGACCGGAGTCTGTGCGGTGTTTTGGAAGAGCTCCGACGATCAGTCGGGCGAAGCGGGAAGTTCGAACGGCACGAGCCTGCCGGGCCGGACCGTCTCCCGGCCGGCAGGTGTGCTGGGCAGCGCGTCGGGCAGGTCGGGCCCGGACGGCAGGATCGCCGCCATGGTGCGCACACCACCGCTCGCGCCGACGGAGGGTCCCCCCGCTGACGTCGGCGGCGGATTCGGGACCGGAGCCGGCGGCAGCGGCGCCTGGTCATCGCGGGTGTGGTGGTCGTGCCGCGAGAACCCTGTTGCCGCGAGGCGTGAAGCCCGGTCGCGCGCAACGGGACCGGTGGGCGCGGCTTGCGTTCCCTGCGTGCTCACCTGCGGCGACAGCGATAGGTCGTGCGGTGCGATGGGAGTCGAGGGTGGGCCGAGGTGCGGTTCGGGGACTTCCAGGAGCGGCGGTGTTCCGGCCTCCGGCTCGCTGGGGTCCGGCTCGTCGGCGAACAGCGTGACGTCGGGCAGGTCCAGGCGCTGCGCGTGCGGCCACGCCGCTACGGGCTTGGGCTGCTGGGCTTTCTCGACTCGGCGCGCGGGCGATGCCGCCTGCACCCGACCGCTCGGGTCAGCCGCCTCGATGCGATTCGCGGCGCTGCCCTGCTGTGCGGCTTCGATCCTGTTCGCGGTTCCGCCGTCCTGGGCGACTCGGTCCGCCTGTGCGGTTTGCACCCGATCCGTCGCGCTGGCGTGCTGGGTGCTCTCGATGCGCTGAGCCGCATGGCCGGCCTTGATCCTGTTCGCGGCGCCGCCCTGTTCGACCCTGTCTGCGGTTCCGCCCTGCTGGGCCGTTTTGACCCGGTCCGCGGCGCCTTGCTGGGCTGCTTCGACTCTTTCCGCGGCGCCGCCTTGCTGGGCCGATTCGACGCGGTCAGCGGTGTTGCCCGACCGGGCTTCGACGCTCTGCGCGGTCCCGCCCTGCCGGGGTGCCTCGAGGCGATCCGCCCCGGTGCTCGACTGGTCGGCTCCGCCAGCAGTCGTGCCCTGCCTGGCCTCTGCCGCACCGTCCCGCGCTGTTGCGTCCTGCTGTTGCGCGGTGCCGCCTTCCGGGCCGGGGGCGAGGCGGAGCTGCGTCTCGTGCCGTAAGGGCTGCGGGGCTTCGCCGTGCAGGGTGATCCCGACGGTTGCCAAGCCGTCGCCGGACTTGCCGTCGGCGATGGCGGCGGACGTACCCGCGAACCAGGCGCCGGCGAGGACGCCTCCGACGACCACCGCCCGGGCGGCATGGGCGCGGAGGCGGGACCAGCGGCTGCGCGATGCGCAGTATCCGGTCACCTTCATCACCGCCCTGTCGGTACGTTCGCGCCGTATCGTCTCCCGCGCCAGGATGGTTGGCACCTCACTCGGGGTTCAACCACCCGTACAGGCGGTGTCGTGCCGCCGAATGCAGTGATCACCGGGAGACCGTTCTGATTCTTCAGGTAGAGCACCGCCTTGCCAAGGTCGAACAGCTCGCCGGTCGGGTGATTGCCGGACGCCCGATGGCGTGTCCGCTGTGGACCTGACCACACTCACCCAAAGTGTCCCTTGTGGATCAGAGCGAAGCCTTCAGCGCCGCTGAGCTCCGGGACCGCTGGGCGCGACGCGGTCACGACCTCCTGCTGCACGACCCGGACGGGCCTGCGGAGTGCCTGGTGCGACGCGGTGAGCTGGTGGCGCGGGCCGATGCCGCGGGCGTGGTGGCGGACAGGCTGCGCCGCTGGGTCGACGAGGTCCGCCACGACACCGCACTCAGCGTGGCCAGGCTCCGGCTTCGGCCTGCTGAGCAGGACAGATGCGTCGACATCGCCCGGGAGAACGACGGGGTCGCGGCCAACCACGTCCACCTCGGCTCCGCGCTGATGTTGGGCACTCCGGTGATCTGGGGCACCGGGTCCGAGGTCGAGGACGCGCTGCCGGTTCCCGCCCCTCCCGACACGTCGTGGCGGCGGCGGGTCACCGTCGGCGTGCTCGACACCGGCCTGGACCCGCATCCGTGGTTCCGGTCGCGGCCGTGGTTCGAGGGCGTGCCCGAGGTGCTCGACGCCGACGACGATTCCGGTCAGGACCGCCAGGCAGGGCACGGCACCTTCGTGTCCGGTGTGGTGCTCCAGCACGCACCCGGCGCGGTGATCCGGTCTCGCGGCGTGCTTTCCCCGCTGGGATTCACCGACGACGTCACGGTCGCCGCGGGTCTGCGCTCGCTGCTGGACGAGAGGCCGGACGTCGTCGTGCTGACCGCCGGCTGCCACACCCCCGACGACGTATGCCCGCCGATCCTGCGGGCCGAGATCGAACGCTTCGGTGCCGCGGTGGTCGTCGCCGCGGCGGGCAACCACTCGCTGTCGCGCCCGTTCTGGCCCGCGGCGCTGCCGTCGGTGATCGCGGTGGCAGCCACGGGCGACGACGGCGCGCTCGCGGACTTCTCCAACTCCGGGCCGTGGGTGGACGCGGCCGCGCCCGGAGTGGACGTCGTGAGCAGCTACGTCCGGCTGCGGCCGAAGGGTGCGCGCACGTACGGATTCGCGCGTTGGAGCGGTACTTCGTTCGCCGCTCCCCGGGTCGCGGCCGCTGCGGCGGTCGCGCTGGAGACCGGCGGCACTGCGGCAGCGGCCCGGCAGGAGGCGCGGCGGCGTTACCCGTTCGGGCGTTAATCGGGAAAGCCTGAATCCAGCGGACCCCTTCGCTTCTCTTATTCGCGGGCGATGTTGATCGATCGAGAGGCGAAGGGAAGTCGTCATGCGCGAGGTCCGGGAAGTCGGTGGCTCGGCGGCACTGGTGCACAGCGCGGTGCGCGGCAGCGCTCAGGCGTGGGAGGAGCTGGTGGACCGCAACGGCCCGGTGGTGTGGGGTGTGGCCAGGGCGTACTGCTCGAACCACACCGACGCCGAGGACGTGTACCAGGCCACCTGGTTGCTGCTGGCCGAGAACCTCGAACGACTGCGGAGTCCCGACGCCCTCTCGGGGTGGCTGGTGACCACCGCGCGCCGGGAGTCCGCCCGCCTCGCCCGGGCACGGCAGCGCGAGGCGCCTACGGGTGTGGACCCGGCGCTGTTCGACGTCCCGGACCACGACGACGGACCGGAGAGCAAGGCCCTGCGCTCGATCACCGCCGCCCGCTTGTGGCAGGCGTTCGGCCAGCTCTCGCAGCGCTGCCAGCAGTTGCTGCGCGTGCTGGCGGTCGCCCCGGAGACCAGCTACGCGCAGGTGAGCGAGGCGCTCGGCATGGCGCGCGGAACCATCGGACCCAAGCGCAGCAGGTGCCTTGCGCTGCTCCGGCAGCGGATGACCTCGCTCGGCGGAGCGGAGGAGGCGGCGTGATGAACCTGCGGAAGAGCTGTGGTGGAGCCGGAGGCTTCGGCTTCGGCACGGTGTCGTGTTCCGGCGTTGGTGGTCTTGCTCGAGGGATCCGTGGTGGCTGGTCGCTTGTCCAGCGGGACGTCCACCTTGCGCCGGACGATGGGGACCTTCGACCGGTCTCCGGTCCCATGCGTGATCTCCGCGCGCGAGACGTTGCCTGCGCCGTGCAACAGGATCGACGCGTGGAACGGCTGCCCCGTCAGTCCGGGCTGTCCGTCCACTCCTTTCTCCACCGCCGAGCCGGTGCGTCCGTGGAAGGCAGGGCTGTGCGATGAGAGTGCGACCTCCGGCCGAACTGCGGGTCCTGCGCGACCTGTTCGAGACCTGTGATCCGGCGCCGCAGCGGCTCGTCGAGGCGGCCTACGCAGCGGCGTCGCGGAAGTGGTCGGGCGGCGGCTCGACGGCGCTGCGGTTGGTCGGCGACTCGGCGGACGCTCCGGCTCGGACCCGGCGTGCGGGCATGTGCGACGCCAGGGTGCTCACGTTCGCGATGCCCGGGCGGATGCTGGAGATGGACCTGATCCCGACCACCGAGGGCTTGTTCCGCGCGGTTGGGCTGGTGCTCGGCCGTCCCGGGCACAGCGCCCCCGCCGGTGACGTCGTGCTCCGGCACGCCACCGGCGAGAGCGTCGGTGCGCTCGACGAACGCGGTGGGTTCGCGGTGGACGACGTCCCCCGGGGACCGCTGAGCGTGGTGTTCCGGCAGGAGCGGTCCACTCCCGCCGTCGCGGATTGGCTGGTCTGTTGAGCGCCGGGACCGCCGTCCGGACGGTCGGCGAGACGAGGATCGAGACCGCGCTCGGGTGGCGGGGGCGTGCGAGCACCGCTCCGGAGGAGGCCCTGCGCCACGCCGAGCGCTGGCTGTCGGAGCCGGTTCGCGATGTCGAGTTCCGGGTGCTCGCCAGGCATGTCGCCGCCCTGGCGGAGGTCGAGCGGGGCAGGCTGCGGGACGCGCGCAAGCACGCGCGGCTGGGCCTGACGGCGGCGCGGCGCGGTGGGCTGGAGGAGCGCGAGGCCCAGCTCCGGCTGACTCTCGCCTGGATCGAGTTCGACCGGGGGATGGCCGACGCCTGCTGGGAGCACCTCCTCGCCGCCGAACCACGGCTGCGCGGGCGGGACCGGCGGCGCGCGGTGTGCCTTCGCGGGCTGCTGTACTGCCAGAACGACCGGTTCCCCGAGGCGATCACCCAGCTCACCGAGGCTTTGGCGCAGCTGGACCCGGATCAGATCTCCGGGTGCGAGGACTCCGTGCCGGAGGAGCCCGAGCGCTCGCAAGAGTGTCAGTCGAAGGAAGACCTGCGGTGGGTGGCCAACGCGCTACTCGGACGCGGGCTCGCGTGGATGTACTCGAACGGCCTGGAGGAGGCCGAAGCCGACCTGGCGCGCGCCGAGCGGATCTTCGCCTCGGCGGATCAGCCCGGACGGGCTGCCGGTTGCAGGCACAACCGCGGCTGCGTGGCGTTCCGGGCCGGCGACCTGCCCAGGGCGCTGAGGCTGTACTCAGCGGCGTTGTCGATGGGCCTCGACACCGAGTCGAACCCGGAGGCGCTGGTCGACCGCGCCGAGGCGCTCGCCGCGGCCGGGCTCACCGCCGAGGCGCGCACCGAGATGGAGCGGGCTGCGGACCGGCTGGCCGCGCGGGGACGGGCCGTGCGGCTTGCCGAGACCAGGCTCGCCCTCGCCGGGTGCGCTCTCCGGGACGGCGACGCGCGGGCGGCTGTCGAAGCCGCCGGTGCGGCCCGGCGGTTGTTCCGCGCACAGCGGCGTCCCGCCTGGGCGGCGCTCGCGGCGGCCACCGAGTGGCAGGCGAAGCTGCGCAACGGACACCGCTCGCGGTATGCGCTGGTCGCGGCGCGACGGGCGGGCGTGGTGTGCGCCGGCTTCGGCTGGTCCGCGGCGGCAGCGGAGCTGTGGCTCGTCGCGGGGCGCGTGGCGGGCGGAGCCGGTATGCCCGCGTTGTCGCGCAAGCTGCTGTCCCTCGCGGCGGCCTCGAGCGAGGACCCGAGGGCGGGTGCGTCGCAGCTCGCGGTCGGCTGGCACGCCAGGGCGCTGCTCGCCGAGCAGGCAGGGGACCTGCCGGGCGTGTTCGCCGCGTGCCGGGGCGGGTTGCGGGCGGTCGAGAGCTACGCGGCGGCCATGGCTGCGTTCGAGCTGCGAGTGCACACCTTCGGGCTGGCAGCCGACCTCGCGGGCACAGCGGTGACCGCGGCGTTGCGCGTCGGCGACCCGGAGCTGGTGCTTCGCTGGACCGAATGCGCACGTGCCAGCGCGTTGCAGCGCCGGGCGCTGCAACCGCCTGCCGATCCGGAACTGCGCCGCTCGCTGGTCGAGCTGCGCGCGGCAGTGGCGGACACGCGCGGTTCCAGGAACGGTGCCGCGCTGCGGCGGGTCGAGGCGCTGGAAGGCCGGGTGCGCCGTCGCGCGATGCTGGTCAACGGTGCCACCGAGGGTGCGTGGGGCCGCTGGGAGCTCGGCGATGTCGTCGCCGAGCTCGGTGACGCGGTGCTGCTCAACTTCTTCACCGTCGACGGTCGGCTGCGCGCTGTGTCCATTGTGGATGGAGTAGTGCGGCTGCACGCGCTGGGAGCCGAGTCCGCCGTGGTGGGCGAGGTGGCGAGGTTGCGCAATTTCCTGTCCAGGCAGGCGGAAAAGCCCGACAGCGCGGTCCGTGCGATGTTCGACGGCTGGGTGCTCGGGTCCGCCGAGATCATCGCCGAGCGGGTGTTGGGGCCGGTCGCCGGTGAACTGGAAAGGGGACGCCCGCTCGTGGTCGTGCCCACCGGCAGCCTGCACGCGCTTCCGTGGGCGGCGCTACCCCCGCTGCGCGGGCGGGGCGTGACCGTCGCGCCTTCGCTGCGGTGCTGGTTGCGCGGAGCGGCCGACATCGCCGAGACCACTCCCGGGGCCCGGGAGGTCTGGGTCGCGGGGCCCGGCCTGGAGCACGCCGAGCGCGAGGTCGCCGACCTGCACGCGGCCGCAGGTGGCGAACTGCTCACGGGAGCCGACGCGACGGCCGAACGCGTTCTGGACACAGTGGACGGAGCAGGCACCGTGCACGTCGCCGCCCACGGCCGGTTCCGCGGCGACCAGCCCCTGCTCTCCTGCCTCGAGCTCGCCGACGGTCCGCTCTACGGCTACGACCTGGACCGCCTGCACCGCGGTCCGACGACCGTGGTGCTTTCGGCGTGCGAGGTCGGCCAGTCGGCGATCAGCCCCTGCGACCAGCTCAGCGGGCTGGCCGCCGCGCTGCTCGGCCGCGGCACGGCAACCGTGATCGCCAGCGTGATCCCGGTTCCGGACGAACGAACGGCCGAGGTCATGGTCGCATTGCACTCCGCGCTGCGGCGCGGGGTGCCGCCCGCGACGGCACTGGCCCAGGCGCAGGCGGCACACGGCGAATCCGGGTTCGTGTGCCTCGGATGCGGAGGACGCTGATGTCAGCGCAGCTTGTGGAGCCGTTCGACGGCCTCGTTCAGGACCTCGTCGCGCTTGCAGAACGCGAAGCGAACCAGGTGCCTGGTCGCGTCGGGGTGGTCGCAGAACACCTGCACCGGAATCGCGGCGACCCCGATCCGCTCGGGCAGCTCGCGGCACAGCTGCGCCCCGTCGCTGAAGCCCAGTGGGCGAACGTCGGCGCAGATGAAGTAGGTGCCCTCGCTGGCCAGCACGTCGAAGCCCGCTTCGGCCAGGCCGTCGGAGAGCATGTCTCGCTTGCGCTGGAGGTCCAGCCGCAGTTGCTCGGCCCAGTCGAGCTCGTGCTGGAGCGCGTGGGCGACGGCGGGCTGGAACGGTGCACCGCCGACGAAGGTGATGAACTGCTTGGCGGCGCGCACCGCGGCGACCAGCTCCCGCGGTCCGCAGACCCACCCGATCTTCCACCCGGTGGCGCTGAAGCTCTTGCCGACGCTGGAGATCGACAGGGTGCGCTCGGCCATGCCCGGCAGGGTCGCCAGCGGCTTGTGCTTGCGCCCGTCGAACAGCAGGTGCTCGTAGACCTCGTCGGTGATGGCGATGACGTCGTGCTCGCGGCAGACATCGGCGATCGCCGCCAGCTCGTCGTCGGTGAACACCGTTCCGGTGGGGTTGTGCGGAGAGTTCAGCACCAGCGCGCGGGTCTGCGGCCCGACGGCCGCGCGCAGCGCGTCGACGTCGAGCACGAAGCGGTGGTCCGGTCCCTGCGTGAGCGGCACGGTCCGGCGCACGCCTCCGGCCATCGCGACCGCGACGGGGTAGGCGTCGTAGTAGGGCTCGATCAGCACGACCTCGTCGCCGGGTTCAACCAGCGCGAGCATCGCGGCCGACATCGCCTCGGTGGCCCCGACGGTCACCAGGATCTCGCCTTCGGGGTCGTGCTCGATGCCGTAGCGGCTGCGGCGGTGCGCGGCGATCGCCCCGCGCAGCTCGGGCGCGCCGGCGCCCGGCGGGTACTGGTTCACGCCGTCGGCGATCGCCTGTTGCGCGACTCTGAGCATGCCCTCGGGACCGTCGGTGTCGGGGAAGCCCTGACCGAGGTTGACCGCCCCGGTCCGCCTCGCGAGCTCGGTGATCTCCGCGAAGATCGTGGAAGTGAACGGTCGGAGCCGGGCGGTGAGAGCAGGAGTACGCACGTTGCCGCAGCGTAGTCGAAACCGCCCGGGATCAGCAGATGCCGAACGTGCGGCTTCGCACCGCCAATCGGCCTCGGCGGACCCCGCCACCGGGGACGGATGTGGCAGTCGTCGGGGCACCATCGCAACGACGGCCGCGAGGCTGCTGCCTGAGTCAGGGCCGTGGTTGCGCCTTGATCCGCGTACCAAATGTCCGTTACGAGCGGTGTCGCGAGGTCAGGGTCTGAACACTGCCACAATCGAAGTGTGCAGCGTACTGCGGTATCCGATGAGGAGAAGCGCCGGAGCCTGCGGCGGATGAAGGCCGTGGCCGGCGGGTTCCTGCTGGTCGCGACCCTGATCTACGTGATCGCCCGCTGGCAGGAGAACGGCGGGGCGGCCTGGGCGGGCTACGTCCGGGCGGCGGCCGAGGCGGGAATGGTCGGCGCCCTGGCCGACTGGTTCGCGGTGACGGCGTTGTTCCGCCGTCCGCTGGGACTGCCGATCCCGCACACCGCGATCATCCCTACCCGAAAGGACACCCTCGGGCGCAGCCTCGGCGACTTCGTCGGGACCAACTTCCTGTCGGAGCACGTGGTCCGCGACAAGCTGCGTCGAGCCGAGATCAGCAAGCGGCTCGGCGGATGGCTCAGCGAGCAGGACCACGCCGAGCGGGTCACCTCGGAACTCGCGACCGCGGTGCGCGGCGCGGTCCAGGTCCTGCGCGACGAGGACGTGCAGGCCGTGCTGGAACAGGCGGTCGTGCGCAAGGTCCTCGCCCAGCCGTGGGGCCCGCCGCTGGGACGCATCCTCGGCCAGGTTTTCGCCGACGGCTCGCACCACAAGCTCGTCGACCTCGTCTGCGACCGCGCCTACGACTGGGTGCGCGACAACCACGAGACGGTGCTGCGCGTGGTGAGCCAGCGCGCACCCTCCTGGTCGCCGAAGTTCTTCGACACGATGGTCGCCGACAAGATCTACGCCGAGGTGCTGTCGTTCGCGTGGGCGGTCAAGACCGACCCCGAGCACCAGATGCGCAAGGCGGTCGACCGCTTCCTGGTCGAGTTCGCCGACGACCTGCAGAACGACCCGCGCACGATGGGCAAGGCCGAGCAGATCAAGCAGCAGGTGCTGGAGCACCCCGAGGTGCAGAACCTGGTCTCGTCGGCGTGGGGCACGGCGAAGAAGATGCTGCTCGACGCCGCCGAGGACCCTTCCAGCGAGCTGCGGATCAGGGTGCGGGACGGCCTGCGTTCGCTGGGCCGCCGCCTGGTCGAGGAGCCCGAGTTGCGTGCCAAGGTGGACGGCTGGCTGGAGGGCGCGGCGGTCTACGTCGTGTCGAACTACCGGGCCGAGATCACCACGCTCATCACCGACACCGTCGAGCGCTGGGACGCGGAGGAGACCTCGCGCAAGATCGAGCTGCAGGTCGGCCGGGACCTGCAGTTCATCCGCATCAACGGCACGGTCGTGGGCGCCCTCGCCGGCCTGGCCATCTACACGATCTCGCAACTGTTCTTCTGAGGCGCAATGAGCGGGCAGGCAGGTGGGATGCACCGCGGCGGCAGGGGATGAGCCGCCGCTGGTGCAGCGGGACAAGTCGCGCCGTCGCAGGCGGGCAAGGTGCCGGTGGCAGGCGGACAAGCTGCAGTGGCAGGCGGGCAACCTGCGGTCGCAGGCGGGCAAGCCGGCGGCTGGCCGACCGGTGCCCGAGAGCGGTAGACGTCAGCGGCCCGCTCCGTGGTCGCGGCGCGACAGATGCCCGCGGCGCGACAGATGCCCGCGGCGCGACAGATGCCCGCGGCGCGACAGACGCCCGCGGCTCGACAGTTAGCCCGAGTGGCGTTCGCGCCAGGAGCGTGCCTTCTCCCGGTTGCCGCAGACCCGCATCGAGCACCACGTGCGTGAGCGGTTCCTCGAGCGGTCGTAGAACGCCCAGAGGCAGTTCTCCGCCGGGCAGATCTTGATGCGGTCCCAGTAGCCGGTGTGCACCAGGTGCGTCGCCGCGACGAGCACGTCCCCGAGGGCGTCGGCGCCGGCGAGCACCGGGATTCCCGCCCGGAGCTCGACCTGCACCTGCCAGGCCGGTGCGACGAGCGCGGCCGGTGCGGCGCAGGAGATCGCCGCGCGCATCGAGTCGCGGATCTCCCGCACCGCGGCCGGCTCCGGCGCCGCGCCCAGCCCCCGCTCGGCGCACCATCGGCGCCAGAGCTCCGGATCGTCCAGGACGTCGGTTCCGGCTTCGACGTCGCACGTGTTGAGGAAGTTCAGGACGAGTTCGAGGTCGCGGTCGGCATCGAGGGCGGCGGCCTGCTGAGCGGGCGGCCGGACCACCTCGGGCGCGACAGCATCGCTGTTCACGAACACCATCGTAGGCCAATAGGAGGTTGCACCTCCGTTCGGTAACCCGCATAATCGTCTCACTGGTTAGTAACCGGCTAATCGAATACACGGGTTTGGTGAGGTGTGATGAACGCGTTTCCGATCGAGTTCCCACTGCGGGACGAGTCGAACCGGCGCCGCTCCGCGGAGGCCGCGGCGCAGGCGGACATCGAGCGCGCGCTGCGGGAGGGCGGCAGGCTTCGTCCTGTCTGGCTCGACCGCTTCGCCAACTGGTGGGCGATGGCGGTCCGGGAGCTGCGGCCGGGCGCCGCGGTGGATCCGGGGCCCGCGCCGCGCGGCTGCCTCAACTGAACCGGGAGCGAGGAGAACCATGACGGCGTCCACTTCGACAGCGCTGCGCCTGGCGGCGTTCGCGCTCGACTGCCCCGACCCGCGCGCGCTCGCCGCCTTCTACGGGCGGCTGCTCGGCTGGGAGATCGACGAGGCCGAGTCCGAGCCGGACTGGGTCGAGCTGGCCGACCCGGCGGGAGGGGCCCCGCTGGCGTTCCAGCGCGACCCGCACTTCCGGCCGCCGACCTGGCCCGGCCGGGAGCGGCCGCAGATGGCCCACCTCGACGTCCGGGTCCAGACGCTCGAAGAAGGGCACGAGCGGGCGCTCGCTGCGGGTGCGACGCCGCTGCCGCAGCCGGAGGACCAGCTCGACGCGAGCTGGCGCGTCTACGCGGACCCCGCCGGTCACCCGTTCTGCATGTGCGCCTGCGCGTAGGAGCACAGGGCTTCCGCACGGGCGCCTACGCGATGTGCGTCATGCGTGCAACGGGGCTTCGGCAGCGGGGCGGAGCAGGGCTTCGGAATCGGGCGCGGGCCGCATGGCTCGCGCCCGATTCGCGTGTGCGGGGTGCCGCGCATCCGCTGCCGAGCGGCGATGCGCTGCCTCCTCGTATGCGCTTCGGCGCGTCCCCGCGCCTCGGCCCGCCTGCGCAAGGCGTGGCGCAGGCAAATCACCCGCCAGTGGTCGCAATCACGCCCGATAGGTGCAAGCAGTGTGCTTGCAGTAGCTAGCACGCCTGGTTATCGTGGGTTTCGACCGGAAAGGTGATCGCAGATGGAACGCGTGGACAAAACGGTCAACAAGGCCGTGAACCAGGCGGTCAGCGATCTCGGCGGCTACATCCGCACGCAGCGCGGCAACGCCCAGATCTCGCTGCGGCAGCTGGCCAAGCGCGCCGGTGTGTCCAACCCCTACCTGAGCCAGGTCGAGCGCGGGCTGCGCAAGCCGAGCGCGGAGATCCTCCAGCAGATCGCCAAGGCGCTGCGGATCTCCGCCGAGGCGCTTTACGTGCAGGCCGGCATCCTGGAGCGCCGCGAGGGCGGTCCGGTGGTCGACGCAATACTCGCCGACCCCGACCTGAACGAGCGGCAGAAGCAGGTCCTGCTGGACATCTACGGCTCTTTCCGGCGCGAGCAAGGCGGCCCCGCAGCGGCCGACGGGGCGCCGGAGGGGACGACCTCCACGACGGCAGACGCCGCGAAACCGCAAACCGAGGAGTGATCGCCATGCCCACACTGCCCAAACCCGAGGACGTCCAGAAGATGCGGGACCAGGCCGCCCATGCCTTCGGCGGGGCCGTCGAGCACGCGCGTCAGCCGCTGCTGGCCGCGCTCGGCGCCGGTGACCTCGCCGCCCATGCGGTGATCGACACCCTGACCCGGATCCGCACCGAGCTCGGCGACCGCGCCGAGTCGGCGCGCGCCGACCTGCCCACCGACTTCAACGAGCTGCGCGAGCAGCTCGACCCGGCCGAGCTGCGCAAGCGGGTCGACGCCTACACCCAGTCCGCGGTCAAGCTCTACGACTACCTCGCCGAGCGGGGCGAGGGCGCGCTGGAGCGGCTGCAGCCGCAGGTTCAGCAGGCGCGCAAGCAGGCGGAGTCCGCGCAGGGCCGGGTCGAGGAGGTCGTCGGCGAGGTCCGCGTGCTGGCCGACGACGTGCTCGGCAAGGTGACCCGCGGCGCCCGCTCCTACGGCGAGAAGGCCGCCAGGCAGACCGAGCAGGCCGCCGACGACGCCGCCGAGACGGTCCAGGACGCGGGTGCGAAGGCTGCTTCCGCCACGCGCAGCACCGCCCGCAAGGCCGCCGCCAAGACCGAGGCCGCCAAGACCGGCGAGTCCGAGAAGTCCGGCTCCGCCGCGAAGGCGACCACGGCGGGCAAGTCGAGCGCGAAGAGCACGCCGGGAGCGGCGAAGACCGCGGGCGGCAAGGCGGCCGGGACCAAGGGCACCACCGCCAAGAGCACCTCCGGCGAGAGCGAGAGCTGAGCCGGAGCACGTGGGTGCCGCGGCCGGAGCCGAGCACGTAGGGTGGGTGACGTGGGCCTGGACACCTGGACGTTGCTGATCATTTGGGGTGCGGGGATCCCGGTCGGGATCTACGCGTTCGTGCACGCCGCGCTCCAGCGCGCCGACGCGTTCACCGCCGCCGACAAGATGACCAAGGCGGCCTGGCTCGGCATCACCGGCGCCGGCGCGCTCGTGCTGATCCTGTTCCGCGGGCCGATGACCATACTGTGGATCATCGGCATGGTCGCGGTGCTGGTCTACATCGTCGACGTCAGGCCCAAGGTCACCGAGGTCCAGAAGGGCAGCTCCTGGTAGTGGCGGCCACCTGGACCACGCTCGGCCGCGGCGCGCCGGTCACGCTCGTCGTGCACGGTCTCGGCGCGACCGAGGGCGAGGCGCGCATCCCGTCGTCCGGTCTGCCCGGGACCCGCGTGGTGCTGAGCCTGCCCGGTCACGGCAGTGCTCCGGACGCCCCGCCCGGCTACTGGGACTACGGCCAAGTCGCCGCCGACGTGCTCGCCGCCGCCGACGAGGTGGGGGCGACGCGCGCGGTGGGCGTCTCGCTGGGCGCGGGCGCGCTGACCAGGATCGCCGCCGACCACCCGGACCGGTTCGATCGGCTGGCGCTGCTGCTGCCCGCGTCGCTCGACCGGCCGCGCGACGTGGCGGCGATGTGGGCGTTCGAGCGCCTCGCCGAAGGCGTCGCGGCGGCGCCGGGCGACGGCGGGGCGAAGCTGCGTGCGGCCGTCGCCGCCGAGATCCCGGAGGGCGTCGACGTCGGTGAGCACGTCGCCCGCCGGGCCGACGCGCTGCTGCGGCTGGAGGACGCGTTGCGCACGCTGCCAGAGCGCAGCGCCGTGTCCGACGCCTCCGCGCTGGCGGCGGCGACCGCGGAGGTGCTGGTCGTCGGCGCCACCGAGGACCCGATGCACCCCGCCGAGGTGGCCAAGTCGGTGGCGGCCGCCTTCTCAGGGGCCCGGCTGGAGCTGCTGCCTTCGGCGGCGCCGATGCTCACCCACCGCAGGGAGCTGCGCGCGATGCTCGTGGACTTCCTGGGCTGACCGCGCCTGCTTGTATCGTCGCGACATGGCTGTTGACTGGTCGCTGGCCGCGGGCACGCTGGAGGTCGCCCCCGCGCTGGAACGCCCCGATCTGCTCGCCGACCCGGTCGCCGAGGCCGTCCGCGCTCTCGGCGAGACCGAGGCGGCGCGTGTCGGGGTGGCCGAGATCGACCCGGAGCTCGCCGACACCGCCGCGTTCTGCGCGCAGTACGGGTCGCCGCTGGAGCTCTCGGCGAACTGCGTCGTCGTCGCGGGCAAGCGCTCCGGTGAGCTCCGCTACGCGGCGTGCCTGGTGCTGGCCACCACCCGCGCGGACGTCAACGGGGTCGTCAAGCGGCGGCTGGACGTGCGCAAGGCCTCCTTCGCGCCGATGGACGAGGCGGTGAGCCTGACCGCCATGGAGTACGGCGGGATCACCCCCTTCGGGCTCCCCGACGGCTGGCCGCTCCTGGTCGACGCCGCGGTGGCCGAGGTGCCCGCCGCCGTGGTCGGCAGCGGGCTGCGGCGCAGCAAGATCCTCACCGCGGGCGAGGTGCTGGCCGGACTGCCCGGCGCGGAGGTCATCGAGGGCCTCGGCCGCTGACGGTCGGGCGCGGCCGGAGTACCGACCCACGGAGTTCCGGGCCGCACCGCTGATCAGTCGAGGCAGAACTCGTTGCCCTCGGGGTCGGCCATCACGATGTGACCGCCGTCGAGCGGGGGCGCGGGCTCGTGGCGCCGGAGCCGGGTGGCGCCGTGGGAGACGAGCCGCTCCGCCGCGGCCTCCAGGGCCTTCATACGCGCGTCACCCTCGAGGCCGGGGGCCGCTCGTACATCGAGGTGCACGCGGTTCTTGGCCTGCTTGCCCTCCGGCACCCGCTGGAAGAACAGCCGCGGCCCGGCGCCATCGGGATCGAGCACCGCGGAGGCGTCGTTGCGGTTCTCGGGCGGCACGCCCATCGCCTCCAACGCCTGCTCCCACGACTCGAAGCCCTCGGGCGGGTCCTGCATCCGGTAGCCGAGCGCCTCGGCCCAGAACGCGGACAGCCCGGCGGGGTCGGCGCAGTCGAAGGTGATCTGGACGTCGCGGGCCATCTCAGCTCGCCTCCCGCCGGGTCCGCTGGTGGGTGTGCAGGTGCAGGTCGCGGAGCAGGCACACCTCGGCCAGATGATGCAGCACCTCCCGGTGGATGTGCAGCACCAGCGTCGCCATGGGGCGCTCGGCGTGCGCTCCCTCCGCCTCCCCGCACGGAAGGGCGAGACCGCTTTCCCCGAGGGACTCGACCCCGGCGAGCCACGTCGCGTACTCCGCGTCGAGCTGGTCCAGCGCCTCGGCCGCGGTCGTGGCGTACTCGAACGACCAGTAGTCGGTGGCCGCGCGACCGAAGTGCGAGGCGTTGCGCATCGCGAGCACGCCGACGATCACGTGCCCGAGCCGCCAGGCGATCGTGGTGAACGGCGTGGGGTCGGGCTCCGGCATCGCGAAGTCGATGGTCATCGCGCCGGACCCGCCCTGCACCGGTGCGGTGCTGGTACCGCGGGGGCGCACGCTCCAGCAGCCGGGTACCGGCTCCCAGAAGTACTCGTCGTCGGTGAGCCCGTCGAGGCGTTCGCGCAGCTGGTTGGTCCAGTGCCAGGTGAGCTGCTCTCGGAGCAGGGCGTTCCAGGTCAGGTCGGTCATGCGCTCAGCCTCTCGCGAACAGCGGACAGGATCGTTCCGCGATCTGTGCGACGATGACCGCGTGACCGTGGAGGCGACGACCGAGCGGGTGCTGCGGTTGCTGGCGCTGCTGCAACGGCGGCCGTCCTGGACCGCCGCCGAACTCGCCGCCGAGCTGGACGTCACCGACCGATCGGTGCGCCGCGACGTCGAGCGGCTGCGTGCGCTCGGCTACCCGGTGCACGCGACGGCGGGCGTCGGCGGCGGCTACCAGCTTGGCGCGGGCACCCGGCTGCCGCCGTTGCTCCTCGACGACGAGGAGGCGACCGCGACGGCGGTCTCCCTGCGGCTGGCGGCGGGTGGAACGGTCGCGGGTGCCGGCGAGGCGGCGCTGCGGGCGCTCGCGAAGCTCGACCAGGTGATGCCGCCCCGGCTGCGCGCCGAGGTGCGGGCGGTGCACGGCGCCACCGAGACCCTCGTCGGCCCCGGGGTCGAGATCGACGCGGAGCTGCTGGTCACGCTCGCGCGGGCCTGCCGCGACGCCGTGCGGGTGCGGTTCCGGTACACCGGCCGCGACGGCGCGGAGCGCGAACGCACGACCGAGCCTGTGCGGATGGTCACCACCGGCAGGCGCTGGTACCTGATGGCCCGCGACGTCGACCGCGACGACTGGCGCACCTTCCGGCTGGACCGGATGCGCGAGGTGGAGGCGACCACCTGGCGCTTCCGGCCCGCTGAGCATCCGGACCCGGTCGCCTACGTGCAGCGGTCCGTGGCCGAGGCGCCGTACCGGTACATCGCCCGGGTGCGGCTGCGCGCCCGGCCCGAGCAGGTGCGGGAGCTGGTACCGCCCCAGGTGGGGCGCGTCGAGGACGACCGCGACGGGTGGTGCGTGCTCGTCGCCGGCGGTGAGGACCTGGACTGGATCGCCGTGCACGTGGCCCGGCTGGGCTTCGAAGCGGAGATCCTGGAGCCTCCGGAGCTGCGGGAGGCCGCCGCCCGCCTGGCCCGCCGCCTCGCGTCGATGGCCGGGACCGGCTGACGGACGCAGCCGCGCACCGGTCAGTCCTCGCTCGACACCTCGCCTGGAGGGCCGGGCGCCCGGTCAGAAGACGACCGTGCGCTTGCCGTGCATCAGCACGCGGTCCTCGAGGTGGGAGCGCAAACCGCGGGCCAGCACCAGCTTCTCGATGTCGCGTCCTTTTCGGACCATGTCGGCCACGGAGTCGGTGTGGTCGACGCGGATCACGTCCTGCTCGACGATCGGGCCCGCGTCCAGTTCGGCCGTCACGTAGTGGCAGGTCGCGCCGATCAGCTTCACCCCGCGCTCGTATGCCTGGTGGTACGGGCGGGCGCCCGCGAACGACGGCAGGAAGCTGTGGTGGATGTTCAGCGCCCGGCCGGCCCACGCCTCGCACAGCTCCGCGGGCAGGACCTGCATGAACCGGGCCAGCACCACCGCGTCCGGCTCGTGGGTGTCGACCAGCTCCCGCACCTGCGCGAAAGCGTCCGCCTTGGCCTCGGGGTCCTTCGGGAAGGGCACGTGGTGGAACGGGATGCCGTGCGCCTCGGTGATCGGGCCGAGGTCCGCGTGGTTGCCGATCACCGCGCGCAGGTCGACGTCCAGCTCGCCGGAACCGACGCGGCCCAGCAGGTCGTGCAGGCAATGGCCTTCCCGGGAGACCAGGATGACCACGCGGCGGCGCTCGGCGGTGTCCGACACCCGCCATTCGGTGCGGTCGCCGAGTTCGGCCGCCACCGCCGCGAAGCGGGTGCGCAGCTCCTCCAGGCCGAACGGGACGGAGTCGGCGCGCACCTCCTGCCTGGTGAAGAACCAGCCGGTGTCCGGATCGGTGTGGTAACCGGCCTCGACGATCCAACCGCCCCAGTCGGCGAGGAAACCCGCGATGCGGGCGACGATCCCGGTGCGGTCGGGGCAGCCGAGGCTGAGGACGAAACGGCGTTCAGGCGTGGTCACGGTTGGTCATTCTCGCAGGCCGGACGTGGTGCCGTGGGAGGCGCCCGGTCACGCGCGGTGACTCTCGTCCGGAAGGGGCGCGGCCGGGCTCAGCGGCCCGCCGCGACGTGCGCCAGCACGGCGTCGCCGCTCACCGACGCGTTGCTCGGGCGGCCCCACACCTTGCGGTAGACGGCGTCGGCGGTGCCCGCGACGGTGGCGTCCACCTCGGTCGCGTCGAGCGCGGAGTCGTGCGGCGAGCCGATCTCGGGCGCCGCGCCCGGCCGGTAGGTGACCAGCCACGCCCGGCCCGCGTCGGCGGCGTGGTAGAGGACGCGCCCGCTGTGCTCCCTTGTGGACCAGTCGGCGAGCGGCAGCAGCAGCGACAGCATCTCGTCGATTCCGTCGGCGGCGAACTCGGGGTCGAACAGCAGCTCGCGCACGTGCTCGCCGCAGGCGTGTTCGGCGTCGAGCCGGTGGATCGCGGTCTCGTGCGCCATCCGCCGGGTCCACGACGACGATGTGCCGCCGGGAAAGAAGGACCACACCGGACGGTCCGGGTCCGCTGTGGACAGCGCGGTGGTGAACTCGACGAGCTGCTGGTTCCAGAAGTCGAAGGCCGCGTCGAAGTCCTCGGGAACGCTTTGCGGCGCCGGCCGCTCGTCCGACGGGCCGAGTTCCAGAGCCAGGTTGACCATCGCGTAGACGCGGGCGAGGTGACGCACCAGCCGGGTGACGTCCCAGCCGGGGCAGGTCGGCACGGGCGCGTCCGGCCCGGCGTCGACGGCCGCGGTGCGGAACGCGGATGCCTGCTCTTCGAGTGCGTCGCGGAAGGAGGCGCTCATGGTTGCGGATTCTAGGGCCCGCACCCGGAGTTCCGGAGCCGTCGACGGGAACGGACTCCCGCGCGCGGAGGTCAGGGGGCGACGGCCGACCACGGGACGGTCAGCTCGCCGAGGCGCCAGCGGCGGCGCCGGTCCAGCACCGGCCAGCCGATCCCGGCCAGCATGGCGACCGCCTCCGCCCACCTGGCGCGGGGGCCGAACGGCGCGTGCGGTGCGGCCTTCGCCCAGCACACGTCCAGCTCGGAGAGCAGGGCGTGCACGCGCTCACCGGGCACGTTGCGGTGGATCAGCGTCTTGGGCAGCCGTTCGGCCAGGTCCGACGGCCGTTCGAGGTCCGACGGCAGGCACGCCAGCGTGAACGTCAGCGGTCCGCTGCGGTCCAGCGTCACCCAGCAGCAGCGGCGGCCGATCTCGTCGCACGTGCCCTCGACCAGCAGCCCGCCCGGCGCCAGCCGCGAGCGCAGTTCGTCCCACGCCTTCCACGCCTCCTGCTCGGTGTACTGGCGCAGCACGTTCAGCGCGCGGACCAGAGCCGGGCCGTCCGAGCCCGCGACTCCGGCGGCCAGCCCGGCCAGCTCGAACCCGCCGCGGCGGAACTCCAGCGCGGGCGGGTCGGCGACCAGCTTGCCCGCCGCCACCCGCTCGGGGTCGATCTCCAGGCCGAACACGCGGGTGTCGGCGCGCAGCGGCCGCAGCCGCGAAGCCAGCTCGACGGTCGTCACCGGGGACGAGCCGAAACCGAGGTCGACCACCAGCGGGTCGGCGGCCTCGCGCAGCGTGCGCGCGACCCACGGTGTGCCCGCCATCCAGCGGTCGATGCGGCGCAGCCGGTTCGGGTTGGTCGTGCCCCGCGTCGGCACCCCCAGCGCGCGCGCCCTCCCGGCGGCCAGTCGCGGCGCCTTCTTCCGAGGCGTCGACATCAGCTGTGCCGGGCGAGCCAATCGCTGGTGAAGCGCTCCTCGGAGGCCAGCAGCTGCTGGATCTGGTCGCAGACGAACTCCTCCAGCTTGCCGCCGACGAACGGCACGTTGACCCGGACGGAGCCGTCCACCACGAACTCGCTGACCGCGTCATCGGCCGGTTCGGCGAGGTCGCGCAGCCACATCGAGCCGGTGATCGAGCACGGCGCACCGGCGATCTCGGCGGCGATCTCCCCGGTGTAGTGGCCCTCCTCGGCACACCGCCACGACTCGCTGCGGTCGATCATGAGGTCGCCGCCCACCACGGTCCGCGCGATCGGCGGCAGCGACTCCGCACGCACCCCCTGGCGGATCTGGAACCGCACGTCGTCACCGGTGACGACGTGTTCGACCAACTCGGTCTTGGTGCCACCGATCTCGTTGAGCCGGTGCTTGAGGTAGTCGACGTCGACCAGCGCCTCATACACCCGAGATGCGGGCCATTCGGAGGTGCTCCGGTGCTCGATGCGGCGTGCCATGCAGCGGAGGTTACCTTTGGCAACCGTGATGCCCTCCATGTCCGGTGCCGAAGGAACCCGCGACGGCGCCTCCCCGAGCGGCGGCTCCGCGCTCGCCGCGCACACCACGCTCCGGCTCGGCGGCCCCGCGGCCGGTTTCGTGGTGGCCGAGGACGCCGAGACCCTCGCCGACGCCGTGCGCGAGGCCGACGCGGCGGGCAGCAGGTTGCTGGTGCTCGGCGGCGGCTCGAACCTCGTCGTGGCCGACGACGGCTTCGACGGCCACGTGGTGAGGATCGCCACCAAGGGCCTGCGCTTCGACAGCGTCGGCGACGGGCTGGTGCAGCTCACGGCCGAGGCGGGCGAGGACTGGGACGCGGTGGTGGCCGAGACCGTGCGGCAGGGCCTCGGCGGCCTGGAGTGCCTGTCCGGCATCCCCGGGCTCACCGGCGCGACCCCCGTGCAGAACGTCGGGGCCTACGGCGTCGAGGTGTCCGAGCTGCTGCTCTCGGTCGACCTGCTCGACCGGCGCACCGGCAACGTGCGGACCGTGCGCGCCGAGGACCTCGGCCTGGTCTACCGGGGCAGCGTGCTCAAGCACAGCGACCGGGCCGTGGTGCTGCGGGTGCGTTTCCTGCTGCGCGACGGCGGGCGCTCGGCACCCGTGCGCTACGCCGAACTCGCGCGCACGCTGGACGTGGAGCCGGGTGCGAGCGTCGCCGTCGCCGAGGCGAGGGAAGCGGTGCTGGCGCTGCGCCGCGGCAAGGGCATGGTGCTCGACCCCGCCGACCACGACACCTGGAGCGCGGGCTCCTTCTTCACCAACCCGATCGTGGAAGCCGCCGACCTGCCCGCGGTGCTGTCGCGGATCGTCGCGAAGGTCGGCCCCGACCAGCGCGTTCCGCAGTACCCGGCGTCGGACGGGCGGACCAAGCTGTCGGCGGCGTGGCTGATCGAGCGCGCCGGCTTCGGCAAGGGCCACCCGGGTCCCGGCGGGCGGGCCCGGCTCTCGACCAAGCACACCCTGGCGCTGACCAACCGCGGCGAGGCCACCACGGCCGACCTGCTCAGCCTTGCGCGTGAAGTCCGGGACGGGGTGCTGGCGCAGTTCGGCGTGTCCTTGGCGCCGGAACCCGTTCTGGTGGACTGTGCCCTGTAGCAGGCGTGGCGCACCGGCCGTAAGAGTGACTCTTCGTGACTAATTAATCACCCTGTGTGTTAATGGTAGGTGGAGGGGCCACCATGCTGAGCATCAGGGAACTTCGTGACCGCGCGGTCATCCGGCCGATCAAGCGTGCGGTGGAAGACCAGTTGCTGGATCTTCCGGGCGTCACCGCCGTCGACATCGGCGAGAAGCGCACGTCCGGGCGAAGCACCGGTCAGCAGGTCATCGTGGTGTCGGTGGCGAACAAGCTGCCCGCCGACCAGCTGGCGTCAGAGCTCCAGGTGCCGGCCGACATCCTCGGCATCCCCACCGACGTCATCGAGGAGACGCCGGTGCTGCACCACCTGCACGCGGGTGTCGACCAGCCCGCGCCGCCCATGCAGCGGCGCACCGACCGGATCGGCGGCGTCCGGGCGGGTGGCGGCATCGCGCCGCACCGCTCGGTGCAGCTCGCACCCCCCTTCGTGCCCGCCACCGGCGAGTACCGGCGGATCGGCACGCTGGGCCTGCTGGTCACCGGCAACGGCCCTGCTTCGGTGACGATGGGCCTGACCACCTTCGACGTGGCGTGCCTGGACGACGCGTGGTCGGTCGGCGACCGGATGATCGACCCCGACCTCGACGAGGTCTACGCCGACCTGGCGCGGGCGGCGCTGTCCGGCCGGGTGGACGCGGCGGCGGTCACCCTCGGGGCAGGCGTCCACCACTGCGGGGCGATCGACGGCATCGGCCCGGTCGGCGGGCAGCGCGGGGCCTACCCGGGCGAGGTGGTGCGCAAGAGCGGTTACGCGACCGGCCTGACCTCGGGGATCGTCACCTCCATCGACACCACGCTGCGCGTGGACCACGGCGACGCGCTCGGCGTCCGCATCCTGCGCGAGCAGATGCGCATCACCACCACGGCGGCCCGCTTCGCCGGCGCGGGCGACGCCGGGGCGGCGCTGATCGACTCCACCGGCTACGTCGTCGGCCTGCACATCGCGGGCAGCGGCGACGGCGAGATCGGCTTCGCGAGCCCCATCGCCGACGTCCTCGCCGAACTCGACGTCGAGCTCTACACCGAGAGCGAGAAGCTGGAGGTCTGACGCGCAGCGTCAGATGACCCGAAGGGTGTCCGGCCACAGGCCGGAGGGAAAGTGGCGGTGCTGGTCCGTCCGGGGCTGCTCCGCCGCTAGCTAGCCCACCGCCCAGGCCACCCGCCGTCGCGCTCTGCGCGCCTCAACGCCGCTGCGCGGCGTCGCGCCGTCGCGTGTCAGACCGTCCGCGGTCGACCTCGCGCGCTGCCTCCCGCGGCGCGCCAAGGCCGCCTCACGCCGTTACGACTGCCGGTGCGCGCGGGTGGCGGAAGCCTGGGCGCGCGGCTTCATCTCGATGAAGTCGAGGTTCACGTGCGAGGGACGGGTCACCGCGAACGCGATGACGTCGGCCACGTCGTCGGCCGTGAGCGGGGTGAGGCCCTGGTAGACCGCCGCCGCGCGCTCGGCGTCGCCGCCGAAGCGGACCTCGGAGAACTCCGTCTCCACCATCCCCGGCGCGATCTCGGTGAACCGCACCGGCTCGCCGAGGTGCTCGCCGCGCAGCGTGCGGTGCAGCGCGCCCTGCGCGTGCTTGGCGGCGGTGTAGCCGGAGCCGTTGTCGTAGATCTCGGTGGCGGCGATCGAGGTCACGGTCACCACGTGCCCGTCGCCGGAGGCCACCAGCTTGGGCAGCAGCGCCTTGGTGACGCGCAGGGTGCCCAGCACGTTGGTCTCCCACATCCAGCGCCAGTCGTCCTCGTCGGCGTCGGCGACCTTGGCCAGGCCCTTGGCGCCACCGGCGTTGTTGACCAGCACGTGGCAGGTCCCGACCTGCTCGACGAAGGCCTCGACCGAGGCCGGGTCGGTGATGTCCAGCGCGACGGCGACGCCGTCGATCTCGGAGGCCAGTTCGTTGATCCGCTCGACCCGGCGGGCTCCCAGCACCACGCGGAAACCCTCGGCGGCGAGCTTGCGGGCGGTGGCCGCGCCGATGCCCGAACTGGCACCGGTCACCACGGCCCAACGGGTGTCAGGTGTCGTGCTCACGCCCCGATCTTCCCCCAACCCCGCGGAGGGGGCGCGCGCTCACCCGATCGATGTGACACGAGACACTGTGGTGTCCAGACATCTTTTCGGGGCGTCATACGTCTTACACACAGGGTCAGAGATCGATTGGAAAGAAGGTCAAGGTGCTGAGCAGGGTTGGGCGCTCGCGGTCGCGGGCGCTGTGGACCGCGGTGGCGGGCATGCTGGCGGCGTTGCTGCTGGTGTCGGGATGCGGATCGAGCGCGCCCGGCGGCAGCGGGAACGCGGCGCAGGCGGCTCCGGTCGCCAAGGTCTCGATCGAGCCGGGTGCCGGTGCGGTCGACGTCAACCCGGCCGCGCCGATCAAGGCGGGTGTCGAGGGCGGCAGGCTCGACGAGGTCACCCTGACCAACTCCGACGGCAAGCAGGTCGCGGGCGAGCTGGCCCAGGACGGCCGGAGCTGGAAGGCGACCGAGGCGCTGGGCTTCGGCAAGACCTACACCTGGTCGGGCAAGGCCACCGGCTCCGACGGCCGGACGGTGCCGGTCGAGGGCGAGTTCACGACGCTGAAGCCGGCCAAGACCGTGCGCGCCACGATCAACCCCACCGACCACGCCGAGGTCGGCATCGGGATGCCGATCAGCATCAAGTTCGCCGAGCCGGTGCAGGACAAGGCCGCCGCGCAGCGGGCGCTGTCGGTGCGCACCTCGGTGCCGGTCGAGGGCTCGTGGGCGTGGTTGTCGGACACCCAGGTCGACTGGCGGCCCAAGGAGTTCTGGCCCGCGCACACCAAGGTGTCGGTCGAGGCCAAGCTCTACGGCGTGAACTACGGCAAGGGCCGCCACGGCGTGGCCGACCTGAGTACGGAGTTCACCATCGGCCGCGCGCAGATCGTCAAGGCCGACGTCAACACCCACATGATGGTCGTCGAGCGCGACGGCAAGCAGGTCGCCAGCTACCCGGCGAGCTACGGCAAGTCGGCGGACCCGAACCTGAACACGCCGAACGGCACCTACGTCGTGATGGAGAAGAAGCCCGTCGAGATCATGAACAACCCGCGCTACGGCTACACCGACGTGGAGAAGAAGTGGGCCCTTCGGATCTCCAACCACGGCGAGTTCATCCACGAGAACGAGGAGAACCGGGCCGCGCTGGGCAAGGTGAACAACTCGCACGGCTGCGTCAACCTCAGCGAGGCCGACGCGAAGTCCTACTTCGACAGCGCGCTGCTCGGCGACCCGGTGGTGGTGACCGGCTCCAACGCGGGCATGCCGCCGCACTACGACGTGTTCGACTGGCTGCTGAGCTGGGACCAGTGGAAGCAGAAGTCCGCGCTGTGACGCGCTGAACGACCGCCGAACGGCCTGTTCGTCCGGAACCTCCGGATGGGCAGGCCGTTCGTCGTTCCCGGGGTCTCGCGTTCGAAGGTGGTGTTCTCCCTGGTCAAGGGGCCGACCTGGGTGGGGCGAGCGATGGCCGGCCGCTTCGGTGTGCGGAACACGCTGGTCACCGAGCTGTCGGCGGTCCTGGAGGCCGTGGCCGGCGCGGCGCCGTCCGGTAACCGGGAGCCGAACACCGCGCGTCCAGCCGCCGAATGTGAACAGCGCCACCCGGCGGCGCCGGAACAGGGGTTATGGCACCGCCGGAGCGGTAGCGTCGTCGCGGGCCCCGGTTCGGCCGGACGCTACGGGAATGTTTCCGCGGTCGAAAATGTCGGGGTGGAGGGCGCTCGAAAGGCTCGGGCCGCCGGCGAAAGGCCTCGATGGACAGCAGATGACCGCCACCACTGATCTTTCGCGCACCTGGCCGCGCCGGGCCGCGGTGCTCTCGCTGCACACCTCGCCGCTCGAGCAGCCGGGCACCGGCGACGCGGGAGGGATGAACGTCTACATCGCCAGGACCTCGGCGAAGCTGGCCGAGCTGGGCACCGAGGTCGAGATCTTCACCCGCGCCACCTCCTCCGACATCCCGCCGGTCGCGCAGCTCGCGCCGGGCGTGACGGTGCGCAGCCTGCTGGCGGGCCCCTTCGAGGGCCTGGACAAGAACGACCTTCCGTCGCAGATCTGCGCCTTCGCCGCAGGCGCGCTGCGGGTCGAGGCGCGCCACGACCCCGGCTACTACGACGTCGTGCACTCGCACTACTGGCTGTCCGGGCAGGTCGGCTGGCTGGCCCGGCAGCGCTGGGGCGTGCCGCTGGTGCACACCGCGCACACGCTGGCCAAGGTCAAGAACGCCGCCCTCGCCGAAGGCGACACGCCGGAGCCGATGGTGCGCGTGATGGGCGAGGAGCAGGTCGTGGCCGGCGCCGACCGGCTCGTGGCCAACACCGAGTTCGAGGCCGCCGACCTGATCGAGCGCTACGACGCCGACCCCGACGCGGTCGCGACCATCCCGCCCGGTGTCGACCTGGAGCGGTTCACCCCCGGCGACCGGTCGGCCGCGCGGGCGGAGTTCGGATTACCGGCGGATGCGGTCGTGCTCGGCTTCGTGGGCCGCATCCAGCCGCTGAAGGCGCCCGACGTGCTCCTCAAGGCCACCGCGGCGCTGCTCGGAAGGCACCCCGGGCTGCGGGAGCGGCTGGTGGTGCTGGTCGTCGGCGGCCCGTCGGGCAGCGGTCTGGAGCGCCCGCGCGCCCTGCACGAGCTGGCGCAGTCGCTCGGCATCGCCGACGTCGTCCGGTTCCTGCCGCCGCAGCGCGGCGACGCGCTGGCGTCGGTGTACCGGGCGTGCGACGTCGTCGCCGTCCCCAGCTACAGCGAGTCCTTCGGCCTGGTGGCATTGGAAGCGCAGGCGTGCGGTACCCCGGTGGTCGCGGCGGCGGTCGGCGGCCTGCCGGTCGCCGTCGCCGACGGCGTCTCGGGTCTGCTGGTGGACGGGCACGAGACGCAGCGCTGGGCCGACGCGCTGGCGTCGGTGGTGCTGAGCCCGGGACGCCGTGCCCGGCTCGCGGCGGGGACCGTCGGCCACGCGGCGGGGTTCTCCTGGGAGAGCACCACCGAGTCGCTGCTGGACACCTACGCGCGGGCCAGGACGACATTCGACGCACGACTGCGGATCCGGGAGGTCACCGCGTGAGCCTCGACGAGGTCATCAGCTCAACCCTGGACGAGATCGGGCTGGAGTACCAGCACCGCGACGACGGGCGCTTCTTCGTCACGCTGCCCGGCACCAAGAAGCTGCAGACGAACTGCTGGCTGCTGGTCGCCGAGCACGCGCTGGTGGTCGAGGCGTTCGTGTGCAGGCAGCCGGACGAGGCCCACGAGGACGTCTACCGCTACCTGCTGCGCCGCAACGCCCGGCTCTACGGGGTGCACTACACGATCGACTCCTCCGGCGACATCTACCTCGTCGGGCGCATCGGCCTGCACGCGGTGACCGCCGACGAGCTGGACCGCATCCTCGGCCAAGTGCTGGAGGCCGCCGACGGCGACTTCAACACGCTGCTGGAGATCGGCTTCGCCACCGCGATCCGGCGGGAGTGGGACTGGCGCACCTCCCGCGGCGAGTCGCTGGCCAACCTGCGCCCGTTCCAGCAGCTGATCGAGCGCGACCGGCCGATGTCGGGCTGAGCGCCCGCGACGCGCGGCGAAGCGCCCACAGGCGGCGGGGCTCCCTGCAACGCCGTGATCACCTCCGCTCGTCCTCCGGTTGTCCGCGACGCGGACGCAGACCGAGGAGAGTGGAATGCGCGAACGCAGGGGCACGTGGCGATTACGGCGACCGGCCGTCGCGTTGCTGGTGGGGGTGCTGGCGGCCGGGTGTTCGGCCGGACAGGACGTGTCTTCGCAGGCAGGGCAACCGGCGATCGCTCCGGACCGGGCGGCCGAGTCCGACTCGAAGGGGCTGCACGCCGAACAGCAGCAGAATCCGGCGGTGCCGGAGCGGCAGGTCGTCCGGACCGCCGATCTGGGCTTGGAAGCCGCCGACGTGACGGGCGCGGCCGCCCGCGTGCGCGGGTTGGCCGAAGCCGCCGGAGGCCACCTGGCCCAGGAGGACAGCTACCGCGGTGGCACCGACCTGGTGCTCAGGGTGCCGTCGGAACGCCTCGACCGGCTGCTCGACGAGATCGCCGGTCTGGGCGAGGTCACGACGCGGAGCCAGCGCGCCGAGGACGTCACCGACCAGATCGTCGACACCAGGAGCCGGATCGAGTCCCAGCGCGCGAGCGTGCAGCGCCTGCGCGCGCTCATGGAACGGGCCACCAGCGTGGCCGACATCGTGCGGATCGAGAGCGAGCTGAGCAGCCGCGAGTCCGAGCTCGACGCCCTGCTGCGGCGCGACGCCGCGCTGTCCGGGCAGGTCGATCTGGCCACCCTCGACGTCCGGATCTCGGCGCCGCCGTCGGTCGCGGGCGATGACGACGACACGGGTTTCCTGTCCGGGCTGGCAGGCGGGTGGAACGCGCTCACGGCCGTCGGAGCGTTCGCGCTCACGGCGCTCGGCGCCGTCCTGCCGTTCGCGGTGGTGCTCGCGGTCCCGGCCGCCGGGGGCGGGGGATGGCTGCTGCTGCGGCGCAGGCGGCTCTTGAGGCGCTCGGAACTCTGACGCGCGGCGTCGGGCCGAGGGGTCCTCGGTGAGCGGAGATGGCGTCCGGGGGTGGGACGCGCGGGGCGGTTCGGGAGAGAGGGGGAGTCGCGAGCTCGAACCGCCCCGCGTAGGGGTCCCGCCTGTCGGGCCGATGGGCGGGGGGCACCCGCGGCCCGGCGGGGCGCGGTCCAGATTGGGGGAAAGCGAACCGCGCTCTTTGCTCTCATCGAATCGGGGAGTGCGTGGGAGCCGATCAATGAGAGCGATGACAACTTCGCAGAGTCGCGCACTGGTCACAAGGCCGTCGCTTTACTCCATTAGGGTGAAGTTGGTCTCTGAAAGTAACGCACCGGAATCGAGAGGCTGTCGGTTTGCGAAAGTGAGTGAGCTGCACCACTTTCGAGTTACGGAGGTGCGGTGATCGGATAACCGTCCCGTGACGGCCACAACCAAAGCTGCGGCCTGCCGCGCGCTGCGGGACCGTGGCCGGAGGGTCCGTGCGGGCCCGCGCGTCCACCGATGAGCGAACCCGCCGAGGAGCGTGAAGATGACCGAGCGAAACGCCACCACCCAGTGGACCGGAGACCTCAAGTCCGGTTCCGGCAACGTCGCGCTGGACTCCTCCGCGGCCGGGACCTTCCCGGTCACCTGGGCGTCCCGGGCCGAGGCGCCCGAGGGCAGGACCAGCCCCGAGGAGCTCATCGCCGCCGCGCACTCGTCGTGCTACTCGATGCAGCTCTCCGGGCTGCTCACCGCGGCGGGCACGCCGCCGGAGTCGATCAGCACCAGCGCCGAGGTGTCGTTCGGCCCCCGCGGGGACGGCTTCGCGATCACCGGTATCGCCCTGACCGTACGCGCCAGGGTCCCCAGCTCCGATGCCGCGGCCTTCGACGAGGCCGCGCGCAAGGCCAAGGACATCTGCCCGGTCTCGGCCGCGCTGGCCGGCACCACGATCACCCTCGACGCGGCGCTCGAGTGACGCCCGCGCCCACCGGGGCGTCCGGCCCCGGTGGGCGTGGTCACGGGTCGCCCGGAGCCGTATCCGCTGGTTATAGCCTGGGCCCATGACTGCTGGGACTCTGGTGCTGCTGCGGCACGGTGAGAGCACATGGAACGCCGAGAACCTGTTCACCGGCTGGGTGGACGTGCCCCTCTCGGAGAAGGGGCAGGCCGAGGCCGGACGCGGCGGTGAGCTGCTCCGCGAGAGCGGAGTGCTGCCCGAGGTGCTGCACACCTCGCTGCTGCGCCGCGCCATCTCGACCGCCAACATCGCCCTCGACGTCGCCGACCGGCACTGGATCCCGGTCCGCCGCGACTGGCGCCTCAACGAGCGCCACTACGGCGCGCTGCAGGGCAAGAACAAGAAGCAGACCCTGGAGGAGTACGGCGAGGAGCAGTTCATGCTCTGGCGCCGCTCCTACGACACGCCGCCGCCGGAGATCGAGCCCGGCAGCGAGTTCAGCCAGGACGGCGACGCGCGCTACGCCGGCATCGACGCGCCGCGCACCGAGTGCCTGAAGGACGTCGTCGCCCGGCTGCTGCCGTACTGGGAGGAGGCGATCGCGCCGGACCTGCGCGCCGGCCGCACCGTGCTGGTCGCCGCGCACGGCAACTCGCTGCGCGCGCTGGTCAAGCACCTGGACGGCATCTCCGACGCCGACATCGCGGGGCTGAACATCCCCACCGGCATCCCGCTGCGTTACGACCTCGACGACGACCTCAGGCCCACCAACCCGGGCGGCACCTACCTCGACCCCGAGGCCGCGGCGAGCGCCGCCGCGGCGGTCGCCAACCAGGGCCGCTGACCGCGCCGGGCGGGGTGCCGTGCGCAGGCGCCCCGCCCGGTCCACTGCGCTTCGCTGTGAGAGCGCGACCCGGATCAAGTGACACCGGGACGAATGATGCGAGTGGTGTTCGTGTCTCTGCGTCCAACGCGGCGGAACCGCTCGTCGTGACGGACGTGAACCGACCCCGACCCCAGGGTGAAATGGGGGTGAAGAAACTGGCCGATTCGTGTCATGGGTATCACGGAACGCCCATGTGGACTGGCCTCCGCCCGCCTCGGCCTGCTTACGATGCTTGCGTGACCGCATTGGGCTATACCGCCCTGATCATCGCCGTGCTGCTCGTGGGCGCGGCGAGTGGCTATCTGGCCGCGAGGGCGACTCGGCGTTATGAGCGAAAGCAGCCGAAGGGCCCCACCGTCGCCGAACTCCTCCAGCGACTGGTGCACACGACCAACAACGGGGTCGTCGTGGTCAACAGGTTCGGCGACGTGGTGCTGCACAACCCCCGCGCCGACGAGCTGGGGCTCATCCGCGACAACCAGGCCGACCCGCGCGCCAGGAAGGCCGCCGAGCAGGCAATCGCCACCGGCGAACCCACCGCGGTGGACCTCTCCCCGCTCGGCCGCGTCCTGCGCGGCCGCGGCCCCGCCGCGGTCCTCGGCGACGCCCGCCCCCTCGGCGACGGCTTCGCCGTCATCGACGCCGGTGACGAGTCCGACGCGGTGCGGCTGGAGGCGACCCGCCGCGACTTCGTCGCCAACGTCAGCCACGAGCTCAAGACGCCGGTCGGCGCGCTCGCGCTGCTGGCCGAGGCGGTGCTCGACGCGGCCGACGACCCGGACGAGGTCCGCCGCTTCTCCACCAAGATCCTGCACGAGTCGACCCGGCTGGGCACGCTGGTCTCCGAGCTGATCGCGCTGTCGCGGCTGCAGGGCGCCGAGCGGCTGCCCGAGCTCACCACCCTCGAGGTGGACGCCCTGGTCGAAGAGGCGCTGGGCCGTTGCCGCATCGGCGCCGAGTCGGCCGGGATAGAGATCGCGGTGGACGAGCCGTCCGCTCTGCTGCTCGACGGCGACCGCACGCTGCTGGTCACCGCGCTGAGCAACCTCGTCGACAACGCCGTGTCCTACTCGCCGCCGGGCAGCCCGGTCTCGATCAGCCGCAGGCTCTCCGGCGACTTCGTCGAGATCGCCGTCACCGACCGCGGCATCGGCATCGCGCCGGAGCACCAGGAGCGGGTGTTCGAGCGGTTCTTCCGCGTCGACCCGGCGCGGTCGCGGGCCACCGGTGGTACCGGCCTCGGGCTGGCCATCGTCAAACACGTCGCCGCCAACCACGGCGGTGAGGTGAAGCTGTGGAGCAGGCTCGGTACCGGCTCCACCTTCACGCTGCGGGTGCCCAGGCACGCCATCGGTGAGGAGGGCGGCAAGCCCGAGCCGGAACGGGCGCCCGTGCGGTCGAAGACCGAGAGTGCGGACGGGGTCGAAACCGTCGAAACGGGAGGAGTCCGGTGACCAGGGTGCTGATCGTGGAGGACGAGGAGTCCTTCGCCGACCCACTTGCCTTCCTGCTTCGAAAGGAGGGCTTCACGGCGGCGGTCGCGACGACCGGTCAAGAGGCGTTGGAGGAGTTCGACCGCAACGGCGCGGACATCGTCCTGCTCGACCTGATGCTGCCGGGAATGAGCGGGACCGACGTCTGCAAGCAGCTCCGGCAGCGTTCGGCGGTGCCGGTGATCATGGTGACCGCGCGGGACAGCGAGATCGACAAGGTGGTCGGGCTGGAGCTCGGCGCCGACGACTACGTCACCAAGCCCTACTCGGCCCGCGAGCTGATCGCGCGGGTGCGCGCGGTGCTGCGCCGCGGCGGTGAGGCCGAGGACATGCTGCCGCAGGTCCTGGAGGCAGGGCCGGTGCGCATGGACGTGGAGCGCCACGTGGTGACGGTCTCCGGCGAGGAGGTCAGCCTCCCGCTCAAGGAGTTCGACCTGCTGGAGTACCTGCTGCGCAACGTGGGCCGGGTGCTGACCCGCGGGCAGCTCATCGACCGGGTCTGGGGCGCGGACTACGTCGGCGACACCAAGACGCTCGACGTGCACGTCAAGCGGCTGCGCTCGAAGCTCGAACCCGACCCCGCCGAACCCCGCTACCTGGTGACGGTGCGCGGGCTCGGCTACAAGTTCGAGGTGTAGCGGGCGCGCTCGTGGACCAGGGGCACGGGACCGGTTTCCAGGGCGCTGGGGCCGGTCCCGCCTCATGTCCGGACGGCCGCGCCCGGACTCCGCGCCCCGGCGGCGGCCCCCGGGACGAAGCCGGTTCGGGGGCCGGCTCCCGGAGGGCGCTCCGCGCGGCGTCTGACCCACGTGCCGCCCCGCTCGGGTCGGGGCGTCCACCTCGGGCGGACCAGTCGCGTCCGCGTGAGCCGCGACCGCGCCTCGGCCGTTGCGCCCTCCGGGGCCATCACCTTCGTCCTGGTTGCCCGCTTCGCCTGTTTTGTTGCTTCCGTCGGGCCTGTGGCGCTACGCCGATCGGGTGGTTTGGTACGGAGTGTCGGCGTGTCGGCCACACCCGAATGGGCGTTGGCGCCGGTCCGCCCGCCGGTCTGCCGGGCTGTCGTGCCACGCCATGTCGTCTTCCGCGCAGCGTTGCCGCCGACCGGGTGAACAGTGGTGTTCCTGGTGCAGACGAGCAGGTACGGACTGTGACAAGCATCCGTCATGGGCCCCACCTGGCCCAGTCGCGCGGTCGCAGCCGGTAACGTTGTCGCTCATGCGCCTAGGGGTGCTCGACGTCGGATCCAACACCGTCCACCTGCTCGTGGTGGACGCGCACCGTGGTGCCCACCCGACGCCCATGACATCGGACAAGACCGTGCTGCGCCTGGCCGAGCGGATCGGCGAGGACGGCCACCTCGGTCCCGAGGACGCCGACGAGCTCGTCCGCACCGTCGCGCGGGCCCAGGACGCCGCCGTCGCGGCCGGGTGCGAGGAGCTGATGGCCTTCGCCACCTCCGCGATCCGCGACGCCGACAACGCCACCGAGGTGCTGGAGATGGTCCGGGACCAGACCGGTGTCGACCTCGAGGTGCTGCCCGGTGAGGAGGAGGCCCGCTTCACCTTCCTCGCCGCCCGCCGCTGGTACGGCTGGTCGGCCGGCAACCTGCTGCTGCTCGACATCGGCGGCGGCTCCCTGGAGATGGCGATGGGCATCGACGAACAACCCGACCTGGCGGTGTCGTTGCCGCTGGGCGCGGGGCGTCTCGCGCGCACCGTGCTGCACGACCCGCCGAGCCGGCAGGAGGTCGAGGACCTGCGGGAATGGCTGGAAGACGAGCTGGCGGGCACCGCCAAGCGGTTCCGCAAGCTCGGCAGGCCCGACCGGGTGGTGGCCAGCTCCAAGACGTTCCGGTCACTGGCCCGGCTGACCGGCGCCGCACCGTCCTCGGCGGGCCCGCGGGTGCCGCGCAGGCTGACCGACACCGGCCTGCGCCAGCTCCTGTCCTTCATCACCCGGATGTCGTCGGCCGACCTCGCGACCCTGGACGGGGTCAGCGGCGCCCGCGCTCACCAGCTGGTCAGCGGCGGGCTGGTCGCCGAGGCCGCGATGCGGGCGCTGTCACTCCGGGAACTCGACATCTGCCCGTGGGCGTTGCGGGAAGGAGTGATCCTGCGTCGACTGGACCACACCAACGGCAACGGCCACACTGCCATCCAGGCCCGGGCCGCGATCGGGTCCGGGCAGTCGGGGCCCCAGCAGGACGCGCAGCGAGTAACTGGACGGAAGGCTCAGCACGGGGCACGGTGGAATCGATGAGTCGGGACAGCGGGGCCAACGACCCCAGCCAGCGCACCGTCGCGGAGCTGCTCGCCGAGTACGGCGGCGGCTCCCAGCGCAGCACCCGGCGACGCCGCAGGCGTGCCGAAGATCCCAGTGAGACGGCTCCGCAGGCGATCATCGAACGGGTGATGTCGGACAGCGGCCAGCTCCGCGCCGTCGATCCGGAAGCCGAGCCGCCGCAGCGCACCAGCCACCGCCCGCAGCGGTCGGGCAAGCAGGCCCAGCCGCAGCAGGAGGCGCCGCCGACCGCGGGAGCCACCCAGGTCCCGCCGCCGACCGCGGGAGCCACGCAGGTCCCGCCGCCCGCGCCCCCGGCTCCTCCGCAGGAGCCGGCACCCGTGCAGCAGCAACCTCCCGCGCCGCCCGCTCCGCCTGCGCAGGAGCCGGTGCAGGAAGCGCCTCCCCTGCCGAAGCAGGACGCTCCGGAGCCGCCGCCGAAGAGCGGCGGAGGCAGCTTCTGGGCGCAGCGCTTCGCGTCGGGCGCGGGGGACAAGCCCGCGCCGCCCATGCCCGCTCCGCCGCCGCCGGCCGCGGGTCCGGCCGACGGGCCGGGCGCTGACCCGGAGGCGACGATCCAGCAGCCCGCGCTGCCGCGTCGCCCCTCCCCGCAGCCGCGGCCCAAGCCGGGGCCGCCGCAGGAGGTGGAGGGCGCCACCGAGCAGTTGCCGCGCGTCGAGGCCGAGGCCCGCAACGACGCAGGCGGCACGGCCATGATGCCGTACCCGCCGCAGGCCGCCGAGCCGGAGGGCACCGCCATGATGGCGTACCCGCCGCAGGCCGCCGAGCCAGAAGGCACGGCGATGATGGCCTACCCCCAGCAGGCGGACGCCGACCGCGACGACGACCCGTACGACTTCGACTCCTACGGAGACCCGCAGGAGTACCAGGACGACCAGGACTACGACTACGGGCAGGACTACGCCGAGCCGAGGGACCGCGAACGCGCCCGCGACTACGACGACTACGACCCCGAGGCGCCCGCCGGGCTCGACTCCGACGACTACCTGTCCGACGAGGAGGACGCCGAGGACGACGAGGAGCGGTCGCCGACCAAGGAGTGGGGCACCCTGGTGCTGCAGGGCGGCGTCGGCGTCGTCAGCGGCATCGGCGTCTGGTTCGCCTTCAACTGGCTGTGGCTGCAGCTCGCGCCCGCGGCGCTCGCGGCGGCGCTGGTCGTCACCGGCTGCCTTGTGTTCATCGCCAAGAAGTTCTTGCGCGGAGACGATCTGAACAGCATTCTGCTGGCGGTCGTGGTCGGCCTGGTGTGCACGGTCTCGCCGGCGGCTCTGCTGCTGCTTTCGCACTGACCGCGCCACCGGCTGGGGAACGACACCGGACCTCGGGCATGCTGGGCAGGACATGACATCGGAACGAGTCCCCGAACGCACAGACGAAACGCACGAGACGCACATACCGGTCGGGCTCTCGAGCGCGTCGGTGTGGCCCCAGCCTGCCCGGGCCGCCTTCGAGATGGCCGCGGACCTGGGTTTCGACGGTGTCGAGGTGATGGTCTGGGCCGACGCCGTCAGCCAGGACGTCGCCGCGCTGCACCGGTTGGCCGACCGCCACGGCGTGCCCATCCTCGCGGTGCACGCGCCCTGCCTGCTGATCACGCAGCGGGTGTGGTCGCCGGAGCCGGAGGAGCGGCTGCGGCGCTCGGTGGTGGCCGCCAGCGACCTGGGCGCGTCGACCGTGGTGGTGCACCCGCCGTTCCGCTGGCAGCGCCGCTACGCCGAGCGCTTCAGCGACCTGGTGGCGGAGCTGGAGGAGGCCAGCGGCATCCGGGTCGCGGTGGAGAACATGTTCCCGGTGCGCCCGCCCAACACGTGGAAGCGGCTGCGCGGCGGCAAGGCGTCGGGCCTGTCGGCGTTCAAGCCGTCGCCGGACCCGACCGACGTCGGCTACAACAGCTACACGCTCGACCTCTCGCACGCCGCCGCAGCGCACGTCGATGCCATCGAGCTGCTGAAGCGGATGAAGGACCGCCTGGCCCACGTGCACCTCGCCGACGGCACCGGCGCGCCGCGCGACGAGCACCTGCTCCCCGGGCAGGGCACGCAGCCGTGCGCCGAGGTGTGCGAGGCGCTGGCCGCCGACGGCTTCGACGGCTCGGTGGTGCTGGAGATCAACACCCGCAAGGCCCGCAGCGCCAAGCAGCGCGCGGCCCTGCTGGCCGAGGCTCTGCTGTTCGCCCGGCTGCACCTGGAACCGGTGAGCTCCTGAGGGGCGCCGACCGGGGGCTACCTGCGCGAAACCGATCCCGTGACCGCGAAGTGATCAAGAACGAGCAGGGTCCGTAGAATCGCTAACATGAATCGACTCCGCGCTTTGCTCGCCGACGAGCGTGGTTACCCGGTGGGTCGAGCGTGACCGACCTGCCCGACCTCTTCACCGCGGCCACCGCTGTTCGTTCTCTGGGGGACGGCAGTTTCGTCGCCGATCTGCACCCGGACTGGTCAGTCGGAGACCGCCCGCACGGCGGCTACCTGCTGGCGATGATCGCCAGGGCGGCCACCGAGGGCACCGACCTGAGCCCGCTCGCCGTCAGCGCGCAGTTCCTCCGCGCGCCGAAGACCGGGCCGGTCCTGGTCCGCAGCGAGACGCTGAAGACCGGCCGCACCGTCACGGTCCGCCGCACCACGCTGGAGCAGCGGGGGCAGGTCTGCGTCGACACGACCGTCACCCTCGGCCAGGTCCCGGTCGAGGAACCGGCGTGGTCCGACGTCCCGGACATGCCCGTGAACCCACCCGCGGAGGCACTGGACCTGTCCACCTCCGACGCGGTGAAGTTCTACAACCTCGCCCGCACCTGCGACGTCCGCCTCGACCGCGCGAGCGCCGGGTTCCTGGACGGCGACGTGGACCAGCCGCCGAGGCTGCGGCTGTGGGCGAAACCGCGCGGGGCGCAGCCCGACGTGCTGTTCAGCCTGGTCGCGGGTGACCTGACGATGCCGGTGACGTTCAACATGGGCCGCTTCGGCTGGTCGCCCACGGTGCAGCTGACGGCCCTGCTGCGGGCCCGGCCGGCCAACGGCTGGCTGCGCCTGGTCGTCGACTGCAGGTCCGTGCACGGCCGCTGGTTCGACGAGGACACCACGGTCGTCGACTCGACCGGCCGCGTCGTCTGCCAGGCCCGCCAGCTCGCGATCAGCGCCTGAGGCCACGCGGGCAGAAGCGTTGCGCCGCGCGGGCGGCGGGCAACAGCCCGCCGTCCGCGACCGGCAACAGGTGGCCGGTGTGCCTCAGCCGAGCGTCTGCACGTCGAGCTCGCCCTGCGAGTGCTGCTGGCGCAGGCGCTTCTTGTCGAACTTGCCGACGCTGGTCTTCGGGGTCTCGGCGACGAAGGTCCAGTGCTCCGGCAGCTGCCACTTGGCCACCCTGCCCGCCAGGAACTCGCTGAGCTCCTCGGCGGTGGCCCGCTGGCCGTCCCGGAGCACCACGGCGACCAGCGGCCGTTCGTCCCACTTCTCGTCCGGCACGCCGATGACCACGGCCTCGGCGACCGCCGGGTGCGACATCACGTGGTTCTCCAGCTCCACCGACGAGATCCACTCGCCACCGGACTTGATGACGTCCTTCGCGCGGTCGGTCAGGCGCAGGAACCCGTCGTGGGAGATGTGCCCGACATCTCCGGTGCGCAGCCAGCCGTCGTGGAACTTCTCGGGGTCGTCCTCCTGGTGGTAGGCCCCGGCGATCCACGGCCCGCGCACCTGGAGCTCGCCGACGCTGGCGCCGTCCCACGGCAGCACCGAGCCGTCGTCGCCGACCAGCCGCGCCTCCACCCCGGCGGGGATGCGCCCCTGGCTGGAGCGGTAGGCCCACAGCTCGTCACCGGTCGCCCCCGCCGGGGGCCGGGCGACGCTGCCCAGCGGCGAGGTCTCGGTCATTCCCCAGGCGTGCAGCACCGGGATTCCGTAGCGGTCGTGGAAGGCCCGCATCAGCGACGGCGGGCAGGCCGAGCCGCCGACGACGACCTCGCGCAGCGACGACATGTCCTGCGGGTCCTGTTCGAGGTGTTGCAGCACCCCTTGCCAGATCGTCGGAACCGCCGCGGCGAACGTCGGCCGCTCCGCGGCGATCACGTGGGTCAGCGGCTCCGGCTGGAGGAAGCGGTCCGGCATGATCAGCGACGCCCCGACCAGGAACGCGGCGTAGGGCAGGCCCCACGACATCGCGTGGAACATCGGCACCACCGCCAGCGCGCGGTCGGCCTGCGACAGCGCCATCCCGTCGGTCATGCACACCTGCATCGAGTGCAGGTAGATGGAGCGGTGCGAGTACACCACGCCCTTCGGGTTGCCGGTGGTGCCGGACGTGTAGCACATCGCCGCCGCCGAGCGCTCGTCCAGCTCCGGCCAGTCGAACTCGTCCGGCTGCGCCGCCAGCAGCTCCTCGTAGTCGTGCACCTCGACGCCCTCGGGAGCCTCCAACGATCCGCCGCCTGCCACGACGACGTGCCGGACGGTGCCGAGCTGGGGGAGGATCTTGGCGAACAGCGGCAGCAGCGTCGAGTCGACGATGACCACCCGGTCCTCGGCGTGGTCGGCGACGTAGACGATCTGCTCGGGGAAGAGCCGGATGTTCAGCGTGTGCAGCACCGCGCCCATCGACGGCACCGCGAAGTAGGCCTCCAGGTGCTCCGTGTTGTTCCACATGAACGTGCCGACCCGCTGGTCGCCGGTCACGCCGAGCGCGCGCAGCGCGCCGGCCAGCCGCGCGACCCTCCGCCCCACCTCGGCGTAGGCCGATCGCCGCGCACCGTCGCCGGTCCAGGTCACGACCTCGGCCGTCCCGTGCGGTCCGCTGCCCTGGGCGAGTATCCGGGCGGTCGTGAGGGTGCCATCCTGCATCGTGCTGAACATCGAGGTCATCCGCTCCTTCGATCAGGTGTGGCGGCGGGGTGGCTTGTGGTGGCAGACACACTAACGATCGTTGTCAACGTCCGGGAGGGGCCGGAGGGTGCACCCAGCGTGTTCTGGCAGGCTGCTGGGCATGACGACCATCGCGGTACTCGGAGCGGGCAAGATCGGTGAGTCCCTGATGTCGGGGCTGCTGCACGCCGGGAGGTCCCCGGAGGACCTGCTGTTCACCGAGCGCTACCCGGTGCGGGCGCAGGAGCTGACCGCGAAGTACGGCGTCGAGCACGTCGACGTGGCCGGAGCGGTGCGCCGGGCGGACGTCATCGTGGTCGCGGTCAAGCCGCAGGACATCGAGCCCCTGCTGGACGAGATGGCCGCCGACCTGCCGCCGGGCAAGCTGGTGGTGTCGCTGTGCGCGGGCCTGCCGACCGCGCTGTTCGAACGCAGGCTGCCCGAGGGCACCCGGGTCGTGCGGGTCATGCCGAACACGCCGATGCTCGTCGGCGAGGCGATGAGCGCGATCTCCGGCGGCGAGCACGCCGAGGACGAGCACCTGCGGCTGGTCGAGGAGCTGCTGGGCAGCGTCGGCAAGGTCGTGCGGGTGCCCGAGAGCCAGCAGGACGCGGTCACCGCGCTCTCCGGATCGGGCCCGGCGTACTTCTTCTACCTGGTCGAGGCCATGATCGACGCCGGGATCCTGCTCGGCATCCCGCGCGCGGTGGCCGCCGACCTGATCGTGCAGTCCGCGGTCGGCGCGGCGGCGATGCTGCGCTCCGACGAGGGGCACCCGGTGATGCTGCGGGAGGCGGTCACGTCCCCGGCGGGCACCACCATCGCCGGCATCCGGGAGCTGGAGAAGCACGGCGTCCGGGCTGCGCTGATCGACGCGATCGAGGCGGCCAAGGAGCGCTCGGTGGAGCTGGGCCGCGCCCACCGCGAGGACTGAGCGCCTGTCTTCGGGCTCACCTCGCGGGCGAGGTGAGCCCGAAGGCCCGGAGTAGCGGCTGATCCTCAGCGGCCCGGCCGGAGCGGCTGGAGCGCACTCGCGCAGGCCCCGCCCGAGCGGTCGGCCGGGCCTGAATCCACCTGCGGCCCCGGCGCGACAAGGGCTCGCCGTGCGCGAGCGGCCCGGACGGCGGAGCATCGGTGATGCGCGCCACCGGCCGAAGCACCAGGCAGCAGCCGGTGTCCGCGGTTCGATACGTCGCATGCAGCACAGCAGTCCCGCTACTCTCGATGGAGCACGCGCGTGAGTTCTCGCCGGAGGGGAAGCCGGTGACGCGACGCGTGCGGAGGATCGGTGAAGCATGTCCGCGAACTCCGAACCCAGCCAGCAGTCCCCTCCCGGCATCGGCGAGGTGCGGTTCCTCACCGTCGCCGAGGTGGCGAAGCTGATGCGAGTGTCGAAGATGACCGTGTACCGCCTGGTGCACGCAGGCGAACTGCCCGCCGCCCGTGTCGGGCGCTCCTTCCGCGTCGCGGAGAAGGACGTGCACGCCTACCTGGAGCACGCCTACTACAACGCGGGTTGATCGCGCGACCGCGAGTGGCCGAGCACCCCGCGCCGATGGGCCGACGTACCCCGCGTCGTCGGGCCCTCACCCGTGGGCGGGTAAAGTGGCCAGTCGGTCGTGCCTGGTGCCATTGCTCCCGCGGTGCCGCGCCGGCACGTGATGACATCAGATCCGCCGACGACAGCTAAGGATTCCGCATGGGCTCGGTCATCAAGAAGCGCCGCAAGCGCATGTCCAAGAAGAAGCACCGCAAGCTTCTCCGCAGGACCCGCGTCCAGCGTCGCAAGTTGGGCAAGTGAGCCTGCGCCACCTGCCTCAACCGCCGTCGGCCGTACTGGGCCGGCGGCGGTGGTTTTTTCTGGGCCGCCCGTTCGGCCAGGCCCGGGAGCTGTCCTAACGGGTGACCCCGCCGTCGCGGGCGAAACCTGATGGTGGCGATGTGGACCCGGCGCCGTTACCTCGCCGACCCGTTTGGTGGAGGATTGCGGCGGTAGCATCGGCAGGTCGTAGGACTGCCGCAGTGTGTGAGCTGCCGGGAGGCGAGCTCGTCGGCCCGGGCAGCTCCTCGTAGACGCGGAGCGGGGAGGCGCGAGGTGCCCAACGTCGTCCTGGTCACGGGGGTCAGCCGGTTCCTGGGCGGACACCTCGCCGCGCGCCTTGCCGCCAATCCGGCCGTGGAGCGCGTCCTGGGCGTCGACACCACCCAGCCCGGCCGCGAGCTGCTCCGCCGGATGGGCCGCACGGAGTTCGTGCGCGCCGACATCCGCAACCCGCTGATCGCCAAGGTGATCGCGACCGCCAAGGTCGACACCGTCGTGCACGCCTCGGTGAACTCGCATCCGAGTCCCGGCGGGCGGGCCACGATGAAGGAAATGAACGTCATCGGCACCATGCAGCTGCTGGCGGCCTGCCAGAAGTCGCCGCTGGTGCGCAAGGTCGTGGTCCGCTCGACCAGCGCCGTGTACGGGTCGAGCCCGCGCGACCCCGCGGTGTTCACCGAGGACATGGAGCCGAAGGACCTGCCGACCTCCGGCTACGCCAAGGACGCCGTCGAGATCGAGGGCTACGTCCGCGGCTTCGGCCGCAGGCGCCCGGACGTCGGCATCACCACGCTGCGCTTCACCAACCTGATCGGCCCGCGCATCGACGCGGTGCTGACCCGCTACTTCGAGCTGCCGGTCGTGCCGACCGTGTTCGGGTTCGACGCGCGGCTGCAACTGCTGCACTCCGAGGACGCGCTGGCCGTGCTGGAGCAGGCGACGATGGAGGATTCCCCAGGGGCCTTCAACGTCGCGGGCGACGGGGTGCTGATGCTCTCGCAGGCGATCCGGCGGGCCGGGCGGATCGCGATGCCGGTGCCCAGCATGGCGCTGTCGCCGGTGAGCCGCTTCTTCCGCAGCACCCGTTTGGTGGACTTCTCCCCCGAGCAGTTGCGGTATCTGAACTTCGGCCGCGTCGTGGACACGACGCGGTTGCGCGAGCGGTTCGCGTTCACCCCGCGGTGGACGACCCAGCAGGCGTTCGACGACTTCGTGCGCGGGCGCGACCTGCGGCCGGTGATCGCTCCGGAGCGGGTGCGGTCGGTCGAGCGCGGGATCGGCGACGTGATCGCGCGACTGCGTTGAGGCGAGTACTGCCCGAGGGAGGGGCGATGGCGGAAGCACGGGTGATCCCGCTGCGCGCGTCGGAGCGGAGGTCCGCGTCCGGCGCCGCGGCACGACGCGCGCCGGCCGGCGGCGGGCGCGCCGGCTCGGACCGGTCGAAGGGCTCGTCCGCGCGGGCCGAGGCCCCTGCGGACGCGGCACCCGACGAGCAGGCGGGCGACGTCGCGCCGGACCTCGTCGATGGCCGACCGCCGGAGGGCGGACCAGGGCGGGCCGGTTCCGCTGGTGTCCCCGGCGCGGGCTCCGGTACGGCAGGAGGCGGCGCCGACTGGGAGGACGTGCTGGCCGACGCGCTGGCGTTCACCCGGCGCAGGCTGCTCGGCGACTACAAGGTCGACGAGTTCGGCTTCGACGAGGAGCTGACCGACCAGGTCTTCATGCCCCCGCTGCGGCCGTTCTACGAGAAGTGGTTCCGGGTCGAGGCGACGGGCCTGCACAACGTTCCCGACGACTCCGGCGCGCTGGTCGTGGCCAACCACTCCGGGACGCTGCCGTGGGACGCGATGATGACCACGCTGGCGCTGCGCGACCACCACCCTGCGGGCCGCCACCTGCGGATGCTCGGCGCCGACCTGGTGTTCCGGCTGCCGGTCGTCGGCGCGATGGCCAGGAAGGCCGGGCACACGCTGGCGTGCAACCCCGACGCCGAGCGGCTGCTCAGCGGCGGCGAGCTGGTCGGGGTGTGGCCGGAGGGCTTCAAGGGCATCGGCAAGCCGTTCCGCGACCGCTACAAGCTCCAGCGCTTCGGCCGCGGCGGTTTCGTGTCGGCGGCGCTGCGCACCGGCGCGCCGATCGTGCCTTGCTCGATCGTGGGTGCCGAGGAGATCTACCCGAAGCTCGCCGACATCAGGCCGCTGGCCAGGCTGCTCGGGCTGCCGTACTTCCCGGTGACGCCGTTCTTCCCGCACCTCGGGCCGCTCGGGGCGGTCCCGCTGCCGTCGAAGTGGTACATCGAGTTCGGCGAGCCGATCGAGACCGGCGGTTACCCGGACGGCGCGGCGGACGACCCGATGCTGGTGTTCGGCCTGTCCGACCAGGTGCGCGAGACCATCCAGCAGACCCTCTACCGGCTGCTCTCGCAGCGCCGGAACGTCTTCCTGGGCTGATCCCGGGCCGGCCGCGACGCGGTTGCCGCTGTCGGCGTCGCGTTGCCGCGGATGCCGTCGCGGGCGCGGATTGTAAGGCGATCGGCGCCGCACCGCCTGAGTTGCCGCCGCGGTGATCCCTTGGTCTATTTGTGCTGTTCGGCACGGTCGGCCTGTGGGGAAGGGGGCCGTGCGAACCGTGCCGCACGCCGTGTCCGGGACCTGCTGCGGCAGGCCCCGGCACCGCAACGGCGATCCGAACCGTGCCTCTCATCCGCCGCGACGGCATCCACTTGCCGTCCGCGACCTGCGAGCGCACGGTGGCGGCAGACCGCCGGACCGTGCGCGGCCGAGTTCGGGGGACGGGGCCGGGCTTTCCGCCTCCGGTCCTCTCACCGGACCTACTCAGGCTCGGGATGGTGCAGGATGAGCGTTCCCTCCTCCTTCAGTTCCCACGACCCGTTCGCCGAGCTGCTCAACCGGTTCCTCGGCATCGCGCCGACGGCCTCGCCGCCCGCCGTGCAGCGGGTGCCGATCGGCAGGCTGCTCACCGAGGCGGGCACCCAGCTGATCTCCGCGGCCGCCGAGCGGGCCAAGCAGGACGGCAGCTCCGACCTCGACACCGAGCACCTGCTGTGGGCGGCCACCCAGATCGAGCCGGCGCGCGGCCTGCTCATCCGGGCCGGAGCCGAACCGGACCACCTGGCCGACCGCATCGCCGAGATCCTGCCGGGTGCCAGCAGCCAGCCCTCGGCCAGCCCGGGGCTCACGCCCTCGGCCAAACGCGCCCTGATCCGGGCGCACGTGCGCTCGCGCGCGGCGGGCGTGTCCTACATCGGTCCCGAGCACATCCTCGGAGCGCTGCTCGACGACCCGGACGCCGCCGCCGTCAAGCTGCTGCGCGCCCAGGAGATCAACACCGAAAAGCTGCGCGACCGCGTGGACGGCGCCGCGAGCGCGGAGGGCATCCCGGCGACAGCCGGGCCGAGCGACACTCCGACGCTCGACGACCACGGCCGCGACCTGACCGAGCAGGCGCGGTCCGGGCGGCTCGACATCGTCGTCGGCCGGGGTGAGGAGATCGAGCAGACCATCGAGATCCTCTCTCGCCGCTCCAAGAACAACCCGGTGCTCATCGGTGAGCCGGGTGTCGGCAAGACCGCCATCGTCGAGGGCATCGCGCAGCGCATCGTGGCCGGGGACGTCCCTGAGACGCTGGCGGGAAAGCGGGTGGTCGCGCTCGACCTCACCGGCCTGGTGGCCGGTTCGAAGTACCGGGGCGAGTTCGAGGAGCGGCTGAAGAAGGTCATCGACGAGGTCCGCGAGGCCGAGGGCCGGGTGGTCCTGTTCATCGACGAGCTGCACGGCGTCGTCGGAGCCGGGGGCGGCGAGGGCGGCATGGACGCGGGCAACATCCTCAAGCCCGCGCTGGCCAGGGGCGAGCTGCACGTCGTCGGCGCGACCACGGTCGACGAGTACCGCAGGTACGTGGAGTCCGACGGGGCGCTGGAGCGGCGCTTCCAGCCGGTCATGATCCCGGAGCCGTCGGTCGAGGAGACCGTCCAGATCCTGGAGGGCCTGCGCGACTCCTACGAGGCGCACCACGGGGTCCGCTTCACCGACGAGGCGCTGACCGCGGCCGCGGTGCTCTCCGACCGCTACGTCAGCGACCGCTTCCTGCCGGACAAGGCCATCGACCTGGTCGACCAGACCGGTGCTCGCGTGCGGTTGCGCTCGATGCGCCGCAGCACCGGCGTCCGGGAGCGCCAGGACCGCCTCGCCAAGCTGCGCAGGGAGAAGGACCAGGCGGTCAGCGGCGAGCGCTATGAACGCGCGGCCCGGCTCAAGCACGACATCGAGGTCGTCGAGGGCGAGCTGGCCGGGATCTCCGAGCGCCGGGAGGGCGTCTGCGACGTCACCGGCCACGACATCGCCGAGGTGCTGTCGCGGCGGACCGGCATCCCGGTCGCCCAGCTCACCGAGAGCGAGAAGGAGCGGCTGCTGAAGCTCGAGGAGGCCCTGCACGAACGGGTCGTCGGGCAGGAGGAGGCGGTCACCGCGGTCGCAGAGGCGGTGCGGCGCAGCCTTGCCGGGATGGGTGATCCGGATCGCCCGGTCGGGTCCTTCCTGTTCCTCGGCCCCACCGGCGTCGGCAAGACCGAGCTGGCGAAGGCGCTGGCGGGGCTGCTCTTCGGCGACGAGGACCGGTTGGTGCGCTTCGACATGAGCGAGTTCCAGGAGCGCCACGCGGTGTCACGGCTCGTCGGAGCCCCGCCGGGCTACGTCGGTCACGAGGAGGCCGGGCAGCTCACCGAGAGGGTGCGGCGCCAGCCCTACAGCGTGCTGCTGTTCGACGAGGTCGAGAAGGCGCACCAGGACGTCTTCAACGCGCTGCTCCAGGTCCTCGACGACGGGCGGCTGACCGACGCGCAGGGCCGCACCGTCGACTTCCGCAACACCGTGGTGATCATGACCAGCAACATCGGCGCGAAGCGCATCCTGGCCCACCGCGGTTCGGTGGAGACCATCCGGGACGAGCTGATGCAGGACCTGCACAGCCGCTTCCAGCCCGAGTTCCTGAACCGGGTCGACGAGATCATCATCTTCCACGGGCTCGCCCGGGAGCACCTGACGGGCATCGTCGCCCTGCTGCTGGACCGCAGCAGGCGGCTGCTCCGCGCGCAGGAGGTCGACCTGGAGGTCACCGACGGTGCGAAGCGGTGGCTGGTCGACCGGGGCCACCACCCGGAGTTCGGCGCCCGCCCGCTGCGCCGCACCATCCAGGCGGAGCTGGACAACCGCATCTCGCACCTGCTGCTCAAGGGCGACGTCGAACCGGGCGACACGATCGTGGCGGTGGAGGAGGACGGCGAGCTGGTCTGCACGCTGGCCAGGCCGAGCCGGGACGGCTGACGGGCCCTTGCGACGGCTGGCAATCTGGCCGGGTGACCGACGACGAAGGCACCCGCATCGGCGAGGAGGCGGCGCGCCGGCTCGCCGAGCTCGGCCGCTGCGAGATCGAGCCGGGGTTGACCGACGCCGAGATCGACCGAGTCGAGGCCCGCCACGGCTTCGAGTTCGCCACCGACCACCGCGCCTTCCTCGCGGTGGGGCTGCCGGTGGGCGGGCCGGGGCGGGAGCGGCCCGGCTCCTGGCCTGACTGGCGGAACGGCGACCCCGGGCAACTACGCGCGCAGATCGGCAGAGCCGCCGACCTCCTGCTGTTCGACGTCCGGCACGGGCACTGGCGGCAGAGCTGGGGGCCGCGTCCGGACACGCCGGAGGAAGCGGTCGAGGTGGCGAAGGTGCACGTGGCGCGGGCGCCGGCCATCGTGCCCGTTTACGCCCACCGCTACTTGCCGGCGGGGCGCGGCTTCTACGGCCATCCCGTCCTGTCCCTGTACGGCGCGGACTGCATCTACTACGGCACCGACCTCGCCGACTACGTGCGCCGGGAGTTCGAGGTCCCGCCACCTCCGCGCGGAGACGACTGGCGGCCGCGGGCCACGGTCCCGTTCTGGCGCGACTACCTGTGACCGCGGGACCTCGGGCGGGATTGCACCTGTCACTGCGATGGCAGGTAGGCGAGGACGTTCGCGGCCCGGACTGCCCGCCGCTACATGATTCAGCGAACGCGCCGAAGTTCGGTGCTCCCGTTCGGCTGCCCTCTGCAGATGCCCCACCTCGCCCATCTGTCCACTGTGGACATCGATGCGGGAGGCGACGGCGGACGACACCCTGTTCAGCCCGCGGCTTGCCGCGCGGCTGCTGAGCCACCTGAGCGGGCCGGCTCCGGGCGGCACGCCGCCGACGCGGCAGGTGTCAGGAGCGGTCGCGGCGCCGGTAGGCGAGCCCGGCCGCGATCGCCCCGGCGACCGCGCTGGCCCCGGCGATCGAGTTGAGCCCGATCTTGGCCGCCTTGCGGCCGGTGCGGAAGTCGCGGATCTCCCACCCCCGGGTGCGCGCGATGTCCCGCAACCGCTGGTCGGGGTTGACCGCGACCGCGGTGCCGACCGCCGACAGCATCGGGACGTCGTTGGAGGAGTCCGAATAGGCCGTGCAGCGCCGCAGGTCCAGGCCCTCGCTCGCCGCCAGCGCACGCACCGCGTGCGCCTTCGCCCTGCCGTGCAGCATCTCCCCGACGAGCCGGCCGGTGAACACGCCGTCCTCGCTCTCGGCGACCGTGCCCAGCGCGCCGGTGAGCCCGAGCCTGCGGGCGATGATCTGCGCGAGCTGCACCGGCGTCGCGGTGACCAGCCACACCCGCTGCCCGGCGTCGAGGTGCATCTGCGCCAGCGCCCGGGTGCCCGCCCAGATCCGGTCGGCCATCAGCTCGTCGTAGATCTCCTCGCTGAGCTCGACCAGCTCCTGCACCGCACGACCGCGCACGAACGACAGCGCGTGCTCCCTGCTGGCCTTGACGTCCTGCGGGTTCTCCCGGCCGCCGATGCGGAACTTGAGCTGCTGCCAGGCGAACCCGGCCAGGTCGGAGGCGGTCAGGAACTTGCGGGCGGCCATCCCCCTGGCGAAGTGGAACAGCGAGGCGCCCATCATCATCGTGTTGTCGACGTCGAAGAACGCCGCCGCGGTGAGGTCCGGCGGCGCGGCCAGCGAGCCGTCCGGCAGCCCGGCCGCGGCGACGGCGGCCTCGGCAGACGCACGACCGGCGACCTTGGCGCTGTCCATCGGATCGGGAACGTGAAGATCCTGCTCGCCGTCGTGGCTCGCGCCATCGGCTGAGCCCTGACGTGTCGGCACCGCCGCGCCTCCCGGGGTTCCTCCGGTGTTCGTGTCGTCCTGGTAGCCCAGGGCTGGGATCCGGGCTCGGCAGGCCCGAACAGCAGGGCCCTAGCTTAAAGCCTGTGTTCAACCGGGTTGCCGTGGCTGTGGTAACTCGCCCGCCGCTCAGCGCACGTCGTCGGGCAGGAGCTGGGCGAGGCGCCGGATCGCGCGGTGCTGGAGCGCCTTGATCGCACCCTCGTTGCGGTTCATCCGGGCCGCCGTCTCGGTGACCGACAGGCCCTGGAAGAACCGCAGCCGGATGCATTCGCGCTGGTCGGTGTTGAGACGGCAGACGCTGCGCAGCAGCTCGCGGTTGGTCACCTCGCTGAGCACGTGGTGCTCCGGCCCGACCTGGTACGGCCTGCGTTGCGACGGAGTCTCGGCCAGGTCTGCGGTGGGCACCTCCAGGCGGTTCCGGCCGGACTTGATGTGGTCGAAGATCAGGTTCTTGGCGATGGTGATGAACCAGGCCGCGACGTCCCGGCCCTGGTAGCTGACCGAGGCGATCCGGCGCAGCGCGCGCAGGAAGGTCTCGCTGGTGATGTCCTCGGCCAGGCAGTGGTCGCTGACCCTGAACAGCACGTAGCGGTAGACGACCTGGGAGTACTGGTCGTAGAGCTTGCCGAACGCGTCGCTGTCGCCTTTCTGCGCGGCGTCGACGTAGGCCCAGTTCTCGCCGGGCCCCTCGGGATCGGCAAACGTCCCGGGCGCGGCTTCCGCTCCTGTCCCGTTCGCCTCGGTCGGTGTACCTGGCACCTGACCTGGTGTCGCGGTCCGGGGCAGCGTGCCGGCCGCCGCTGCCGTCCCGGCGGCCGGTCTGGGCTCGACCGCGCTGGGCACCGGGGTTCGCGCGGTCGCGGCGGGTGCCGCGACCGCCCCGGGCGCCGTGACATGGCCGGTGGTCTCCGCCGGCTCCGGCGACGGTGTCTCGGGCGCGGTGCGCCGCGCAGGCCGGACCCGGGTGGCGTGCCGGGCCGCGATCTGGGTGACCGGGGGTTCGAGCGTGTCCGTGCTGCTCATTTCTCGACCGACCTCCTGCCTTGGGGGCGTTTCGGTCCGGTCTCGGTGTGGAGCACCGAGAGGCGTCGCCGGTTGCGGCCGTGTGGCCGGCTTGCTGTCGATGTTGGGCGGTTGGAGGAGCAGCATACGGGTTGCTACTCATAAGTAGGTAGGCCGAGAGGCAGGTGAATTTGGCACCGAGGGCCATTCGTTACGCACGATCCAGGCGATTTGCTGGGTGATTTCGGCCACTCGTGCAAGACTGCGGCCGACGAGTTCGGCGCGGATGCGAGGAGGTCGCCATGTCGGCGGAGACGTCCCCGAGCGTGAACGGCGACGATCCCGGCCGGGAGCCGGCGAGCCGGCTGGAGGACGGCAACATCGCGGACCTGGTGGCGGCAGCCGCCCGCCGCGGGCCCCAGCACCCCGCTCTCGTCGACGGTCCGACCGCGCGCCGACTGACCTGGTCCGAGCTGGACGCCGCGGTCGACGGCGAGGCGCGCAGGCTGCTCGCCGCGGGGGTCGCGCCCGGCGACCGGGTGGCGATCCGCCTGCCGACCGGCGCCGCGTTCTGCGTGGCCCTGTTCGCGGTGCTGCGCGCGGGCGGTGTGGTGGTCCCGCTGCCGACCCCCTCGCCCGGTCCCGAGCTGGCGCGGATCATCGCCGACAGCGGCGCCGAGGTGCTGATCGCCGACCAGGACGCCGTGGACGGGGCAGAGGCGCGAATCCTGCCGCCACCCGATTTGGCACTCAGTGCCAAGCCGGATCCGGTGCCCGTACGGACCGGTGGGGACGACCTCGCGGTGCTGTCCTACACCTCGGGGACTTCCGGCCCGCCGCGCGCGGCGATGCTCTCCCACCGCGCGCTGCTGGCCAACGCCCGCCAGTGCGGCCGGCTGCGCCCGATGCCGGTCAACGCCGCCGACCGGGTGCTGCTCGCGCTGCCGCTGTTCCACGTCTACGGCCTCGGCCCCGGGCTGCTGCAGGTCGCCTCGGTCGGTGCGACCGCCGTGCTGCTGCCGCGCTTCGACGCCGAGGAGGCGCTCGACGCGATCGCCCGGCTGCGCGTCACGACCGTCGTCGGTGTCCCGCCGATGTACGTGGCGTGGCTCGGGCTCCCGTCCGACCGGCTGCGCGAGGGCATGGCCACGGTGCGCCTGCTGACCTCCGGCGCCGCCCCGCTCGGGCCCGAGGTCGCCGCCGCCGTGCGCGCGGCGACCGGACTCGACGTGTTCGAGGGCTACGGCCTCACCGAGACCGGCCCGGTGGTCACCACGACACTCGCGGGCGGGCACGCCAAGCCCGGCTCGGTCGGCAGGCCGCTGCCCGGCGTGGAGCTGCGGCTGGTCGACTCCGACGGAATGCCGCTGGCCGAGGACGACGACGGCGACACCGGCCGGGTCTCGGTGCGCGGGCCGAACCTGTTCAGCGGGTACTGGCCCGACGGCGAGCACGGTCCCGACGCCGACGGCTGGTTCCGCACCGGCGATGTCGGCTACCTGGACGCCGACGGCGACCTGCACCTGGTCGACCGGGCCAGCGACCTGATCATCGTCAACGGCTTCAACGTCTACCCGCACGAGGTGGAGCACGTGCTGCTGGAACTCGACGGGGTGGTGGAGGCCGCCGTGGTCGGCGTGCCCGACGGCGGCACCGGCGAGGCGGTCAAGGCGGTGGTCGTGCAGGCCGACGGCGCGGGGCTGTCGGCGGCGGACGTGCGCGAGCACTGCGCGGCCAGGGTGGCGAAGTTCAAGGTCCCGGCCGTGGTCGAGTTCGCCGAGTCGCTGCCGCATTCCCCGACCGGCAAGGTCGCGCGGCGGGTGCTCCGCGGCTGAGCCCGGAGAACGCCGGCCGGGCCGGGCGGCGAGAATGGGGGGCGACCCCGAGTTCGTGGAGGCGCAGCGAACATGACCGGCACCGCCGCTCACACCGTCACCGTGATGGTCCGGGAGGACTGCCACGCCTGCCACCAGGCCGTCGCCGACGTGGAGCGGATCTGCGGTGAGCTCGGCGTCGGCTGGCACGCCGAGGACGTCGACACCGACCCGGAGCTGCGCGCCGAGTACGGCGACCGGGTGCCGGTCATCCTGATCGACGACGTCGAGCACGGCTTCTGGAAGGTCGAGGAAGACCGGTTCCGCGCCGCGCTCGCGCGCTGAGCCGAACGTCACTCTCTGCCTGGGGGTGCGGGCCTGAGTGCAGGGGCCAGTCCCGAGCCGGGGCTCCGCCCAAGGCGCTCCCCACGTGGGTACGTGGGTCGCCCAACTGGGACTCCGCTGCTGCTGCGCCGAGCCGCTTCGCGAAGTCGTCTCGTCAGCGCACCGCGAAATCAGCCCAGCCGTCCCGCGACACGCCTCCTCCGACACGCCGCGGCGTCGCCGCCGTCACTGGCGAACGCGCCGCCGTCACGGGCCGCCACGGCGGGACCGGGCGGCCCGCCCGGCGCTCCTCGACGGATGCCCCGGGGCGCGAGTGACGTTCGCCGCAGCCCTCTCACCAGACGTTTTGGCACGTCGGGGGGCGATCGGCGATGATGTGGGCGCCAGGCTGTGGGTCTGGCTACCTTCCCCGGCATCGACTTTGTGCATGTGTTCACAAGTAGCTACGGTGTAAGGGGTCGTGTCGCCGGATCCGCGCGACGGCAAGTCGAGTGACACCCGAAAGGGTGGCGCTCGGTCGTGGCCGTTACGCCGAGTGGGCGGCGTGGGATCGGCAGCGGAATCCGGTGGGCGAATCGCCGGGCTCCGGCACGGCCGCGCGTGTTCCGCCTCCACCGCGCCGGAACACGGGTGACCGAACGCGCGCCCACCGGGGAACCGGGCGGCGGGCGGAACGCAGCACCAGGGCGAGGGAGAGCCAGTGACGGCCCACGGAGAGGGCGTGCAGGACGGCGACGGACAGGCCGCGGCCGACGGTCCGTCGCGGCCCGGCCAGTCGTCGAACCGGCCGCCGGAGGCGGCGATCGAGGTGCCCGCGGCGCGGGAGCGGGCCCGGGCCATCCCGGAGGCGGCGGTGGCGCGGCTCGCGGTGTACCTGCGCGCGTTGTCGGGTCTGGGCGAGCAGGGCGTCAGCACGGTGTCCAGCGAGGAGCTGGCCGCCGCGGCCGGGGTCAACTCGGCCAAGCTCCGCAAGGACCTGTCCTACATCGGCTCCTACGGCACCCGGGGCGTCGGCTACGAGGTCTCGGTGCTCGTCGGCCAGATCGAGCGCACGCTCGGACTGACCCGCAAGCACAGCGTCGCGGTGGTCGGGATCGGTAATCTTGGTCACGCCCTGGCCAACTACGGCGGCTTCCCGAGCCGGGGTTTCCCGGTCTCCGCGCTCTTCGATCTCGACCCCGATCTGGTGGGCGTCCCGGTCGGAGGCATCCCGGTCAGCCACATCGACGACATCGTCGAGGTGTGCTCCGAGCGCGAGGTGACGATAGGCGTGATCGCCACTCCGGTGCAGGGGGCGCAGGAGGTCTGCGACCGTTTGGTCGCCGGAGGCGTTGCGTGCATCCTGAATTTCGCGCCCGTCGTCCTCCAGGTCCCCGAGGAGGTCGAGGTGCGCAAGGTGGACCTGGCGGTGGAGATGCAGATTCTTTCCTTCCACGTCGCCCGCAGGCAGCAGGAAGCGGCCGCGGTCGACGGTGCCGGCATCGGTGCCCCGTCCCCGGACGGCGCGGCACCGGACGGCGCGCCCTCCGGCCGTGCGGTGGGCAACGAGATCGACCCGATGAACGGGATGGTGGTTCGGCCGTGAACCTGCTCACCGTCGGGCTTTCGCACCACAGCGCGCCGGTGCGGGTCCTGGAGCGAGTCGCGATCGGTGCCGACGAGCTCGGCAAGGTCCTGCACGAGCTGCTCCAGCGCGACCACATCTGCGAAGCCTTCGTGGTGTCGACCTGCAACCGGGTCGAGGTCTACGCGGTCGCCGAGACGTTCCACGGCGGCCTCGAGGACGTGACCTCGGTGCTGGCCCGCCACTCCGGTTCCGACGTGGCCGAGCTGACCGACCACATGTACGTCTTCTACGCGGGCGCCGCCGTCGAGCACCTGTTCTCGGTCGCCGCCGGGCTGGACTCGATGGTCGTCGGCGAGGCCCAGATCCTCGGCCAGATCCGCCAGTCCTACGGCGTGGCCGACGAGGCGGGCACGGTCGGCAAGACCCTGCACGAGCTGGCGCAGCAGGCGCTGCGGGTCGGCAAGCGCGTGCACGCCGAGACCGGCATCGACTCCGAGGGCGCCTCGGTGGTGTCGGAGGCGCTTGCCGACGCCGAGACCGAGCTCGGCGGCCTGGACGGCCGCCGTGCGCTGCTGGTCGGCGCCGGATCGATGGGCGGGCTCGCCGCCGCGCAGCTGCGCCGCGCGGGCATCGGCGAGGTCGTGATCGCCAACCGGACCGCCGTGAACGGCGAGCGGCTCGCCGAGTCGCTGCGCACCGACGGCGTGACCGCCAGTGCGGTGGGCCTCGACGGGCTGCGGTCGGCGATCTCGTGGGCCGACCTCGTCGTCACCTGCACCGGCGCCGTCGGCGCGGTGGTGACCACCGAGCACGTCGAGACCGGCGACCGCGGTCCGCTGGTGTTCTGCGACCTCGGCCTGCCCCGCGACACCGCGCCCGAGGTGGCCGAGCTGCCCGGTGTGACCGTGGTCGACCTGACGACGCTGCAGCGCAGGCTTTCCGAGCAGCAGGGCGGCAACGAGTCCGAGCGGGCCGCCGCGATCGTCGCCGAGGAGGTGCGCGGCTACCTCGCGGCGCAGCGCTCGGCCGAGGTGACCCCGACGGTGACCGCGCTGCGCAAGCGTGCCGCCGAGGTGGTGGACGCCGAGCTGCTGCGGCTGGACTCCAAGCTGCCCGCGCTGGAAGGCGACGTCCGGGACGAGCTGGCGCGCACCGTCCGCCGCGTGGTGGACAAGCTCCTGCACGCGCCGACCGTCCGGGTCAAGCAACTCGCGTCGACGCCCGGTGGCTCCGGCTACGCCGACGCACTCCGCGAACTCTTCGAACTCGATCCGCAGACCGCCGCGGTGCTCGGCACCGTGCAGGCTGACGACGGCCGCGCGCGCGGCTCGGCATCGGTGGCCGAGGCCCGCCGGGCCGGCGCCCCGGGCGCCCGCGACGAGCTGCGCGATCTGCCCGCACAGGACGGTGATGACCGTTGAACAAGACCCTCCGCATCGGTACCCGGGGCAGCGCGCTGGCGATGGCGCAGACCTCCTGGGTGGCCGAGGCGCTGGAGAACGCCGGCTACCGCACGGAGCTGGTGACCGTGAGCACGCCGGGGGACCTGTCCATGGCGCCGATCGCCGAGATCGGGGTGGGCGTGTTCACCTCCGCGCTGCGCGAAGCCCTCGCCGACGGTGAGGTCGACGTCGCGGTGCACTCCTACAAGGACTTGCCGACCGCACCGGACCCGCGGCTCTCGCTTGCCGCCGTTCCGGTTCGCGAGGACCCCCGGGACGCGCTGGTGGCCCGGGACGGTCTGACGCTCGGTGAACTACCCCCGGGCTCCGTCGTGGGCACCGGTTCGCCGCGTCGCGCAGGCCAGCTCAAGGCCCTCGGCCTCGGGCTGGAGGTGCGCGACATCCGCGGCAACGTGGACACCCGGATGCGCAAGGTGACCGACGGCGAGCTGGACGCCGTCGTGCTCGCCCGCGCCGGCCTGGCCCGAGTGGGCCGGCTCGCCGGGATCACGGAAACGCTCGATCCACTGCAGATGCTGCCCGCGCCCGCTCAGGGCGCGCTGGCAGTGGAATGCCGCGTCGACGACGTGGACACCGAGCACCTGCTGCAGTCCGTTTTGGACGATCAGGCCAGCCGCGTCGCGGTGGCCGCCGAGCGCGCCATGCTGGCCGCGCTCGAAGCGGGCTGTAGTGCGCCTGTCGGCGCGCTGGCCGAAGTGGTGGAGGACCTCGACGCAGACGGCCGCGTGGCGCAGCGGCTGTTCGTGCGCGGGGTGGTGGCTGTCGACGACGCTTCCGGGCGTGTCGACCTGCTGCGTGCCTCCGTCACTGGTGAGACGACCGCCGCTGAGCAGCTGGGCCGTGAACTGGCCGCCCAGCTGCTCGATGCCAGGGCCGCCCTGCTCAGCGGCCCTGGGCAGTAGTTGATGGGGAGTGCCCTGATGACCCGAGCACGTAAGACCCCCGGACGGATTGCTTTCGTGGGCTCAGGCCCCGGTGATGCTGGACTGCTCACCGTCCGGGCCAGGCATGTGATCACCAACGCATCGCTGGTGGTCACCGATCCGGACGTACCCGCCGACATCGTCGGGATGGCCGCCGAGGGAGCCGAGGTGCGCCCCGCGGTGGGCGACCCGGCCGACGTGGCGCTGGACCTGGCCAACGAGGCCAAGACCGGCCGCCCCGTGGTCCGGCTGGTCGCCGGCGACCCGCTGACCGCCGACGCGGTGGTGCGCGAGGTGCAGGCGGTCGCCAAGACCGACGTCGCCTTCGACATCGTTCCCGGCGTTCCCGCAGGCTCCGCCGTGCCCGCCTACGCGGGTGTCGCGCTGGGCGCGGTGCACGCCGAGGTAGATGTCCGCGGCGACGTCGACTGGGCCTCGCTGGCCAAGGTGCCGGGCGCGCTGGTGCTGCACACCGCGGGCAGCCACCTGGCCGAGGCGGCCTCCGCGCTGGTCGAGCACGGCAAGGCCGCGCAGACCCCGGTCGCGGTGACCGCGTCGGGCACCACGGTCCAGCAGCGCACCATCGACACCACGCTGGCCTCGCTGGCCGCCGACGCCGGTGAGCTGCAGGGGCAGCTCGTGGTGACCATCGGCGACGTGGTGTCCGAGCGCCATGGCCTGTCGTGGTGGGAGTCCCGCGCGCTGTACGGCTGGAAGGTCCTGGTGCCCCGCACCAAGGAGCAGGCCGGCTCGATGAGCGAGCGGCTCTGGTCGCACGGCGCCGTCTCGCACGAGGTCCCGACGATCTCGGTGGAGCCGCCGCGCAGCCCCGCGCAGATGGAGCGCGCGGTCAAGGGCCTGGTCGACGGCCGCTACCAGTGGGTGGTGTTCACCTCGACCAACGCCGTTCGCGCGGTGTGGGAGAAGTTCCGGGAGTTCGGGCTGGACGCCCGCGCCTTCTCCGGCGTCAAGATCGCCTGCGTCGGTGAGGCCACCGCGGAGAAGGTCCGCTCCTTCGGCATCAACCCCGAGCTGGTGCCCTCCGGGGAGCAGTCCAGCGAGGGCCTGCTGCAGGACTTCCCGCCGCACGACGACATCCTGGACCCGGTGGACCGGGTTCTGCTGCCGCGCGCCGACATCGCCACCGAGACGCTGGCGGCCGGTCTGCGGGAGCGCGGTTGGGAGATCGACGACGTGACGGCCTACCGCACGGTGCGGGCGGCGCCGCCGCCCGCCGAGACCCGCGAGATGATCAAGACCGGTGGGTTCGACGCGGTCTGCTTCACCTCGGCCTCGACCGTGCGCAACCTGGTCGGCATCGCGGGCAAGCCGCACGCGCGGACCCTGGTGGCCTGCATCGGCCCGAGCACGGCGGAGACGGCCAAGGAGTTCGGCCTGCGCGTCGACGTCCAGCCGGAGGTCCCGCAGATCCCGGTCCTGGTCGACGCCCTCGCCGAGCACGCCGCCCGCCTCCGCGCCGAAGGCGCCCTCCCACCCCCGAAGAAGGCCAAGCGGGCCCGGAGGTCTTGACGCTCCAGGTGGGCTTGAGGCCCCCGATGGGGCCTCAAGTGGTGCGAAGCACCATCCGCCCGCAGGGCGGATGACGCCTCGTGCACCTTTCCGGCGTGTCGGGTGGGTCGGGGTCCAGCCTCGGCCCGCCGGGCCGGGATGTCGGCTCGTGCGCCTTTCCGGCGTGTCGGGTGGGTCGGGGTCCAGCCTCGGCCCGCCGGGCCGGGATGTCGGCTCGTGCGCCTTTCCGGCGTGTCGGGTGGGTCGGGGTCCAGCCTCGGCCCGCCGGGCCGGGATGTCGGCTCGTGCGCCTTTCCGGCGTGTCGGGTGGGTCGGGGTCCAGCCTCGGCCCGCCGGGCCGGGATGTCGGCTCGTGCGCCTTTCCGGCGTGTCGGGTGGGTCGGGGTCCAGCCTCGGCTCACCGGAGTCCGGAGTCCGGGGACGGGGTATGGCTCGGACACTCCCCGGTGTGCCGGACGGGGCGAGGCTTCGCCTTGGCCCCTCCGGGGCCGGGACGACGCCCTCAGACACTCCCCGGCGTGTCGGAAAGGCCGACCGCCGCCCCCAGTAGGTCGACCCCGTGTTCCGCTCCGCGGCCGGAGGCCAAGCCGCGTCCGCGGCTCCGCTCCGCCTGCGGACCGACGCTGCCGCGTCTGTCCGCAGGCTGCGGCTCCGCCGCAGCCTGCGGACCGCCGCGAGCCCGCGGCTCCGCCTCCGGCGGACGCCAGACGGCTCCGCTCCGCTCCGCCTGCGGACCGACGCTGCCGCGTCTGTCCGGCGCGCCCGGCGGACCAGGCCGTGATCCACCGCCGGACCGAGCCCTCCCGGCCCGCCCGGACAGACGCTGCCGCGTCTGTCCGGACCCGGGTCCGACCCCCATCCGCCCCCGGGCGGATGATGGACCGCGGGATCCGCCGGTGCGCCCCCGGCGCGTCCCGGCCCGACCTCCATCCGCCTCCGGCGGATGCAGTCCTCCGCCCGGAGGGACCGGCCCGCGCGGCCGGTCCCTCCGGGCGGAGGACCAACCTGAAGACGAGCAGTTCGCGAGGAAGCCCATGTACCCGTCGCACCGTCCGCGTCGCCTTCGCAAGAACGCCGCCGTCCGCCGCCTGGTCTCGGAGACCTCCGTGGAACCCAGGCAGCTCGTGCTGCCGATGTTCGTGCGGGAGGGCATCACCGAGCCGATGCCGATCCGGTCCATGCCCGGCGTGGTGCAGCACAGCCGGGACTCGCTGCGCAAGGCCGCCGTCGAGGCGGTGTCGGCCGGAGTGGGCGGGCTGATGCTGTTCGGCGTGCCCGCCGAGCGCGACGCCGTCGGTTCGGCGGGCACGGACCCGGACGGCATCCTCAACGTCGCACTGCGCGACCTGTCCGCCGAGGTCGGCTCCGACACCGTGCTGATGTCCGACCTGTGCCTGGACGAGTTCACCGACCACGGCCACTGCGGCCTGCTGGACTCCGACGGCGCGGTCGACAACGACCGGACGCTGCAGGTGTACGGCGAGATGGCGGTGGTGCAGGCCGAGTCCGGCGCCGACGTCGTGGGCCCCAGCGGGATGATGGACGGCCAGGTCGGGGTCATTCGCGAGTCGCTGGACGCGACCGGCTTCTCCGACACCGCCGTGCTCGCCTACTCGGCGAAGTACGCGTCGGCGTTCTTCGGCCCGTTCCGCGACGCGGTCGACTCCCAGCTCAAGGGCGACCGCAAGACCTACCAGCAGGACCCGGCCAACGGCCGGGAGGCGCTGCGCGAGGTGGACCTCGACCTGGCGGAGGGCGCCGACATGGTCATGGTCAAGCCCGCCATGTCGTACCTGGACGTGCTGCGCGACATCGCGGGTGTCGCCGACGTGCCGGTCGCGGCCTACCAGGTGTCCGGGGAGTACTCGATGGTCGAGGCCGCGGTCGCCAACGGCTGGCTGGACCGGGAGCGCACCGTGCTGGAGTCGCTGACCTCCATCCGGCGCGCGGGAGCCGACATCGTCCTGACCTACTGGGCGGTCGATGCCGCGCGTTGGCTGAAGGCGGACCGGTGAGCCAGGTCGACGCCTTCGGCCGCCCGGTCGAACCGAAGACCCCCACCCCGCCGCGCTGGCTGCTGCTCGCGCGGCGGCTGTGGGTGGCGGGGGTCCTGGTCGGCTTCGCCGGCTCCTTCGTCCGCCTCAGCGACCGCTCGGCGCTGGTCGCCGACCTGCGGCAGCACTCCCCGGAGCTGCGCCAGGACCAGGTCGACTCCGCCGTCACCAGCGGTATCGCCTCCTCGCTGATGATGTCGGCGCTGAGCCTGCTGGTCTACGTGATGCTGTCGACGCGGATGGTCCAGGGCCGCAACTGGGCGCGGATCGTGCTGACCGTGCTCGGCGGTCTAAACGCGCTGGGCACCGCGATGCTGTTGCTGCTGATCGGCGCGCTCGGTTTCGACATGGTCAACCGGCTGGCGGGCGGCACGTTCACCGGCGTGGACATCGCCTTCTCGGTCGTGATCATGTTCGTGAACCTGGCCGCGATCGTGCTCATGTTCCACCCGGAGTGCAACGCGTACTTCCGCGAGCTGCGCGGACGCGGCCCCAAGCAGGTCGTTCGTCCTTAGACGGGCCGGTCCGGCGTTCCTACCGTCGGGGTATGACTACTCCGGACCAGCCCTGGCAGCAGCCGTACTCGGCGCCGCCCCCGCCCGACCGGGAGTCGGCGGTGGCGCGGCCGCCGGACTCGGTCACGCTGTCGTTCTGGATGGGCATCGCCAGCGTGGTCGTCGGTTTCGCGATGATGCTGGCGTCGTTCCTGTCGATCGACGACGCCGAGCTCGGCATGATCCTGCGGGAGGCGCAGTCGCCGGAAGTGCAGCTGTCGGTGCAGGAGGCGCGCACGATCTACACCGCCTTCGTGGTGGGCTCGATGGTGTTCATGGCGGTCGTGGCGGCGTTGTGGATCATGTTCCTGTTCTTCATGCGGCGCGGGCGCAACTGGGCGCGGATCGTCATCACCGCGGTCGGCGTCACCTGGTTCGCGCTGACCGGCCCGGCGCTGCTGGGCGGCTCCACCGGTGGTGCCACCGCGATGCTGCTGGCGCTGCTGCAGATGCTGGCGGTCGGCGCGACGGTCGTGTGCGCGTGGCTGACGCCCTCCAACCAGTACTTCGCGACCGCGAAGCACCGCTGACCGGCCGCGTCGTCGCACGAGCAACGGTTGTGGCCGATTCGGTGGACAACCGTCGCTCGCGGTTCCTACTGTCTCTGCTGTGACATCTCCACAGGGTCCTTGGCAGCAGGGCGGGTACCAGCAGTACCCGCAAGGGGGACAGCAGTACGGGACGCCTTCGGGCGGCTTCCCGGTGCAGGGAGCACCTGGTTACGGGCCCGGGCAGATGAGCCCCTACGCGGCACCGCAGGTGCCCGCGCACGAGCTCGTGGGCGTCCGGCGGCCCCAGACGGTCAACCTCGCGTTCTGGGTCGCCATCGTCAACCCGCTGCTGTTCACCGTCCTCACCGCCGTGGTCATGCTCATGGCGATGCAGGCCCTCAGCGGGGCGATGCCGCAGGGGGACGGCATGGACGAGCTCCGCAACGCCATCGGCTACACGATGATGATCGTGATGGGGATCTTCATCTTCTTCTACCTGATCCTGACCGGGCTCTGGATCGCGTTCGGGTTCAAGCTGCGCGCCGGGCGCAACTGGGCCCGCATCACGCTGACCGTCCTCGCGTCGATCTGGGCCGTGGCGTGCCTCACCGGACTGGTGAGCGGGCCGGTCAACCTGACGGGGAGCGAGGGCTTCGAGCTGCCGGGCGGGCTCATGGCCATGAGCTACGCCACGAACGCGCTCGGTCTGATCGGCTGCGCGGCCTTCATCGCGCTGGTGTTCGTCAAGCCGTCGAACTGGTACTTCCAGGCGGCGAACCACCGGGGCTGAGTCTCGGCAGCAGGGGGCGCGGACGGTTCCGGCGGAACCACCCGCGCCCCCTGCGCTTTTCGGCGCTGCTAGGAAGTGGGCATGAACACCACACCCGACCGCGACGGCCCGCCGCGCCAGCTCCTGGTGGCGATCCTGCTGTGGTGGGTGGTGGCCGCCCTCGTCGTCGTGCGCGTGGCCGGCATGTGGCTCGACCGCGCCGAGATGCCGGCTCGCCTCGTCCGGCAGGGTGCGGTCGTCCCGGAGCACGCCGCGCAGCGGGCGTGGGAGCTGCTGACCCTCAACACCGCTGTGCAGGTGCTCTTCGTGCTGGTTTACTGCGCCACGACCCTGCTGATCCGCAAGCGGCGGCCGTGGGCGCGCATCGTGCTCACGGTGTGCGGCCTGCTGCACCTGGTGGTGACGATGTCCGCCGGAATCTCGAACCTCCCGCTCGCCGTCGGCCTGGTGGCGGCGCTGGTGCTGCTGTGGTGGCCGGTCAGCGGCGAGTGGCTGACGGGTGAGCATGACTGAGCCCGTCCTCTACGCCGAACGGGGCGCGAGCTGGTGGCCCGTGCTGTGGGGCCCGGTCTTCGCGCTCGTGGGCATCGCGGTCGAGCTGCTGACGCCCGGACCGAGACACCTGGTCGCCTGGCTGCTGCTGGCGGGAGCCCTCGCCGCGGCGGCGACCGTGTGGGTGTACGGCAGGCGCAAGGTCTGCTCGGTGCGGCTCACGCCCACGACCCTCGCGGTCGGCCGTGAGGTGCTGGAGGTCGAGCGGATCGCCGCGGCGACCGATGTCGGCGCCCCGGTCGGTGCCCGGGTGCTCGGCGGCGGCTGGACCGCGCCGAAGGGCACCGGCGAGGTGCCGCTGCGCCTCACCGGCGACCGCGTCGTGCTGGCATGGGCCCGCGATCCCGAAGCCCTGGTGACGGCCCTGCGGAGGCTGCTCCGCGAGGAGTGATCGATACGCGGAGCAGTTGGACGACTGCGTTCGGTGATCGACAGTCTGATCGAAAGGCCCGGCGGAGGCAGTCCTGGAGGAAGTCCTCAGCGGCAGCAAAATGCCCCGGGTGGCATGCAAAGCAGAGGCGCCCCGGGGCTCACGCCTTGAACACTACCACGAGAAAACCGGCCCGCCGCAACCATCATCATCCTTCTGAGGGACTACATGCACACCGAAGCTCTGGACTGGGTCCATGGTGCCCTTTCCACGGCCAGATTCGACCGCTACCGCACGGCTGCCGACGGTGACGCCGAGGTGGCGCTGCGCCTGTACCAGTGGAACATCGAGCTCTCCGAGGCCTTCTATGGTCCGCTGCACTGGCTCGAAGTCAGCCTGCGCAACGCCCTGAACGAGCGCCTGCGCCGCCGTTTCGGCCGGGACGACTGGTGGGCGGTCGCGCCGCTGCGGTCCAACGGTCAGCACAAGGTCGCGCACGCCAAGCACAAGCTCAGGCGCAAGGAGGTCGTCGAGCCCACCGCGGACGACATCGTGGCCGAGCTGACCTTCGGTTTCTGGGTGTCGCTGCTGAGCCGGTCCAACGACCGGGACTTCTGGATCCCGGCGCTGCACGGTGCTTTCCCGCACTACTCCGGTCCACGGGACCAACTGCACCACGACCTGATCCGGATGCTCGACCTGCGCAACCGGATCATGCACCACGAGCCGATCTTCGACGGCGACCTCACGACCCACCGCGAGCGGATCTTCCGCCTGCTCGGCTACCTCTCGCCGCACGTGGTCGCCCAGGTGCGGCAGCACGACCGCGGGCCAGAGGTGCTGATGCGTTGGGGCGGTGCGGGGGGAACCGGCCACGCGGGGCATTCGTGAGAGTCTTTCCGATGTGACTGTTCCGGAACCCTGGCCCGCGGACGGGCCGAGGCTGAGCGAGGAAGAGCTGGAGCGCCCGCGGACGCCCGCGCCGCTGCACCAGCCCTGGCGCGGTGTGGTCGCGGCGGCCGAGGTCGTGGTCGCGGTGCTGCTGGTGCTGCTCGCCTGGTGGGTCTGGGGCAAGGCGGCGGTGTCGATCCCGCTGCCGGTCGACAGCGGTGTGGCGGACGCGTCGACCAGGCTCATCGGCAGCCGGATCGGGATGGCCGTCGCGGTGGCGACGCTGGCCGGGCTGCTGGTGCTGGACGCCGGTCGCCACGCCGTGCTGGCGGTGCGCACCCGCACGAGCTGACTCAGGGTGACGTCGAGCACACCCGGCAGCCTGTCAGACTGGGTGTCGTGACTGCTGCGAATCCCGCATCGACTCCGAACCCCGAAAGCGCTCCGCGTTCGCGCGAGCTGTTCGACCGGGCGCTCGCGGTGACGCCCGGCGGTGTCAACTCGCCGGTGCGCGCGTTCCACTCCGTCGGTGGCACCCCGCGGTTCATGGTGCGCGGTGCAGGCGCCTACCTGTGGGACGCCGACGACAACCGGTACGTCGACCTGGTCTCCTCCTGGGGACCGATGATCAACGGCCACGCGCACCCGGACGTCGTGCGGGCCGTTCGGGAAGCGGCCGCGGGCGGCCTGTCGTTCGGCACCCCCGGCGTCGGGGAGATCGACCTGGCCGCCGAGATCATCGACCGGGTGGGCCCGGTCGAGCAGGTGCGGCTGGTCAACTCCGGCACCGAGGCGACGATGAGCGCGGTGCGGCTGGCGCGCGGGTTCACCGGCCGCCGCAAGGTCGTGAAGTTCGCCGGTTGCTACCACGGGCACGTCGACGCGCTGCTGGCCAGCGCCGGCTCCGGGGTGGCCACCCTCGGCCTGCCGACGACGCCGGGCGTCACCGGCGCGCAAGCCGCCGACACGATCGTGCTGCCCTACAACGACCTGGACGCGGTGCGCTCGACCTTCGCCGAGTTCGGCGACGAGATCGCCTGCGTGATCACCGAGGCGGCCGCGGGCAACATGGGCGCGATCGCCCCGGCGGCCGGCTTCAACGCGGGACTGCGCGAGATCACCAGCTCCGCCGGTGCGCTGCTGATCATGGACGAGGTCATGACCGGCTTCCGGGTCTCGGCCGCGGGCTGGTTCGGCATCGACGGCGTGGCGGGCGACCTCTACACCTTCGGCAAGGTCATGTCCGGCGGACTGCCGGCCGCGGCCTTCGGCGGACGCGCCGACGTCATGGAGCGGCTCGCGCCTTCCGGGCCGGTGTACCAGGCGGGCACGCTGGCGGGGAACCCGGTGGCCGTCGCCGCGGGCCTGGCGAACCTGCAAGCCGCGACCGCCGAGGTCTACGCGGCCCTGGACCGCAACGCCGAGCGGCTGGGCGAGCTGCTCGGGTCCGCGCTGAGCGCCGAGGGCGTCCCGCACCAGGTGGCGTTCGCGGGCAACCTGGTCAGCGTCTTCTTCTCCGAGGACCCGGTGCGCGACTACGCGGGCGCGCAGGCGCAGCAGGCGTGGCGCTTCCCGGCGTTCTTCCACGCGCTGCTGGAGCGCGGCATCTACCCGCCGCCGAGCGCGTTCGAGGCCTGGTTCGTCAACGCCGCGATGGACGACGCCGCGTTCGACGCGATCGCCGAGGCGCTGCCGCACGCCGCCAAGGCCGCCGCGGCGGCGACCGAGCCGGGGGCCGGGGCATGACCGACGAGTCCAGGACCGTCGTGCACTTCATGCGGCACGGCGAGGTGCACAACCCGGAGGGCGTGCTCTACGGCAGGCTCCCCGGCTATCGCCTGTCGGACCGCGGTGAGCAGCAGGCCAAGCTCGTCGCGGAGTTCCTGGCCGGACGGCGTGTGACGCACGTGGTGGCTTCGCCGCTGCAGCGCGCGCAGCAGACCGCCGGGCCGATCGGGGCGATGTTCCACCTGGACGTTGCGACCGACAACCGGCTCATCGAGGCCGACAACCGGTTCGAGGGCCTGAAGGTGTCGGTCGGCGACGGCGCGCTGCGCTCGCCGCGGCACTGGCCGAAGCTGTGGAACCCGCTGCGCCCCTCGTGGGGCGAGCCGTACCTGGAGATCGCCCACCGCATGCTGGCGGCGGCGCACCGCGCCCGTGCCGCGGCGGAGGGCGGCGAGGCGGTGTGCGTCTCCCACCAGCTTCCGATCTGGACGCTGCGGCGGTTCCTGGAGGGCAAGCCGATGTGGCACGACCCGCGCCGCAGGCAGTGCTCGCTGGCGTCGCTGACCAGCCTGGTCTTCCAAGGCGAGGAGCTGGTGCGGGTCGCCTACGTCGAGCCGGCGGGCGGTACCGACCCGAAGGTGACCGGGGCATGAGGCGGCTGTTGGTCAGGGCCGCGCTGGCGCTCAGCGCGGTGGCGCTGGTCGGAGGCTGCGCCACCGCGGGTGAGGACGCGGTGGCCAAGGGCGGCGAGTTCACCTTCGTCTCGCCGGGCGGGCAGACGCGCATCTTCTACCCGCCGCAGGAGCGCGGCAGGCTCACCAGCCTGCACGGGGAGAACCTGCTGGAGAAGGGCCAGGATCTCGGGATCGCGGACTTCCACGGCAAGGTCGTGGTGCTCAACGTGTGGGGCTCCTGGTGCGGACCGTGCCGTTCGGAGGCCGACGACCTGCAGGCGGTGCAGGACAAGACGGCGGCGCAGGGCGTGCAGATGCTCGGCGTCAACGTGCGCGACAACCGCTCGGCCGCCGTGGACTTCCACCGCGACCGCGGCCTGACCTACCCGTCGATCTTCGACCCGTCGGGACGGTCGCTGCTGGCGTTGAAGAACTTCCCCCGCAGCACGGTGCCCGCGACGATCATCCTGGACCGCCAGCACCGGGTGGCGGCGATCTTCCTGACCGACCTGCTGGAGAAGGACCTGCTGCCCGAGGTGCAGCGCATCGCCGCCGATCCGTAGGCCGCATCCGAAGTGCCGCCCGGGCCGCCGGGCCGAGTCGCCGGGCAGTGGCGGCGCGGTCGCCTGGTATGTGCAGGTCTGTCCGGATCGGCATGAGGGCCTTCAGGGCGATTGCGCAGGTCACGTGCGGCCGAGTGGCCGATGTCCCGAATTCGGGGGACCTATGGCCCTGGCGGACCAGGCCGGAACCTGGGCCAACGCCCTCACCAGGCACGACTGTGCGCGGGCTCACCCGGCCCGGTGACGGTGTCCCCTCTTGACTTCCCTACCCTCGAAGCCGTGGACCCCACTGAGCTCGCCGCGTCCGGCCCGCTGCTGCTCGCGGCCGGTGTGGCCGTGCTCGCCGGGGCGATCAGCTTCGCCTCGCCCTGCGTCGTGCCGCTGGTGCCGGGCTACCTCGCCTACCTCGCGGGCGTAGTGGGCGCCGAGGCGCCGCCGGTCGACGAGGCCCAGGCACGGGAGGCCCGCCGGGGCCGCTGGCGCGTGGCCGGTGCGGCCCTGCTGTTCGTCGCGGGCTTCACCGCCGTCTTCTCCGCCGGGACGCTGCTGCTGCTCGGCCTCTCCGACGCCCTGCTCGCCAACGAACTGCTCCTGCAGCGCGTCGGCGGCGTCGTCACGGTCGCGATGGGGCTGGTGTTCCTCGGGTTGATCCCCGGTCTCCAGCGCGACATCCGCATCCACCGGGCGCCGAACGCCGGGGTCTGGGGCGCTCCGCTGCTCGGTGCCGTGTTCGGGCTGGGCTGGACGCCGTGCCTGAGCCCGACGCTGATCGGGGTCATCTCGGTGGCCTCCGGGACCGAGGCGGGCGGCTCCGCCGCGATTCGCGGTGTCCTGCTGGTCGCCGCCTACTGCCTGGGCCTGGGCGTCCCGTTCGTCGTGCTCGCGCTCGGCGCCCGCTGGGCGGTGCGCAGCACGGACTGGCTGCGGCGGCGCGGCCGGGCGATCCAGCTCGCCGGCGGCGCGCTGCTGGTGATCGTCGGCCTGATGCTGGTCACCGGCCTGTGGAGCGACCTGATCGCGCTGCTGCGCGAACCAATCTCCGGATTCGAGACCATCCTCTGATGCCTAGTCCAGTCAAGACCGCGGTCGCGTTCCTGCGCAACACCTGGCGCGGGCTCACCTCGATGCGCACCGCGCTGGTGCTGCTGTTCCTGCTGGCGCTGGCGGCGCTGCCGGGCGCGCTGATCCCGCAGCGGTCGCTGAACCAGCGCGAGGTCGACAGGTACTTCGCCGACTACCCGACGCTCGCGCCGTGGCTGGACGAGATCGGCGCGTTCGAGGTGTTCAGCTCGGTGTGGTTCGCCTCGATCTACGTCCTGCTGTTCATCTCGCTGGTCGGCTGCCTGCTGCCGCGCTGCTTCGAGTACTACAAGCAGCTGCGCGGCAGGCCGGTCCGCACGCCGCGCAACCTCGCCCGGATGCCGCACCACGACAAGTCCACTGTGGACGCTTCGATGGACGAGGTGATGACCGCGGCCAGGAAGCGGCTTCGCGGCTGGCGCACCGAGGAGCACGAGGAGGAAGACGGCTCCCGCTCGATCAGCGCCGAGCGCGGCTACCTGCGGGAGGCGGGCAACCTCGTCTTCCACTTCGCGCTGGTCGGCCTGCTGGTCGGCGTCGCGGGCGGCAAGCTGTACGGCTACGAGGGCCAGGTCATCGTGATGGCCGACGGGTCGGAGTTCTGCAACTCCGGCACCTACAACTACGACTCCTTCCGCGCCGGGCTCACCGTCGACGGAACGAAGCTCTCGCCGTTCTGCGTCCGGGTCAACGACTTCGGCGTCGAGTACCTGCACACCGGCCAGGCCCAGAGCTACAAGGCGAACCTGGAGTACCAGTCCGGTGAGGACCTGGAGACCGGCACCTGGAAGCCGTACCTGCTTGAGGTGAACCACCCGCTGCGCACCGCGGGCGACCGCGTCTACCTCTCCGGCAACGGATACGCGCCGCAGTTCACGGTGACCTTCCCGGGCGGTGAGAAGCGCACCGGGCTGGTGCAGTGGCAGCCGGTGGACATCACGACGATGCTTTCGCAGGGCGCCACCAAGTTCGACCCGCCGGGAGTCACCGACGAGGCGCAGCGGCGGCAGAACCAGCTCGCGGTCACCGGGCTGTTCGCGCCGACGGCCTCCTTCGACGGCGCGCTGGTCACCTCGCGCTTCCCCGACAATCTCGATCCGGTGGCCGCCGTCGACGTGATGCGCGGCGACCTCGGCCTGGACTCCGGGCGTGGGCAGTCGATCTTCGGGGTCGACCAGTCGATGGTCGAGCAGGGCCGCCTGAACCGGGTGGCCCGGCAGAACCTGCGCCCCGGCGAGGAGCTCCGCCTCGACGACGGCACAACGATCCACTTCGACGGGGTGCAGCGCTGGGTCAACCTCCAGATCTCGCACGACCCCTTCCAGCCGTGGGTGCTCGGGTTCGCGATCGCGGTCATCTTCGGCATCGGCGCCTCGCTGAGCATCAAGCGGCGCCGGATCTGGGTGCGCGTTCACCCGCGGGGCGGCGACGGCGAGGGCGGGCGTAGCGTTGTCGAGGTCGGCGGACTCGCCCGCACTGATCAGGCCGGTTATGGCGAGGAGTTCACCAGGCTGGCCGCGGACCTGCTCGCCACCGGCGAGCGTTCACCGGAATCACGCACGAGGGCTGAGACCGTGCGCGAAAAGGAGCACTGATGGCGGTCAACCAGGCGCTGTCGACCTACAGCGACATGGCGTACGCGACTTCGGTCGTCGTCTACATCTTCGCGATGCTGCTCTACTTCGGCGAGTTCGCATACGGGCGTCCCGCCAAGGCCACCCACAAGCGGGAGTCGGCGCTGGTCGGTGCCGGCGGCGGGTCGACCGGCGACGCGCGGGTCGGCCACGTCGAGCAGCCGCACCGCCGGCCGCTGCCGGAGCGGCTCGGCGGCATGGCCGTGGCGATGACCGTCCTCGGCGCGCTGGTGCACGCCGCCTCGCTCGGGCTGCGCGGTTTCGCGACCGGCCGCGTGCCGTGGGGCAACATGTACGAGTTCGGCTCGGCCATCTGTCTCGCGGCGGTAGTCGCGTGGCTCGTCGTGCTGCTGCGCCAGCTGCGCACCGAGCGCCGCGACGCCACGCCCGCGCAGCTGCGCGGACTCGGCGGCTTCCTGCTGCTGCCGATGATCATCCTGCTGTTCCTGTCGGGCACCGTGCTCTACGCCAAGGCGGCGCCGCTGCAGCCCGCGTTGCAGTCCTACTGGATCATCATCCACGTCTCGGCGGCGATCGTCTCCAGCGGCGTTCTGCTGTTCGCCGGCGTGGCCAGCGTGCTGTTCATGCTCCGCTCGCGCTACGAGAACAACCCGCTGAAGATGCGGAAGTTCGGTTCGCGGCTGCCCACGACCCAGGCGCTGGACCGGATGGCCTACCGCACCACTGTGATCATCTTCCCGGTGTGGACCTTCGCGATCATCGCCGGCGCGATCTGGGCGGAGGCCGCGTGGGGCCGGTTCTGGGGCTGGGACCCGAAGGAGACCTGCTCGTTCGTCGCGTGGGTCGTCTACGCCGCATACCTGCACGCCCGCGCGACGGCGGGCTGGCGCGGCGTTCGCGCGGCGTGGATCAACATCTCCGGCCTGGCGGTGATGATCTTCAACTTGTTCTTCATCAACATCGTTGTCGCCGGACTTCACTCGTACGCTGGACTGTGAGCGCGTGATCGACGGCGGGTGGCGGCGGCCGCCCGCCGTCCGCCGGGACGACCGGGACGGGCGCCGGGTGCTGGTGACCAGCGGAATCCGGTGGACCGGACGGCGGTCGGCGGCGGATTCCGCCCGACGACCCCCGATGACGTGGGGGCGTGCCTGGGACTACGGTCCCAGGCGGGGGTCGGAGGGTCTGGATTCGGTCCTGGACGGGTCGACTCAAGTCTTGGAGGGACGGCAACGGTGACCGGACGGTACGAAGAGCCCGAAACGCAGCGTGACACGGGCGCGGCAGTTCCGGCCGACGGTGCGGGGATCGAGCACGCGACGCCGGACTACGGCGACTCCGGAGGGGCGTACGCGCCCGCATCGGCAACCGGCCATCCCGCCTCGTCGTACATGGGTCCCGGACAGGTCGATCCGTCGGCGCAGCAGCCGGCTCCGGCGCCCGACGGCGGGGCGCCCAGGCCGTACTACCCGAGCGGCGCGCCGCAGCCAGGCCAGCCCGCGCCGCAGTACTACGGCGATCCGTCGGTTTCCGGACCGCAGCAGCCGAACTTCCCCGCCGCCGACGCGCAGTCCGGTCCGCATGCGGTGCAACAGGGACAGCAGTCCGGCCCGTACACCGTGCAGGGTTCGGGTCCGTACAACGTGTCCGGCCAGCAGTCCGGTCCGTACAACGTTTCGGGCCAGCAGTCCGGTCCGTACAACGTTTCCGGCCAGCAAAGCGGTCCCTACACCGTGCAGGGGCAGCAGTCCGGGCCGTACGCCGTCGGCGGCCAGTCGGGTCCGCACTCGGTGCAGGGACAGCACTCGGGGCCTTACACCGTGCAGGGGCAGCAATCCGGGCCGTACACCGTGCAGGGTTCGGGTCCGTACAACGTGTCCGGTCAGCAGTCCGGTCCGTACCCGGTGCAGCCCGACCAGTCCGGCCAGTACCCGCCCGGCCAGCAGTACGGCCCGCCCAACCCGGTGCACCCCGGCCAGCCGTACCCGGTGCCGCAGGGCCCGCACCCCGAGCAGCAGGGCCCGGCGCAGGACCTCTCGTCCGCGCAGTTGCTGCGCCAGAGCAAGCGTCCGCCGCAGTCCGGCTGGCGCAAGGCGGTCTACGTCGCCACCGGCCGCTCGGTCAACCTCGGCGAGAGCTCCTCGGACCTGCACAGGCGCGAGCTGATCTCGCGGATCAACCAGCCCCTGCAGGGCTGCTACAAGATCGCGATGCTGAGCCTCAAGGGCGGCGTCGGCAAGACCACGACCACCGCCACGCTCGGCTCGACCTTCTCGTCCCTGCGCGGCGACCGGGTCATCGCCGTCGACGCGAACCCGGACCGCGGCACGCTGAGCCAGAAGATCCCGCTGGAGACCACCGCGACCGTCCGTCACCTGCTGCGCGACTCCGGGCACGTCCGCAAGTACAGCGACGTCCGCTCGTACACCTCACAGGGCCCGAGCAGGCTGGAAATCCTTGCCAGCGAACAGGATCCGGCCGTCTCGGAGGCGTTCAGCGAGGACGACTACCGGCGCACGGTCACGCTGCTGGAGCACTTCTACAACATCGTGCTCACCGACTGCGGCACCGGCCTGATGCACTCGGCGATGAAGGGCGTGCTCGACCTCGCCGACTCGCTGGTGATCGTCTCGTCGGGTTCCATAGACGGTGCCCGCAGCGCCTCGGCGACCCTGGACTGGCTCGACGCGCACGGCTACGGCGCGCTGGTGAAGCGTTCGGTGGCGGTGATCAACTCGGTGCGCCCCGGTTCGGGCAAGGTCGACGTCGACAAGCTGATCGCGCACTTCGGTTCGCGCTGCCGCGCGGTGTCGCGGATCCCGTTCGACCCGCACCTCGAGGAGGGCGCGGAGGTCGAGCTGGACCAGCTCGCGCCGCCGACCAGGATGGCGCTGCTGGAGCTCGCGGCGGTCGTCGCCGACGACTTCCCGCACGCCCTGGGGCGTCAGCGGCAGAGCTGACCGACGACGGCGGCGATCGCGGCGCTGGTCTGGCGGATCTGGTCCGCCGACAGTGCCGCGTAGCCCAGGACCAGGCCGGGGAACGGTGCCGGACCGTGCGCGTAGCCCGACAGCGCCGGTGCGGCGATGCCCTGGTCCGCCAGCGACTCCTGCACCTGCCGGTCGTCGACCCGCGGCGGTAGCCGCAGCACCAGGTGCAGCCCGGCGGCCACGCCGACCGGCTCGCAGCCGTCGACATCGGACAGCGTGGACAGCAGCATGTCGCGCCTGCGGCGGTAGAGCGCGCGGGTGCGGCGCAGGTGGCGGTCGTAGCCGCCGGTGCGTAGCAGGTGCGCGAACGCGGCCTGGGGCAGCGTGGCGCAGCCGAGGTCGTCGAGCCGCTTGCGCTCGACCAGCTCCGGCAGCAGCGCCGGTGGCAGCACCAGCCAGCCCAGCCGCAGCGCCGGGGCCAGGACCTTGCTGACGCTGCCCTGGTAGATGACCCGCGTCGGCGCGAGCGCCTGCATCGCACCGAGCGCCGGCCGGTCGTAGCGGTGCTCGGCGTCGTAGTCGTCCTCGACCACCAGCCCGTCCTGCTCGGCCGCCCACTCCAGCAGCCGGTGCCTGCGGTCGGGGTGCAGCACGACGCCGAGCGGGAACTGGTGCGCGGCGGTCACCAGGACGGCACGGCAGCCGGTGGCGGCGAGGTCGTCGACGCGGATGCCGTGCTCGTCGACCGGCACCGGGACGGGTCGCAGCCCGTGCGAGGCGAGCAGCTCGGACTGGCCGAGGTGGCTCGGGTCCTCGACGGCGATCGAGCGGTGGCCACGCCGGTGGAGCTCGTCGGCGACCAGTGCCAGACCCTCGGCGGCGCCGTTGGTGACCAGCAGCGAGGCGGGCTCGGCCGCGACCGCGCGCACCCGGCCGAGGTAGGCCGCCAGCTCGGTGCGCAGCGCGGGCAGGCCGGCCGGGTCGGGGTATCCCAGCTCGTCGTTCGGCAGGTCGGCCAGCGCCGCCCGGTGCGCCGCGAGCCATTCCGCGCGCGGGAACGAGCTCAGCGACGGAAGCCCGGGGTGCAGGTCGACGCGGGCCCGTGGCGCTCGCGCGGTGGCGTCGCCAGCGGGTTTGCCGATGTGGCTGGTCACCCGGGTTCCCGAGCCGCGTTCGGCGATCAGGTAGCCCTCGGCGACCAGCTGGTTGTAGGCGGCCGCGACGGTGCCGCGGGATAGCCCGAGCTGACCGGCGAGGTCGCGGCTGGAGGGCACGCGGCTGCCGGGCGGCAGCCTGCCGTCGCGGATGGCCCCGCGCAGCTCGTTCTCCACCGTCCTGCCGCGCTTGCCCCGGGTCGTGCCTGCGACCGCGGGGAGCAGCAGCTCGCGCAGGGTCTGCCACTCGCGTTCCATCGGCACCGAGCTTACGTCCGGCGGGCGCCGCCCGAGCGCCGTCGCCGCACGCCGCAGACCTGTCGGGGGATGGCACGCATCACGTCTGCGAGCTGAGCGGGTCGTTTCTCGGTGGGGAAGTGGACCAAAACCTCAGTGTTCAAATGGCGCTTACCATTGGTCCACTTCCGCCCGACCATGGTGCCGTGATCACCACTGGGGTTCGATACCGGGCCGAGCGCGCCGCGATCGCGGGTGCGGCGGTGGCAGCGGCGGCGGTGGGTGCGGCGGTGCCGGTCAACGGCCTGCTGCGCGACTATCCGATGTGGACGGGCCAGGGCTTCCGCTACGCATTGGCCGGGGTTCTGCTCCTGGGATGGGCCAGGTTCCGGGGCCGGTCGCTACCGCTGCCGCGGGTGCGCGACCTGCCCGCGCTCGCAGGGCTGGCCGTGTCGGGGATGCTCGGGTTCTCGTTGCTGCAGATCCACGCCCAGCGCTACGCCGACCCCGGCTTCGTGGCCGCGGTCGTCGGCGCCGGCCCGCTCCTGCTCGGTCTGGTGACACCGCTACTGGCCCGGCGGTGTCCGTCACCGCCCGTCGTGGCGGGTGCCGCACTGGTGGTGTCCGGCATCGCGGTGCTCTCGGGCGGTGGGGCGTGGCGCGCCGCGGGCCTGGTGCTCTCGGTGGGGAGCCTGCTGTGCGAGGCGTCGTTCACGCTCCTGGCCGTCGGTGTGGTGGCGCGGCTCGGCGGACTCGCGGTGTCGACGTGGTGCTGCCTGATCGCCGGAGGTATCGGCCTGGCCGCCGGGGCCGCCACCGAGCCGCTGCGCCCACCGGCAGCGGTGGAGCTGACCGCGCTGCTGGTCGTGGCGGTCGTGGTGACGGCTGTGGCGTTCTGCCTCTGGTACCACGGGCTGGCCGTGCTCGGCGCGGACCGCGTCGGGGTGCTGATCGGCCTGATGCCGGTGTCGGGGTTCGCGGTCGCCGTCGTGCTCGGTGTCCAGCAGCCGACCCCGGCGGCGGCCGCCGGAACGGCAGTGGTCGCGGCCGGCTGCGTGCTCGGCCTGCGCCGCGGGCGCGAGGCAGGCGGCCACGGCCCGTGAGCCTTCCGGGCTGCTGTGGCGTTCCGGAGGGCTCACGGGGTCACGGGTGCGGCCGTGCCCGCCGGGTCAGCTCTCCTCGCCGGGGTTGCGCGGCTTGCGCTGCTGCTCGTCGAGCCTGCGCAGGAACTCGGGGTCGTCGTCCGGTGCGGTCGTGACGCGGCGGCTGCCGCTGGTCGGCCGTGTGGTGGTGTCCGGACCGAACGCCTTCCAGAGCAGCACCGCGACCGTTACGAAACCGATCGCCGCCAGCACGTAGATCATCTTGGCGCCACCTCCACTCGTCCCCCACGAGACTAGCCAAAATCGGGCATCGAGGTCGAAGGCGCCGGCGCGTCCGGAGCCAGGTGACGCCTCCTCTGCGGTGAGGCGTCACCTGGCTCCGCCGGGTCTTCCCGGTCGCTGTCGGCGGTCCGGGACCTACGCGCTGCGGCTGACGTCGTTGGTCAGCTCGGCGAGCAGCGCGCGGACCTCGGACTCGCGGAAGCGGCGGTGGCCACCGGGCGTGCGGATGGAACCGATCCGGCCGGCGGTCGCCCACCGGGTCACGGTCTTGGGATCGACGCGGAACAGCGAAGCGACCTCACCGGGGGTGAGCAGCTGCTCCTGTCCGTTCTGGCGGGTCTGCTGGGGCGTCGCGGTCACTGGTGACCTCCACGGTGCGAGGACGGTTTTCGGGCATTCCGGTCGCATCCTGGCACTTGGGAGGGCAGGTACTCGAACATTTGGGTCCAGGTAAAGGGAAGGTAAGGGACGAAAGCGGCGCTTCGGGCGACGGCCTGCGCCGACGGGCGCCGGAAGGCGTGCTCTACCCTGGTTGACGTGCTGAAACAGCAAGAGGACGAGCAGGTGACCGAGCAGCCCGGCTCCACCCTGGCCCGCGACGTGGCGCTTTACACGCTGGCCAGGCTGGGGATGCTGGCCGCCGCGACCGCGCTGCTGCTGGTCTTCCAGGTGCCGTTGCTGGTGGCCGTGGCCGTCGCGGTCGTGCTGGTGATGCCGATCTCGATGCTGGTGCTGGGGTCGCTGCGGCGCCGGGTCGCAACCGGCATGGCCGAGCGCGCCGAGCGGCGCCGGGCCCAGCGCGACGAGCTGCGCGCCCAGCTGCGCGGCGAGCGCGACGAAGACGACCAGTGACCCTGGTGAGCAGGGATTCCAGCGAGGACGGTGTGATGGCCGAGGTGATCGGCAGCAGCGTGGACCGCTCGTCGGCGCGCGGCCAGCGGTGGACCAGCGAGGCGATCCGGATCATCGAGGCCGACGCCAACCGCAGTGCCGACACCCATCTGCTGCGCTATCCGCTCCCGGCGGAGTGGGGCGTCGATCTTTACCTCAAGGACGAGTCAACACACCCGACGGGTTCTCTCAAGCACCGGCTGGCCCGGTCGCTGTTCCTGCACGCGATCTGCAACGGCTGGGTGACCGAAAACACACCGGTCATCGAGGCGTCCTCGGGCTCGACCGCGGTCTCCGAGGCCTACTTCGCGTCCCTGCTCGGGCTGCCCTTCATCGCGGTGATGCCCCGGTCGACCAGCCGGGAGAAGGTCGCGCTGATCGAGCGCCAGGGCGGTCGATGCCACTTCGTCGACACTCCCGGGGCGATCTACGACGAGTCCCGCAGGCTGGCAGGCGAGCTCGGCGGGCACTTCATGGACCAGTTCACCCACGCCGAGCAGGCCACCGACTGGCGGGGCAACAACAACATCGCCGAGTCGATCTTCGAGCAGATGGCGCTGGAGACCCACCCGGAGCCGGCCTGGATCGTGGTCGGCGCGGGCACCGGCGGCACCAGCGCGACGATCGGCCGCTACATCCGCTACCGCAGGCACCGGACCCGGCTCGCGGTAGTCGACCCGGAGCACTCGGTCTTCTTCGACGCCTGGTGCGACGGCGACGCCACCCGGACCGGGCAGCGCGGCTCGCTGATCGAGGGCATCGGCAGGCCCCGGGTGGAACCGTCGTTCATCGGCCAGGCCATCGACCGGATGATCAAGGTGCCGGACGCGGCGTCCATCGCGACGATCCGGTTCGCCGAGCAGGTGCTGGGCCACCGGGTCGGCGGCTCCACCGGCACGAACCTGTGGGGCGTGTTCGGGCTGGTCGCGCGGATGCGGCGCGCCGGGGAGCGGGGCAGCATCGTCACCCTGCTCTGCGACGGCGGCGAGCGCTACGCCAACACCTACTACGACGACCGCTGGGTGGCCGAGCAGGGGCTGGAGCTGGACGAGGCGCACAAGATCCTGGACCGCTTCCACGCCACCGGCGAGTTCCCGGCAGACTGACCCGAGCAGATCGTCCGCCGAGGTGGGGTAGTTCGTCGATGCGGTGTCCGAGGTTCGTCCAGCGCAGGCCCGGCAGCGGGCCGAAGTTGCTCGCCCTGGCCCCGGTGCTGGGCCTGGCGGTGGCGGGCTGCGCGCCCGGCGGGGCGCCCGGCGCGCCGAGCCAGCCGCCCGCGGCGACGACGTCCGAGGAGACCTCGTCGGAGTCGGTGACGCCGTCGATCACCCGCGACCTGCCGCCGGAGCAGCGGCGTCCGCTCACCGCCATCCCGACGAACGAGCTGTGCGGGCTGGTGAGCCCGGACGAGCTGGCCCGGCTGGCGTTCCCCGTCGAACCGGGGACCGCGCGCGAGGTCGGCTTCGACCCGCCCGCGCGGGGCTGCTCCTACCAGGCGCGCACCGGCGACCAGTCGGTGCTCGTCGCCGCGCAGCCCGAGGGCTACGCCGAACTCGGCACCACGCCGGTGAACCTGGGTTCGGCGCAGGGGACGCAGGCGCTGCACGCCAACGACTGCACGGTTTTCGTGCCGCTGCCCGGTGCCACGTTGCAGATCGTGGTTGGCGCGGGCGAGGCCGACGCGGACCAGTGCGACACCGCGCAGTCGGTGGCGCAGTACGTGCTGGGTGCGCTGGCGCGGTGACGAACTGGCCCCGGAAATGGGGCTTTTCGGGCGAGTTCCCTCCCCCGAATGTCACAGCTTGAACACTTTTGCCGGTTCTCGAGAACCGGCTCGCACCGCGCTGCTGTCATACCTCCGGCGGTACCGGAGGTCGGTACCGCCTGGATTGAACAGCGGGTCGGGAGGCGCGATGGCCGGGAATCTCAAGGCGGTTCCGGAGGAGCTGCGGGGGTTCGAAGGGCTCCTCGAACGGAATGCGAACCATTTCAGGGAAATCGATGCGTGGGCGGAGAGCACCGCGTCCAACACCAGCGGTTTCACCGGCTTGATGATGGTGTTGATCCCGGTCGTAGAGGGCGTCACCGCCCTGTACGGCGAAACCCTCGATTTCGCGCGTTCGGCGCTGATGAAGGTCAAGGAAGAGCTCGGGAACACTTCCGCCGAATACGAACAGCGCGAACAGCGGATGGCCGAGATGTTGCGCGCGATCGAAGCCGATCTCGACAAGATGAAGGTCTGAGGGGATTTCGACATGGGGGCATTCGCCGACGAGGAAGACCCGATCGCGCTGCTCGAAGCCGATCCCACCAAGAGCAACGCCGATGCGCTCGACGCCGCGGTCGAGGACGCCGGATGGCAGGTGCAGGCGGTCAACTGGGTGTACGAGAAGGTCACCGGCGAGAACCTGATCGAGTCGCTGATCGCGCCGATCACCGGTGACTTCTCCAAGATCGAGGTCAACGCCGAGGCGTGGGGCCAGGTCGGTGAGGCGCTCTCGGCGATCCGGACGAACCTCAACGCGGGCATCAGCGAGCTGCGCGAGAGCTGGGACGGCGCCGGGGCCGTGGCGTTCGAGGGGATGCTCGTCGGGACCTGGACGGTGGCGCTGGAGGGCGACGCGCTGCTGGCCCGGCTGATCGGGCAGGGCTTCCAGAAGGCCGCCGACATGTCGCGGCGGATGACCGGCAAGGCGCTGGAGCTGATCAAGAAGCTGGTCGACCGGCTGATCGAGACCGCGGCCACCGGCTGGATCCCGGTGGCGGGCTGGGCGAACGCGGTCCGGCAGGTCGAGCGCTGCGTCAGCATCGTGATGACCATCATCGAGCTCTACGAGGCGCTGACCGCGATGTACGAGGCGGTCGTGGCGCTGGTCGACAGCATCAGGAGCGCGGGGACGAACCTGTCCAAGATCAAGGAGGTCAACAGCCTCGGCGACGCGGTCAACCTCGCGATCGACATCAAGGGCGACGCCACGGCGGTCCGCGACGGGGTCACCGGTGTCCGCGACTCCGCGACGCAGGTCCGCACGAGCGCGACCGAGACGCGCGGCACCATCTCCGGCGGCTCCGGTGGTTCGGGCGGCTCCTCGGGTGGTTCGTCCGGTTCCGCCGGTCAGAACGGCTCCGGCTACCGGACAGCGGCCGCAGGCACCCTCTAGCGCACCCGAGCGGGAGAAGACGTGAGCGAAGACATGCTGAGTCCCGAGATCCGGGCGGCGCGCGACATGGTCGAGGAGCGCATGCGCCGGGTCGAGGAGGCGATGGCGAAGGCCGAGCGGCTCAGCGCCGCACTGCCCGAGGTCAGGCTGACCGAGGAGAAGATCGCCGAGATCGAGCGGCTCATCCGCGACGGCAGGGCGCCCGCGGAACTGGCCGCCCTGCAGGAACGCATCGACGCCGGTGAGCTGACCTGGAACGATGTCGCCGACGGTACGGCGCTGCGCGACGAGTCGGTCCAGGCCGCGTTCGCCGCGAGCATCGCCAACATGCAGAAGGCCAAGGAACTGCTCGACGAGGGCCACGACGTCGCGACGGTCATCAACTCCGACCCCAACGCCACCACGGACGAGAGCTACGACGATGAGCCGCCGGACTCGTTCCTGCGGTGAGGGAAACGGTGAGTGAGCAGGTATGAGTCGCAAGGCACTGATCGGCGTGACCGCGGCCTGGGGGATCGTCGTCGGCATCGCCGCGGCGGTGTTCCTGGCGATCGCGGTCTTCGGCGGCACGAAGCTCGACGAGACCAGCGCCACGCCCGGTTCCAGCAAGGTCGTCGAGCAGTATCGCTGGGACGGCAAGCCGATCCTGGTCACCTCGGCCAGGTCCGGGGGCGGCGTCGCGCGCTGCCAGGTGACGCCGGACAGCGGTGAGCCGCGGGAGATCAGCACCCGCGGTGCCGAGGGCCGCTACGAGGTCCGTGAGACCACCGCGTGGTTCTCCGGCTCGGCGACGCTGGTCTGCCGGGACCGGGCCGTCGTGCGCACCGGGTCGCAGATCACGATGTACGAGCTGGCGACCAAGAACCGGATCGCGCAGATCGCCGCCGTTGTGGTCGGCGCGGGACCGTTCCTGGCGGTGTCCGTCTTCGGGCTCGGTCGCCGCAAGGTCGACGCCTGAGGCGACCCTGCGACGACAGCGGCCCCGGAACTCGCGTTCCGGGGCCGCTTCGCTGCTCGGGTCAGGAACCGTGCCAGTGCGCCGGTCGGCTCAGCCCCGGCGGGATGCTGGTGGCCGCGTCGCCCTTGGCGGCGTTGACCTGCGCCTGGGTGAGGAAGATGCTCCCGGTGAGGTCGGCGCCGCGCAGGTCGGCGTCGCGGAAGTCGGCCCCGATCAGGTCGGCGCCGCGCAGGTCCGCGCCGCGCAGGTCGGCCGCGATGAGGTAGGCGCCGCGCAGGTTCGCCCCGCGCAGGTCCGCGCCCTTGAGCTTGGCCCCCATGAGGTCGGCGCCACGGCGGTTCTTCCTGCGCCCCGGGATCTCCGAACGCACCAGCTCGCTGGTGCGCAGCAGGAGCTCGTTGACCTCCGCGCGCACCGCGGCGACGTCGGCCTCCGCCAGCTCGTCGGCGCTGCCGCGAGTGAGGCGCTCGACCTCGTCGAGCCGACGCCGCAGGTCACCGTGGATCTCGCGGGTCTCGGTGCGGTCGAGCGCCTCGGTCAGGTACCAGAGCAGCTCGTGGAGCTGGCGCATGACGGGGAACACGTCGAACATCCGCCGCGCGGTGCCCTGGTCCTCGCGCCAGCTACGTCCGCCGAAGGTGACCTGCGAGACCTTCTGGCCCGCGCCGAAGCAGTCGAACACGGTGCAGCCGGGAAAGCCGCGCTCGCGCAGGTTCGCGTGGATGCCGCAGCGGTAGTCGGCGAGCAGGTTCGAGCAGGGCGTCCCGCCTGCCTTGTCGACGGCGAAGTCCGCCGACTTCGCGAAGGGCAGCGCGACGCAGCAGAGCCCGAAGCAGCTCGCGCAATCGGCCCGCAGGTCCGCCCGGTCGGTGCTGGTGGTCGCCGGCTGTTCGGACAAGGTGCGTGATCTCCTGCTGCTGGGCGGCGCGGCAGGCCGCCGCGCGCCGCCCATTGTCCCTCAGCCCTGGCCGAGGGCGAACGCGATGCCGGTGGCCACCGCCCACAGCAGCATCGCGAAGCCGGTGTCGCGCAGCGCCGGGATCAGCTTCCGGCCCTTGGCCCCGGTCAGCACCGCGCGCAGCGAGGTGACCAGCAGTGGCAGCGCCAGGAAGCCCAGCAGCGCCCACGTGTTGCGCAGCGCGACGAGCACCGTGATCAGGAACGGCACCAGCACCAGGGTCACGTAGAGCGTGCGTGTGTCGCGGTCGCCGAGCAGCACCGCCAGCGTGCGCTTGCCGGTGGTCCGGTCGGTCGGGATGTCGCGCAGGTTGTTGGCGACCAGCACCGCGCTGGAGAACGAGCCGATCGCGACCGCGCCGCCGATGCCGAAGCCGGTGACGCCTGCCGCCTGGGTGAACTGGGTCCCGAGCACCGCGATCAGCCCGAAGAACACGAAGACGGCGACCTCGCCGAGCCCGGCGTAGCCGTAGGGCTTCCTGCCACCGGTGTAGAACCACGCACCGGCGATGCACAGCGCGCCGAGCGCGAGCATCCACCACTGGCCGCTGAGGACCACGACACCGATGCCGGCCAGGGCCGCCAGGCCGAAGCACACCCACGCGGCGGTGCGCACCGCGCCCGGCTCCGCCGCGCCGGAACCGACCAGGCGGAACGGCCCGACCCGGTCGGCGTCGGTGCCGCGGATGCCGTCGGAGTAGTCGTTGGCGAAGTTCACGCCGAGGATCAGCAGCATCGACACGGCCAGTGCCAGCACCGCGATCGCCGGATCGAACTCGTCGATGCCCGCCGCCGCACCGGTGCCGACGAGCACGGGTGCGATCGCATTCGGGAAGGTGCGGATCCGAGCGCCTTCGATCCACTGCGCGACAGTCGCCATGTGAGCCATCTTCGCTCACGCTTTCGGACGGCCTGCCCGAGCCTCCCCGAGCAGGGACGGGCAGCGGGTGCGGTGCAGTGGTGGGGTTTCCCCGGCGCGGGCCGCTGAACAGCCAGAACTATCCGGCGAAGTGCTGCCGCAGGGCGGTCCGGTCGGGCTTGCCGGGGCCGCGCAACGGCAGCTCCGGCAGGAAGACGATGTTCTTCGGCGTAGCCGCGGGCTGGGCGCGCTCGCGGACCGCCGCGCGCAACGCCTCCGCCGACGGTGGGCGCGCCGGGTCGGCCGGCACCACCGCCGCCACCACGGCCTGGCCCCACTCGGGGTCCTCTACGCCCAGCACGCACACCTCGCGGACACCCTCGTGCTCGGTGAGGATCCGCTCGATCGGCATCGGGGCCACGTTGACCCCGCCCGTGATGATCACGTCGTCGGCCCTGCCGAGGATCTCCAGGCGGTCGCCGGCCCAGCGGCCGAGGTCACCGGTGCGGAACCAGCCGCCCGCGAACGCAGGCGACTCGGGCACGCCCCGGTAGCCCCTGGCCAGGTTCGGCCCGGCCAGCGACACCACGCCGCCCGCGTCGATGCGCACCCGCACGCCGTCCAGCGGCACGCCGTCGTACACGCAGCCGCCTGCTGTCTCGCTCATGCCGTACGTCGTCACCACGCGCACCCCCTCGTCGAGGGCCCGGCGCAGCAGCGCGGGAGGCGTCGCCGCCCCGCCGAGCAGCACGGCGTCGAACCGGCGCAGCGCCGCCAGCCCCTGCCCGCCGTCGTTGACCACGCGGCTGAGCTGCGTCGGGACCATCGAGGTGTAGTGCGGGCCGTCGTTCGCCAGCATCTCCGCGGCGGCCTCGGCGAAGCGGTCGGGCCGGAAGCCGCCCGCGGTGTCGACCGCCACCGGCGTCGTCCCGGCGAGCAGCGCGCGGACCAGTACCTGGATGCCCGCGATGTGGTGCGCGGGCATCGGCAGCAGCCAGTGCCCGGAACCGCCGAGGCGGCGGTGCGTCGCCTCGGCGGAGGCGCGCAGCGCCGAAGCGGGCAGCAGCACGCCCTTCGGCACGCCGGTCGAACCCGAGGTGGCGATGACCAGCGCGGTCGGGTCACCGGCGGTGTCCTCACCCGGCCCGAGCGCGGTGCCGGGCGCCAGCGCCCGCACCGGCTCGGAGCCCTCGGCCACCGGCAGCAGCGCCGGACCGTCCCCGTCGAGCGCCCTACGCAGCGCAGGCAGCACCTCCGGCGCACGCCTTCCGGCGGGCACCACCAGCGGCTCGATGACACGTGGGCTCGGCATGGCGCTCATTCTCGGCCAAGGCCCTCACCAGGCGAAATCATCGACCACGCGTTCGAGTGAGTTCGCTCAAGAATTCGAGTCCCTGCGGCGATGGTGTTGTCGCACTCCCCAGAGGAGATCGAGGTGACGAGCTTGGCGCCGGCCGAAGCGTCGCGGGCCTTCGATCCGCTGGCCGACCTCGCGGGCATGTGGACCACGGGGCTCGCCGAGCGGTACCTGCCCATCCCGGGCATGTCCGCGGTGAAGTACGAATGCCTGGACGGAAGGTTGACCGTGATCCCGCACGACTCGTCGGCCAATTCCCATGCGGCGGGGAAGCTGAACCGGATCTTGGCCCCGCCTGCGGAAGAGGCGGGCTTCCTCGCCTGCCTGACCATCAACGTCGCGTTCTCGCCGAAGCGGTGGATCGATCCAGCCGGACCTGACGATCGTCAAGTCGCTTCCGGAGCCCGATGTCGACGTGTGGGTCCCGACCGACCAAGTGCTGATGCCCGTCGAGTTCGTCTCGCCGTCGAGCCGCCGCAAGGACCGCATCGACAAGCCCGCGCTGTGCGCGGCGGCGAAGATCCCCTACTTCATGGAGGTCGAGGTCCGCCGGTCGCAGGTCCGATCGGAGGTCAAGCTGTTCGCGCTCGACATCGACCACTACGTCGAGGTCGCCGTCGCCGGGGCGGGTTCGCGGTTCGAGATCGAGTACCCGTTCCCGCTGTCGTTCGATCCGAAGGAGCTGCTGCCGCCGCAGCCGCGCTGACGGCAAAGGCCAGGTGTGGGTACCGCCACCATGTGCCGAGCGACACCGCTCGTGGCCGGCGGGCGATGTCTCCACGGCCACGAGCGGGCACTCGCGAGCACTGGCCACTGGTCAGCGCGCAGTGCGACCAGCCGGTAATAGCAGGGATCAGTAGTACCAGGGGAAGGACGACCAGTCCGGCTCGCGCTTCTCGAGGAAGGAGTCGCGGCCCTCGACGGCTTCGTCGGTCATGTAGGCCAGCCGGGTCGTCTCGCCCGCGAAGAGCTGCTGGCCGACCAGGCCGTCGTCGATCGCGTTGAACGCGTACTTGAGCATCCGCTGCGCGGTCGGCGACTTGCCGTTGATCTCGCGCGCCCACTGCAGGGCGATGGCCTCCAGCTCCTCGTGCGGCACGGCCTCGTTGACCATGCCCATCCGGAACGCCTGTTCGGCGGTGTAGGGGCGGCCGAGGAAGAAGATCTCCCGCGCGAACTTCTGCCCCACCTGGCGGGCCAGGTAGGCCGACCCGAAGCCGCCGTCGAAGCTGCCGACGTCGGCGTCGGTCTGCTTGAACCGGGCGTGCTCGGCACTGGCCAGGGTGAGATCGCACACCACGTGCAGGCTGTGCCCGCCACCTGCGGCCCAGCCCGGCACCACCGCGATGACGATCTTGGGCATGAACCGGATCAGGCGCTGCACCTCGAGGATGTGCAGCCGCCCCGCCCGTGCCGGGTCGACGGTGTCGGAAGTCTCACCGCGGGCGTACTGGTAGCCCGAACGGCCGCGGATGCGCTGGTCACCGCCGGAGCAGAACGCCCAGCCGCCGTCCTTGGGCGACGGCCCGTTGCCGGTCAGCAGCACGCAGCCGACGTCGCTGGTCATCCGCGCGTGGTCGAGCGCGCGGTAGAGCTCGTCGACGGTGTGCGGGCGGAAAGCGTTGCGGACTTCCGGCCGGTTGAAGGCGATGCGTACGGTGCCCTTCCCGGGCCCGTCCTCGACGCAGCGGTGGTAGGTGATGTCGGTGAAGTCGAAGCCGTCCACGGGCTCCCACGCGACCGGATCGAACAGCTCAGAGACACGCGGATTCTGCACACCTGGGACAATAGGCCCAGCAAGCACCGGGGCACGGGCCCGCCCGCACCGCCTCGGCGCCTGCCGGGCCGGCGGCCGGGGTGACGTCTGACCGCCGTCCGCAAGCGAATTTCTCAGGGGTGATGGGTTGAATCCGTCCACGGCCCAGGCCGAGGTCATCGTCGACGAGCTCGTCCGCAACGGGGTGCGCCAGGTGGTGCTGGCCCCGGGGTCCCGCAACGCACCCCTGTCCTTCGCGCTGCACGATGCCGCCGAGGCGGGCAGGATCGACCTGCACGTCCGCATCGACGAGCGCAGCGCGGGGTTCCTCGCGCTGGGCATCGCCGCCCGCACGCGGCGCCCGGTGGTCGTGGCGTGCACCTCGGGCACCGCGGCGACGAACCTGCACCCGGCCGTGAGCGAGGCGTGCCACGCCGGGATTCCGCTGATCGTGCTGACCGCCGACCGCCCGCCCGAGCTGCGGGCCGCGGGCGCCAACCAGACGATCGACCAGTACCGCCTCTACGGCACCGCGGTCAGGCTGTTCGACGAGCTCGCGGTGGCCGAGAACCGGCCCGGCCAGAACGCCTACTGGCGCACCCAGGTGTGCCGGGCCGCCTCGATGGCCGCCGGTACCACCTGGGGCGGCCCGGTGCACCTGAACCTGCCGTTCCGGGAGCCGCTGGTGCCCAGCGGCGACCGCGACTGGTGCGAGCCGCTGGACGGACGTGCCGACGGGCAGCGCTGGACCGAGGTCTCCGAGCACGAGAGCGCGCCGAGCACGCTGTCCAAGGTGCGGTCGCGCCGCGGACTGGTCCTGGTCGCCGACGGCGCCGCCGAGAGCGCGAGCGCCTGGGGCGAGCGGTACGGCTGGCCGGTGCTGTCGGAGACCGGCGGTGTCGGGCTCTCCGGCGCGGCCGCGATCAGCACCGGCATGTGGCTGCTCAAGCTGCCCGGCTTCATGCGCGACCACCTCCCGGAGCAGGTGCTGTGCGTAGGCCGCAACACGGTCTTCCGCCAGGTGCAGAGCCTGCTCGCCGACTCCGGGGTCGAGGTCCTGCTGGCCCACGGCGGCTCGCACTGGCCGACCCCCGCGCACAACGTGCGGGAGGTCGCCGAGACCTTCGGCGCCTCGCCGGGACCGGCCGACCCCGACTGGCTGACCGGGTGGCAGCAGGCGGACCAGAAGGCATCGGCGGCCCTGCACGCGGCGCTGGACCTGGAGCGGTGGCCGAACGGGCCGGTCGTCGCCCGCGACGTCGTCGACGCCCTTCCGGCGGGGTCGCTGCTGGTGCTGGGTTCCTCGAACCCGACGCGTGACGTCGCCCTCGCCGCGAACCACCGGCCGGACGTCGTCGTGCACCGCAACCGCGGCGTGGCCGGGATCGACGGCACGGTGTCCGCGGCGATCGGCTCCGCGCTGGCGCACGGCGGCCCGTCCTACGCGCTGCTCGGCGATCTGACGTTCCTGCACGACAGCAACGGGCTCATACTCGGCCCGCAGGAACAGCGCCCGGACCTGACGATCGTGGTCCTCAACGACGACGGCGGCGGCATCTTCTCCCTGCTGGAGCAGGGAAGTCCCGAACACAGCGGCTCCTTCGAGCGGGTCTTCGGCACCCCGCACGGCACCGACATCGGCAGCCTCTGCGCGGCCCACGGCGTCGAGCACACCGTGGTGCGGCAGCGCTCGGAGTTCGGTGCCGCGCTGCGCCGGCGTTCCGGGCTGCGCGTGGTCGAGGTCCGCGCCGACCGCGCCGAACTGCGCGGCGTGCACGAGCGTCTGCACGCGGCGGTGCGCGGCGCACTGCACGGCTGATCGGACGCCGCGCTTCCCGGATTCCCGTTTTTCCTTGTGATATGGGAAAAACCGCTGCCTCCGTTTGGCGCCTGGGAACACCGCTCCTTCCTTAATCTCCTTGCGGGTCACGCCTCGTGGCCCGGATTCCAAGGAGGTAGCGGGTGTTTCGACGACAGGGCCTGCGAGTGGCGGCCGCTTCCTGCTGCGCCGCGGCGTTCCTCGCCACGCCGGCGCTGGCCGGCAGCGACGGTCCCGGCGCGCCAGGGGTGGGCGACGACTACTTCCCCGGCTACGGAAACGGCGGCTACGACGTCTCGCACTACGACGTCCAGGTGCGCTACCAGCCGGCGGACGACTACCTGCAGGGCACGACCACCATCGTGGCCAAGCCGACGCAGAACCTGACCGCGTTCAACCTGGACTTCGCGTTGAACGTGAAGTCGGTGCTGGTCAACGGCCAGCGAGCGCAGTTCGAGCACGATGGGTTGGAGCTTTCCGTGACCCCGCCGCGGACGCTGCCGCAGGGCAGCCTCGCGACGTTCGTCGTCGAGTACGACGGCGTCCCCTCGACGGTCGAGGCAGGCGGGATCAAGCCGTGGATCCGCACCTCCGACGGCGCGCTGGCGATCGGGCAGCCGGAGATCTCGTCCTGGTGGTTCCCCGGCAACGACCACCCGCGCGACAAGGCGACCTTCGACATCGCCGTCACCGTCCCCGACGGCACCGAGGTGCTGGCCAACGGCGTCAACACCGGCAAGTCGAGCCTGGCGGGCCAGACCACGTGGCAGTGGCGGACCACCAAGCCCACCGCGACGTACCTGGCGTTCATGTCGGTCGGGCAGTACGACATCAGCACCAAGCCCGGCGCGTTCGGCCAGCCGTTCGTCACGGCCTACTCCGACAAGCTCGGCGAGTACGAGGGCGCGGCCAAGGCCAGCATCGAGCGGACCCCGGAGGTCGTGGAGTTCCTCTCCGGGCTGTTCGGCGAGTACCCGTTCGAGGCTCAGGGCGGCGTCGCCACTTCCGAGGGCCTGAACTTCGCGCTGGAGAACCAGACCCGGCCGACCTACAGCCACCTGTTCTTCCGCCGTGGCGCGAACATGTCGGTGGTCGTGCACGAGAACGCCCACCAGTGGTTCGGCGACTCGATCTCGGTCGACACCTGGCGCAACATCTGGCTGAACGAGGGCTTCGCCTCCTACGCGGAGTGGCTGTGGTCGGAGGCGCACGGCACCGGCACCGCGCAGCAGCTGTTCGACCACTACTACTCGTCGACGCCTGCCGACGACCCGTTCTGGCAGGTCAAGCCCGGCGATCCGGGCGCTGCCAACGTGTTCCACGGCGCGGTCTACGACCGCGGCGCGATGACCCTGCACGCGCTGCGCAACGTCGTCGGCGACGCGGCGCTGCTGGACATCACGCGCACCTGGGTCGCGGAGAAGCGCTACCAGACCGGCACCATCGAGGAGTTCATCGAGCTGGCCGAGCAGCGCTCGGGCAAGCAGCTCGACGAGTTCTTCAACGCGTGGCTGTTCACACCGGGCAAGCCGGCGGTCGGTGCGGCGACCGGCGTCCCGGCCAGCGCCACCCGCGCGTCGCTCGTGCCGCCTCCGGCGGTCGCCGAGATCGACGCGGTGCACGAGCGCGTGCACGACCACGACTGACGAACGGTTCCGTCCTGCCGGCGGCGCCGGGCACCACGCCCGGCGCCGCCGGTTCGCGTCCGGGCGCCCGCAGACCCGTGTCTTCCTGCGCTAGGCGATGCCTTCCAGCGCCTCCCGCATCGGCAGCAGCTTCGCCTCCGCCTCGGCCACTTCCAGGTCGGGATCGGAGTCGGCGACGATGCCGCATCCGGCGAACAGCCGGACCCGGCCCTCCCGGTCCGCGGGGCCCGACTGGATCTGCGCGCAGCGCAGCGCCACCCCGAACTCGCCGTTGCCGCGGGCGTCGACCCAGCCGACCGGTCCCGCGTAGCGGTCGCGGTCCATCCCCTCCAGCTCGTGGATGAGCTTCACCGCCTGCGGAGTCGGGGTTCCGCCGACAGCGGCGGTCGGGTGCACGGCATCGGTCATCCGCAGCAGCGTCGCCTGGTTGCCGCTCAACACCCCGGAGATGTCCGACGCCAGGTGCATGACGTTGCGCAGGCGAAGCACCGACGGCTCCTCGGGCACCGTCAGCTCGGTGCAGAACGGGCTCAGGCAGGTGGCCAGCGACTTGGCCGCGTAGTCGTGCTCGCTGCGGTCCTTGCCGGAGGCGAGCAGCTCGGCAGCGAGCTCGTCGGCACCGCGGCCCTCGCGCGGCCATATCGTGCCCGCGAGCACCCGGGAGCGGACCAGCTGCCCGGCACGCTCCAGCAGCAGCTCCGGAGTCGCCCCGACCAGCCCGTCCACCGCGAACGTCCAGCAGCTCGGGTAGCGGGCCGCGAGGTTGTTCAGCAGGAAGCGGCCGTCCAGCGGGTCGGACGTGCAGGCCAGCAGGTCGTGGGCCAGTACGATCTTGTCCAGGTCGCCGACCTCCCGCATGCGGCGCACCGCGTCGGCCACGGCCTGCCGGTATCCGGTGGCGCTGAGCTGCCCGTCGCTGTAGCGGACCATGCCGGGGTGCGCGACCGGTTCCGGCGGGCGCGCGGCGGCAGGCTCGCCGACGGTGGTGACCCACCGCACGCCGTCGCGCTGGCCGACGACCACCTCCGGCACCACGAGCACGGAACGGCCGGGCTCCTCGGCGAACGCCATGCTGGTGAACGCGACCGGACCCGTGCCGGGCAGTCCGACCTCGTCGTGCACCTCGACCTGCTCCGTCCAGTCCTGCCACCAGGCGTCGGCCTCGACGAAGCGCTCGGTGCCGGAGGTGTCCAGCCGGGCCGCGCAGCCCCAGCCGACCAGGCCGTCGCCGTCGCGCACCCAGCTCAACGGGGTGTCGCGCGGCAGGAGTTCCAGCAGAGGTCGATCGTGCAGGGGATCACCTGCACGGAGCCTCCGTGTACGCGCGGTCAGCAGACGCGAGGTAGTGGCCACCCTTGGAGGGTAAGCGGAGCGTGCACGAGAGTGGCGGTGGCCGATGCCCTGCCCGCCCGAGCACGCCAAGTCCCTACAATCGGTCACCGTGGCGAGCGACGCGGTGGCACCGGACGCAGCCGACTCGGTGACCGATCCGGGCACGGTAGGTGACGAGCCGACGACTCGCCGTCCCGCGTCCGGCGATGAGACGGCCCGCCGCTCGGAGGACGGCGGCGACGAGGCGACCCGGGACCCGCGCGGCGAGGACACCCGCGATTCGCACGGTGACGACGCAGCCCAGGACTCGCGCGGTGACGAATCAGCCCGGGACGCGCACGGTGACGACGAGACGGCCCGCCGTCCGCGCGCCGGCAGCGGGGCGGCTCGGCGGCCGCGGCGCGATCCGCGCCGGATCGCCGCTCGCGGCGTGCTCGGCCTGTTGCTGCTGCTCACCGGTCTCCTGCTGGCGATCGTCGTCGGCTGCTTCATCAACGACCGCACCATCGAGGAGTCCCGCGGCCAGGCGGTCGCCGAGGTGGTGGACAGCTCCTTCACCCGCACCGTCGTCCGGTTCAGCACCGACGAGGGCCGGGTCTACATCCCGCCGGCAGGCGTCCTCTACCCCGCCGGGCTCCAGCAGGGACAACTGGTCCGCGTCGAGTACGACACGCGCAACCCCGACCTGGTCCGCGTCGCGGGACGGACGATGGTGCTTTCCCTGTTGCCGGTCGGCACGGCGATCGCGGGCACCTGGCTCGTGCTGCTGCCGACATACCTGGTGCTGCGCAGGCGCCGCTGAACGCGGCGCCGGGCGCTGCCGCAGACGGTCGGCGGGAACTGGTGGCAGTTCCGCTGAACCTGGCGCGGACGCTGTGAACCTGGCGTGTGCGTTGCTGAACCCTCCGCACACAGTGGTCCCAAGCGGCGAGCACTGACTTCCGTATCGTGGCGCCCGGTGTGACACTGGTGCGTGCTCCCGGTGCCACACCGCGGCACCGTCGCACTCGCGTGCGAGGTCGTCATGAACACTCCGGGTACGCGATCCAACACGGCGGGATGGGTGCTCGGCGCACCCTCCGCCTCCACTGTGGACAGGTCGGTGCCGGACTCGGTGTCCGCAGTGGACCTCTCCGCCTACTGCCTGATGCTGGGCGACGACGCGCTGGTGCTGTCGGCCCGGCTGTCCGAATGGGGCGTTCGGGGAGCCGACCTGGCGACCGACATCGCGCTGGCCACCATCGCGCTGGACCTGTTGCGCCAGGCCAGGATTCTCCTGGAACGCGCGGGCGAGCTCGAAGGCGCCGGCCGCGACGAGAACCGGCTCGCCCACTTCCGCGACGCGGCGCACTTCCGCAACGTCCGGCTCGCCGAGGTCGACTGCGGACCGGGCCGCGGCGGCGACTTCGCGGCCACCGTCGCCCGGCTGCTGGTGATGTCGACGTGGCGCGCGGCGGTGTTCGAACGCCTCGCCCGCACCCGCGACCCCGTGCTGTCCGACCAGGCGTCCCGCAGCATCGCGACGCTGACCGCGCACCGCGACCACGCCGCGCGCTGGGCCGCGTCGCTGGGCCAGGGCGGCGCCGAGGTCCGCGCCGCGCTTGCCGACGGGTTCGAGCGCATCTGGCCGCTGGTAGGCGAGCTGTTCAGCCCGCACCCGGTCGAACTGTCGCTGGCCGAGGCGGACTGCGCGGTCGACCCGTCGGCGGTGCGCTCCGACGTCGTCGCCCACCTCGACACCGTCCTCGCCGAGGCACGCGTCGACCGCCCCGACCCGGCGGTGTTCACCGCCTTCACCCCGCCCGGCGGGCGGGAAGGGGCCCATACCGGTTCCATGGAGTTCCTGCTCGCCGAAATGCAGTACCTAGCCCGATCGGCGCGGTAAATGAGTAGTTACCCGCAAGAACCCGGTGCCGTCGCGGGTGCACAGTGAAGTGATGGGTCGGGAACCCGTCCACGGCGCGCACCGTCGCAGCAGGTGAGGGGATGGCACGGCGCTCGAGTCCGGCGCGGGTTTCCTTCCAACGCCGAGCGGAAAGGCACAACTCGACATGGACGGGTTCTGGGTGCAGGTGCTGGTAGCGGTCGTCGCGGGCGCCGTCGGCGCCGCGGCGTCGATGGTGTTCGCCGCCTCCGGGCGGCGCCGCGTTCCCGGGCGGCAGCAGCGGCAGGAGGTGCCCGCCCCGCCGCCACCCGCCGCCCCGGCAGTCCCGCCGGACCGGTGGTTACCCCAGCTCCAGCGGTGCGAACAGGCCATCCGCCGCGCGGGCAGCGCCGTCGAGTCGGTGTCCTCGGCGCACGCGCGCCAGACGCTCAACTCCGTCGTGCAGCGGATGGACGCCGAGATGCCCCACATACGCGCGCTGGTCGAGCTCGGTCGCGGTCTCGACGCCGACGCGGTGGGGCAGGAAGTGGTCCTGCACCGGGTGCACCAGCAGCTCGAAGACGCCGCGGTCCGCTTCGCGATGTTCACCGACCACGTGCTCGAGGTCGTGCTGCAACTCGTGGCCGACCCCGACATGAGCCGAGTGCACCAGCAGGTGACGGTGCTTCGGGAGCAGTTCCCGCTGCTGCGGCCGATGTCGGCCGTGCTCGCGCCGGAGTCCGCCCCGCCCCGCTCACTGCTCAACGTCTGAGCCGCGAGGGCCCCTCGGAGGGGCTGCGGTCAGCCCAACCACGGCGTGCGGTCAGCCGGACGTCCGGTCAGCCGGTCGCGCTCCGGCGTTCGGTCAGTCGGTCGACTGCGACCACCAGTGCAGGACGTTGTCGGCGACGCCGGGCGCGGCGACCAGGAGGCCGTCGACGGGCAGCGCGGTGTGCCGGCCGTGGCGGTCCAGCACCGCGGCACCGGACTCGACCGCCAGCGCCAACGCCCCCGCCACGTCCCACTCCTCGTACGAGTCGAGTACCGCGGCCATCGCGTGGCCCAGCGCGACCTGGGTGATCGCCAGCGCCGGCGACCCGAGCAGCCGCACGCCCACCTGCGCGGCCGTGGCGTTGGTGATGAACCGGTCCATGCCGCGCCAAGCGCCGGTCCTGGTCAGCTCCGTGCACACGATCCCGGCGCGGGTCTCCTGCTGGTCGGACAACCGCACCGGAGTCCCGTTCGCCCGCATCCCGCGCCCGCGCGCCGCCGCGTAGATCTGGCCCCGGTACGGGTCGGCGACCACCCCGACCACCGGCCCGTGCTCGTCGAGCATCGCCAGGCTGTAGGCGCACCACGGCAGCCCGGCGACGTAGTTCGCGGTGCCGTCGACCGGGTCGACCGACCACCGGAACCGCGCCGAGCTCGACCGCGCCGCGCACTGCTCGGCGACCGTCGTACCCGGTGAGGAGTCGAACTCCTCGCCGAACACCGGGATGCCCGGGAACTCGTCGGCCAGCACCCGGCGGGTGTGGCGCTCCAGGATGCGGCCGGTGTCGGTCACCCAGTCGAAAGGCGACTCGGTCGCCGCGGGTCTGGCTCCCCGCCCCGCCGTTTCGGTGATGACGTCGGCAGCGTCATTGGCGAGCCGGCCCGCGATCTCCAGAGCGCGGGAAACCAGGCCGGGCTCGACCCGCTGGGCGGGCTCGGATGGCAAGGCGGTCATGCCGCCTCAGCGTCATCGCGCTCGGTGTCCGCAGCGCTACGTGCAGGTGGACGGAGGGGGATGAGCAGGTCACGTTTCCGCGAGTTCTCCGCGACCGCCCAGCGAGCGGGTTTTCCGGACGGTATGGCGGAAAACGGCCGAATGGGGGGAGCGAGCCGAGGTCGGTGCGGTGGGTCGGTGGCGGCGCCGGAGGTCAGCGGAACGCTACCCGAGCGGGGCGCTCGCGGTGGGCGGTTCGGGTTTCGCGGGGTGTGACGTTGGCGATGGCGGGGGTCGGGTGTGCGTGTCCCGGACGGTAAGAGGGGGTTCAGGGCGCCTGCTGGTTGTGGTCGGCTTGGCGGGGCGCTTCCTGACGGCGGTGGTCGGCTCGGCAGTGGTGCCTGCTGGTCACGCGGCCGGCGTGTTGGGGGTGTCTTCGGTTGCCGTTGGCGCACGCGTCATGTCGCGGTCGTCTGATCGCCGGTCCGGCCCGGGACGGTATGAGCGTGCGGATCGCTATCGTCACCGAAAGCTTCCTGCCCCAGGTCAACGGAGTGACCAACTCGGTGCTGCGGGTACTGGAGCACCTGCGCCAGCGCGGGGATTCCGCGCTGGTGGTCGCTCCCGGCGCGGGCCCGGCCGAACACGCGGGCACCCCGGTGGTCCGGCTGCCCGCCGTCGACCTTCCGGTGGTCTCCTCGCTGCCCATCGGCTTCCCGACCCGCAGGCTCGTGCAGTCCCTGCACGAGTTCCAGCCCGACGTGGTGCACCTGGCATCGCCGTTCGTCGTCGGTGCCCGCGGTCTCGCCGCCGCCCGCAAGCTCGGCGTGCCGACGGTCGCGGTGTACCAGACCGACGTGGCGGGCTTCGCGGAGTCCTACGGCCTGGGCCTGACCGCCCGCGCGGCGTGGCGCTGGACGCGCAGGCTGCACAGCGGCGCCGACCGCACCCTCGCCCCTTCGAGTTGGGCCGTCGAAGCCCTGCGCGAACACGGCGTGCCTCGCGTGCACCGCTGGGGTCGAGGAGTCGACACGGTCCGGTTCTCCCCACGCCACCGGGACGAAGCACTGCACCACGAACTCGCCCCCAACGGCGAACTGCTGGTCGGCTACGTCGGCAGGCTCGCCCCGGAGAAGCACATTGAGAAGCTCGCGGTGCTCAACGAGACGCCAGGTGTGCGGGTGGTCGTGGTCGGCGACGGACCGCAGCGCGCGGCGCTGGAAGAGGCGCTGCCCGGCGCGGCCTTCCTCGGCCTGCGCACCGGCGAGGAGCTGGCACGCATCTACGCCAGCCTCGACGTCTTCGTGCACACGGGCCCGTACGAGACGTTCTGCCAGGCCGTGCAGGAGGCGATGGCCTCCGGCGTCCCGGTGGTCGCACCCGACGCGGGCGGCCCCAGGGACCTGGTGCTGCCCGGCCGCACCGGCTACCTGCTCCCGCCGGACGACACGGCCGCGCTGCGCGACGCGGTCAACGCCTTGCGCGACGGCGCGCTGCGCACCCGGTTCGGCCAGGCCGCGCGTACCGCGGTGTCGGGCCGCACCTGGCCGGCGCTCTGCGACGAACTGGTCGCCCACTACCGCGCGGTGCTCGACACACCCCTGCGGGCAGCGGCCTGAGGGCGGAGTCCCGGCAGCGCCCTGGCGGGCGGAGCCCGAGGGGTTTTGGCGGGCGGGTGCCTGACGGGCGCAGCCGCAGCGGCTTGGTCTTCGGGCGCGGGTGCGGCGGCTTGGTCTCGGGCGCGGGCGGCGCGGAGAGTCCGGAGGCGCAGCGGGCAGCGGCCTGACCTCCGGGGCCGCCGCGTAGGCTGATGGCGTGTCTAGGGCAGGTTTGGACAAGAACCCGCGTGAGGTCGCCGCGATGTTCGACGGCGTCGCGCGGCGCTACGACCTGACCAACACGGTGATCTCGTTCGGCCAGGACCGCCGCTGGCGCCACGTCACCCGCGATGCCCTCCAGCCGAAGGCAGGCGAGCGCATCCTGGACCTGGCGGCGGGCAGCGGGGTCTCCACGGTCGAGTTCGGCCGCTCGGGCGCCTGGTGCGTCGCCGCGGACCTGTCGGTCGGCATGCTCCAGGCGGGCCGCCACCGCGAGGTGCCCATGGTCGCGGCGGACGCCCTGCGGCTGCCGTTCGCGGACGAGTCCTTCGACGCGGTGACGATCATGTTCGGCCTGCGCAACCTGACCGACACGGTCGCCGGCCTGCGGGAGATGGCCCGCGTGGTGCGGCCGGGGGGACGGCTCGTGGTGTGCGAGTTCTCCACCCCCACCTGGAAGCCGTTCCGGTCGCTCTACATGCTCTACGTGATGCGGATCCTCCCGCTGGTGGCGGGCACGGTCGCCTCGAACCCGGACGCCTACACCTACCTCGCGGAGTCAATCCGCGACTGGCCCGACCAGAAGGCCCTCGCGGGCAAGATCGCCGAGGCCGGATGGAGCGAGGTCGCCTGGCGCGACCTCACCAACGGAGCCGTCGCCGTCCACCGCGCCCTCAAGCCGGAGAGCTGAGGGAGCGGCACCTCCCGCCGCGGGCCTTGCCCGTCGGCCCGGCACTGCGGTTTTCCTCGACGGCGGGGCCACCACACCAGCGGTCTTTGACGGCGGGGCTGGCATTTGCGGCGGTCTTTGACGTAGGGGCTTTGGCTGTCGGCTCGCCTTGGGTGGTGGGGGCGGGGGTTTACGGGGGACTCACCCTGGCCTCGCGGCTCACTTTGAGGAGCGGGGGCGCGGGGGTTTTCGAGGTACCCACCCTGGCTTTGCGGGTCGCCTTCCGTCGGGGTTTCTGGGGCGCTCGCCGCCCCCAGGCCCCCGGCAGGCCTCCGGGATGAGCGGGTTTTCGGGGCATCCTGCGGTGGGGAGCGGAAGGCCCCCTTGACCCGGTCTGATCGGGCTGGCGCCAGGTCGACGGGATGAGAACCACGGCACCGCCCCTGTGGGTGTGGTGCCCGTGGGGTTGTTGTTTCGGGTGGTGTTCCTCGTTCGGCTGTTCGGATCGTCACGTTCGCCGTTGGGGTGGCGGTGGGGGTGCTCTGCGGGGCGGAACAGGCCGTTCACCTGCGATGACGGTCACCCGGCTGGCCTATTTCGCGGACTCGATCGCGGGCTGGTCGCGGCCTAGACTCGGAGTTAGTGAACTCGTTCACAAGCGGGATCCGGAGGGGTCCCGGGGAGTCGAAGCACGATTCGAGGAGTGTCATGACGAGCGCCACCAGCCGCCGCGGGCCGAACGAAGACGCCGACGTGATCGTCGTCGGTGCGGGTCCGTCCGGATCGACGGCTGCGACGTACCTGGCCCGTGCGGGCCTGGACGTGCTGCTGCTGGAGAAGAGCACGTTCCCCCGCGAGAAGGTCTGCGGCGACGGGATCACGCCGCGGGGTGTCAAGCAGCTCGTCGACCTGGGTGTTGACACTCGTGAGGAGGCGGGCTGGCTGCACAACCGCGGCCTGCGCGTGGTCGGGGGCGGCGTGACGGTCGAGCTGGACTGGCCGAGTCTCGCCGACTTCCCGCCGTACGGGGTCGTGCGGCCGCGCAACGACTTCGACGACCTGCTCGCCGGGTGCGCCAAGCAGGCGGGGGCCCGGATGGTGGAGAACACCACGGTCACCGGCGCGGTGACCGACGACCGGACCGGGCGCGTGGTCGGCGTCGAGGGCAAGAGCGGGCCGGAGCGGGAGCCGGTGACCTACCGCGCGCCGCTGGTGCTGGGCTGCGACGGGGTGTCGGCGCGGCTCGCGCTGTCGGTGGGCATCCAGAAGCGCGAGGACCGGCCGATGGGTGTGGCGGTGCGCCGCTACTACAACAGCCCCCGCACCAAGGACGACTTCCTGGAGTCGCACCTGGAGCTGTGGGACCGCTCGAACCCCGACGAGCCGCGGCTGCTGCCCGGCTACGGCTGGATCTTCGGCATGGGCGACGGCACCTCCAACGTGGGGCTCGGCATCCTTTCGACGTCCAAGGCGTACGGCAAGACGGACTACCGGCAGCTGCTCCGGTCGTGGCTCGACGGCACGCCCGAGGAGTGGGGCTTCCGGGAGGAGAACGCCACCGGCCGGATCGGCGGCGCCGCGCTGCCCATGGGCTTCAACCGGGTGCCGCACTACCGCGACGGCCTGCTGCTGGTCGGGGACGCGGGCGGCATGGTCAACCCGTTCAACGGCGAGGGCATCGCCTACGCCATGGAGTCGGCCCGGCTGGCCGCCGAGTGCGTGGTGCACGCGATGGCCCGGCCCGCCGGGCACTCGAGGGAGCAGGCGCTGGGCCGGTACCCGCGGGTGGTGTCGCAGTCGATGGGCGGCTACTTCCGGATGGGCCACATCTTCACCAAGTTGATTGGCAATCCCACCGTGATGCGGATGGCCACCAAGCACGGTCTACCCAGGACCACGCTCATGCGTTTCGTGTTGAAGCTGCTGGCAAATCTCTACGACGCCAAGGACGGTGACGCCATGGACCGTGTGATCAGTGCCACTACTCGCCTCACCCCTAGCGCCTGATGGCGGGAGTCTGGTCAGATGTGCACGAAGGACGTGTGCGACAAGTCATAAAGTTAGGTTCGCCTCACTACTGAGCCGACACGGTCGACCGCATAGAGTGCGCAACTGACGGCTGTGGCGTGATTTCCGTCTCGGCGGGGGCCATCGAAGGAGGGCAGTGCGGTGCTCAACCAGTACGGGCTCGATGCCTACGTCCCGCTGGTGCTGATGTTCGCGTTGGCACTGGGGTTCGCGGTGTTCTCCGTGGCGATCGCTCCGCTGGTGGGCCCCCGCCGGTACAACCGCGCCAAGCTCGACGCCTACGAGTGCGGCATCGAGCCGTCACCGCAGCCCGTCGTCGGCGGCGGCCGGATGCCGGTCGCCTACTACCTCACGGCGATGTTGTTCATCCTGTTCGACATCGAAATGGTCTTCCTCTATCCGTTCGCGGTCTCCGCGGACGCCCTCGGCCTGTTCGGCGTGGTCGAGATCGTGTTGTTCATCGCCACCGTCGGGTTCGCCTACGTATACGTGTGGCGGCGCGGCGGCCTGGACTGGAACTAGCCGCAGCGACGCGGGAAGGAGTGCCGAGATGGGGCTGGAAGAGAAGCTGCCCAACGGCATCCTGTTGGCCAATGTGGAGAAACTCGTCAACTGGACGCGGAAGACATCCGTGTGGCCTGCGGCCTTCGGGTTGGCGTGTTGCGCGATCGAGATGATGACCGTCGGCGGATCCCGCTACGACATCGCCCGGTTCGGCATGGAGCGGTTCTCCGCCACGCCCCGGCAGGCCGACCTGATGGTCGTCGCAGGCCGGGTGACCAACAAGATGGCCCCCGTCCTGCGGCAGGTCTACGACCAGATGCCCGAACCCCGCTGGGTGATCGCGATGGGCGTGTGCGCCTCCAGCGGCGGGATGTTCAACAACTACGCCGTCGTGCAGGGCGTCGACCACGTCGTGCCGGTCGACATGTACCTGCCGGGCTGCCCACCGCGCCCGGAGATGCTGCTCGACGCGATCCTCAAGCTGCACGCCAAGATCATGGACGAGCCGATCAACGCCAAGCGGGCCGCGCTGCGGCTGGAGAGCGGCGCCCGCACCGAGCTGGTCCCGTCCTCCGAGCGCTATGCGCCGAAGAACCGCTCGCAGCGCAAGCTCGCCGAGCGCCAGCAGGCGGCGCAACGACGTGAGATGGGCGCCGAGAAGCCGTTGGGCGCTCTCGAAGAGCGCGCAGAGCTCAACGCGGGCAGGTGAGTTCGTTGACCGAGAACCAGACAACGCCGGACCCCGGCGAACCCGGCTCCAGCGCCGATCGACCCGGCGGCCTGGTGCCGACCGGCGACGGCGCGGAGTTCGTGGCCGGCCGCTCCCGCAAGGGCATGTTCGGTGTCCGCGGCACCGGTGACACCTCCGGCTACGGCGGCCTGCGGCTGCCGGCCTACGTCCCGGCCCCCGCCGAGCGCCCCTACGGCGGGTGGTTCGACGAGGTGGCCGACAGCCTCTTCCTGGCGCTGCGCGAGCGCGGCGTCCCGGCAGAGTCGGTGCTGCAGGTGAGCGTCGACCGCGGCGAGATCACCTTCTACGTCGCCCGCGAGCACCTGCTGGAGATCTGCCGCAGCCTGCGCGACGATGCCGCGCTGCGCTTCGAGATGTGCGCGTCGGTGTCCGGTGTGGACTACGGCCCCGAGGTGCCCCAGCGGCTGCACTCGGTCTACCACCTGCTGTCCATGACCTACCGGCGGCGCGTCCGGCTGGAGGTCGCGCTGGAGGTCGACGACCCGCACCTGCCGTCGGTGGTCGAGGTCTACCCGACCGCCGACTACCAGGAGCGGGAGACCTACGACATGTTCGGCATCGTCTACGACGGGCACCCCGCGCTCACCCGCATCCTGATGCCCGACGACTGGGACGGTCACCCGCAGCGCAAGGACTACCCGCTCGGCGGGATCCCCGTGGAGTACAAGGGCGCCGAGATCCCGCCGCCCGACCAGCGCAGGGCTTATTCGTGACGCACGCGGCCCGGCCGAAGTGCCACACCACAAAGGGGTGGAGATGAGTACCGAACCACTGGCCGATCCCGCCGCCGGCCTGGGTGATCCCTACGCGGCGTCGTCCCGGGAGACCACCGAGGGACGGGTCTACACGGTCACCGGCGGCGACTGGGACGAGTTCATCGACGAGTCCGCGGGCGAGGAGCGGATCGTCATCAACTTCGGCCCGCAGCACCCTTCCGCGCACGGCGTGCTGCGGCTGGTGTTCGAGCTCGAGGGCGAGACGATCGTCAAGGCCCGCTCGGTCATCGGCTACCTGCACACCGGCATCGAGAAGAACGTCGAGTACCGCACCTGGACCCAGGGCGTCACCTTCGTGACGCGCATGGACTACCTCGCGCCGCTGCACAACGAGACCGCCTACTGCATGGCGGTCGAGAAGCTGCTCGGCGTCGAGGCGCCGCCGCGGGCGCAGACGTTCCGGGTGATGCTGATGGAGCTCAGCCGGATCGCCTCGCACCTGGTCTTCCTGGCCACCGGCGCGATGGAGATGGGCGCCACCACCGGTATGACCTTCGGCTTCCGCGAGCGCGAGGAGGTCCTGCACCTGCTGGAGTACCTCACCGGCCTGCGGATGAACCACGCGTTCGTCCGGCCCGGCGGGGTCGCCCAGGACCTGCCCGAGGGCTACCGGGAGAAGGTCCTGGACTTCATCAAGGTGATGGACTCCCGGCTGCCCTCCTACGACAAGCTGTTCACCGGCCAGCCGATCTGGAAGCAGCGCCTCAAGGACGTCGGCTACCTGCCGCTGGACGGCTGCATGCAGCTCGGCGTGACCGGGCCGGTGCTTCGCTCGTCCGGACTGGCCTGGGACCTGCGCAAGGTGCAGCCCTACTGCGGCTACGAGAACTACGAGTTCGAGGTGCCCACCAGCACCGAGGGCGACTGCTACGCCAGGTACCTGCTGCGGCTGGAGGAGATGCACCAGTCGCTGAAGATCATCCGGCAGTGCCTGGACAAGATGGAGCCGGGCCCGGTGATGGTCTCCGACGCCAAGATCGCCTGGCCGGCCAAGCTGACCATCGGACCCGACGGCATGGGCAACTCGCTTGAGCACGTCCGCAAGATCATGGGTCAGTCGATGGAGTCGCTGATCCACCACTTCAAGCTGGTGACCGAGGGCTTCGACGTGCCGCCCGGCCAGGTCTACGTGCCGGTCGAGTCCCCGCGCGGCGAGCTCGGCTACCACCTGGTCTCCGACGGCGGCACCCGCCCGATGCGGGTGCACGTGCGCGAACCCAGCTTCGTGAACCTGCAGGCGCTTCCGGCGATGGTCGAGGGCGGGCTGATGGCGGACGCGATCGCCTCGCTCGCCTCGCTCGACCCGGTGATGGGCGGGGTGGACCGGTGACGGACATGAGCAACACGGGCGCGGTCTTCGGCGAGGACGTGCGGGCCGACGCCAAGCAGATCATCAGCCGCTACCCGGAGTCGCGGTCGGCGCTGTTGCCGATGCTGCACCTGGTGCAGTCGGTGCAGGGCCACGTCAGCACGGAGGGCATCGGGTTCTGCGCCGAGCAGCTCGGCCTCTCCACCGCCGAGGTCAGCGCGGTCGCGACGTTCTACACGATGTACAAGCGCAAGCCGTGCGGGCAGCACCTGGTGAGCGTCTGCACCAACACGCTGTGCGCGGCGCTCGGCGGCGACTCGATCTACCGGACGCTCAGCGAGCACCTCGGCGTCGGCCACGACGAGACCGCGGGCAGGCCCGGCGAGGAGGGCTCGCTGACGCTGGAGCATGCCGAGTGCCTGGCGGCCTGCGACCTCGGCCCGGTGCTCCAGGTGAACTACGAGTACTACGACAACCAGACTCCGGAGAAGGCGCTGGATCTGGTCAAGGCGTTGCAGCGCGGGGAGAAGCCCGCGCCGACGCGGGGCGCCCCGCTGTCGGACTTCCGGGGCGCCGAGCGCCAGCTCGCCGGGTTCTTCGACCGGCCGGGCGGCAGCTACGAGGACACCGTGGACGGCCCGTCGGCGGCGGAGGAGACGTTGCGCGGAGCGCGCATCGCCAACGAGCGGGGCTGGACCGCCCCGGCGATGCCCGACGACGCCGAGCTCCCGCCGGTGCCGGAGAAGAAGTGAGGGTGGCCATGACCGAATCCAAGCCGAGCCCGCTGACCCCGGTGCTGACGAAGCGGTGGCTGTCACCGAACTCCTGGACGCTGGCGACCTACGAGCAGCTCGAGGGCTACAGCGCGCTGCGCAAGGCGCTGAAGGCCCACCCGGACCAGCTCATCGAGCTGGTGAAGTCGGCGGGCCTGCGCGGTCGCGGAGGCGCCGGGTTCCCGGCGGGCGTGAAGTGGAGCTTCATGCCCAAGGAGCCGGTCAAGCCGCACTACCTGGTCATCAACGCCGACGAGGGCGAGCCGGGGACCTGCAAGGACATCCCGCTGATGATGGCCGACCCGCACTCGCTGATCGAGGGCTGCGTCATCGCCAGCTACGCGATGCGGGCCAACAACTGCATGATCTACGTGCGCGGTGAGGCGCTGCACTGCATCCGCCGCCTCAGCAAGGCCGTCCAGGAGGCGTACGCCGCGGGCTACCTCGGCAGGAACATCCTCGACTCCGGCTTCGACCTCGACATCGTGGTCCACGCCGGCGCCGGCGCCTACATCTGCGGCGAGGAGACCGCGCTGCTGGACTCGCTGGAGGGCAAGCGCGGCCAGCCCCGGCTCAAGCCGCCGTTCCCGGCCGCCGCCGGGCTCTACGCGTGCCCGACCACGGTCAACAACGTCGAGACCATCGCCTCGGTGCCCTACATCGTCAACGGCGGCTCGGACTGGTTCCGGCTGATGGGCAGCGAGAAGTCGCCCGGGCCCAAGATCTACTCGGTGTCCGGCCACGTCGAGCGGCCCGGCCAGTACGAGGCCCCACTGGGCACCACGCTGCGGGAGCTGCTGGAGCTGGCCGGCGGCATGAAGGACGGCATCCCGCTGAAGTTCTGGACGCCCGGAGGCTCGTCGACCCCGCTGTTCACCGCCGAGCACCTGGACGTCCCGCTGGACTTCGAGGGCGCGGCCGAGGCCGGCTCGATGCTCGGCACGACCGCGGTCATGGTCTTCAACGAGACCGTCTCGGTGCCGTGGGCGGTCATGAAGTGGACCCAGTTCTACGAGCACGAGTCCTGCGGCAAGTGCACGCCCTGCCGCGAGGGGACCTTCTGGCTGGCCCAGGTGCTGGAGCGGATGGTCGAGGGCCGGGGCACCCCGGAGGACGTCGACACCCTGCTCGACGTCTGCGACAACATCTTCGGCCGTTCGTTCTGCGCGCTCGGCGACGGCGCGGTCAGCCCGATCACCAGCGGCATCAAGTACTTCCGCGAGGAGTTCCTCGCGCTGTGCACCAAGACCGAAGAGCCCGCACTCGCAGGAGCGGCCCGATGACCGTGGCACCAGAAGCGCAGACCCGCCCCGTACCGGAGGGCCACGTTCGCCTGACCATCGACGGTGTCGAGGTGGACGCGCCCAAGGGCGAGCTGCTGATCCGCACCGCGGAGCGGATGGGCATCGTGATCCCGCGGTTCTGTGACCACCCGCTGCTGGACCCCGCGGGCGCCTGCAGGCAGTGCCTGGTCGAGGTCGAGATGAACGGCAGGCCGATGCCCAAGCCGCAGGCGTCGTGCACCATGACCGTCGCCGACGGCATGGTCGTCAAGACCCAGCGGACCTCGGCGGTGGCCGACAAGGCGCAGCAGGGCGTGATGGAGCTGCTGCTGATCAACCACCCGCTGGACTGCCCGATCTGCGACAAGGGCGGCGAGTGCCCGCTGCAGAACCAGGCGCTCAAGCACGGCAGGGCGGACTCCCGCTTCCGCGACACCAAGCGGACCTTCGCCAAGCCGGTCCCGATCTCCTCGCAGATCCTGCTCGACCGCGAGCGCTGCGTGCTGTGCCAGCGCTGCACCCGGTTCTCCAAGGAGATCGCGGGCGACCCGTTCATCGAGCTGCTGGAGCGCGGCGCGTTGCAGCAGATCGGCATCGGCGAGCAGCAGCCGTTCCAGTCGTACTTCTCCGGCAACACCATCCAGATCTGCCCGGTCGGCGCGCTGACCAGCGCCGCCTACCGGTTCCGCTCCCGGCCGTTCGACCTGGTCTCCACGCCGGGCCAGTGCGAGCACTGCGCATCGGGCTGCGAGATCCGCAACGACTGGCGGCGCGGCAAGGTGATGCGCAGGCTGGCCGGGGACGCGCCGGAGGTCAACGAGGAGTGGATCTGCGACAAGGGCAGGTTCGGCTTCCGCTACGTCACCGCCACCGACCGCTTCACCCGGCCCATGGTCCGGGAGGGCGGTGAGCTGCGGCCGGCGTCCTGGACCGAGGCGCTCGGCGCGGCGGCGGCCGGGCTGGCCGCGGCCCGCGACGGCGGTGGCGTCGGGGTGCTGCCGGGTGGGCGGCTGACCGTCGAGGACGCCTACGCGTACTCGAAGTTCGCCCGAATCGCGTTGCGCACCAACGACATCGACTTCCGGGCACGGGCGCACTCCGCCGAGGAGCTGGCTTTCCTGGAGTCCACTGTGGTCGGCAGCTCGCCGGAGAGCGGCGGCGTGACCTACGCGGACCTGGAAGCCGCACCGGCGGTGCTGTGCGTGGCGTTCGAGCCCGAGGAGGAGTCGCCGATCGTCTTCCTGCGGCTGCGCAAGGCGGCCCGCAAGAGGAAGACGAAGGTCTACCACCTCGGGCAGTGGAACTCGCCGGGCGTGGAGAAGACCACCGTCATCGTGCACGACGGCGGACCGGTGAGCACCGGCTCGCTGGTCGCCTGCCCGCCGGGCGGGGAGGCCGCCGCGCTGGCCGAGCTTCCGTCCGAAGTGGACCAGGCGCTGCGGGCCGAAGGCGCGGTGCTCGTCGTCGGCGAGCGCGCCGCGCAGGTGCCCGGCCTCTGCTCCGCGGTCCTGCGCACCGCCGCGGCCACCGGCGCCCGGGTCGCCTGGGTGCCGCGCCGCGCGGGCGAGCGCGGCGCGATCGAGGCCGGGGCGCTGCCCACGCTGCTGCCCGGCGGCAGGCCGGTCTCCGACGCGGCGGCCCGCGCCGAGGTCGAGCAGAGCTGGGGCCTGGACGTCGGGACGCTGCCTGCCGCACCGGGCCGCGACGGCAACGCCATCCTCGCCGACGCGGCCGAGGGCAGGCTCTCCGGTCTGCTCGTCGGCGGTGTCGACCCGGACGACCTGCCCGACCCCGAACTCGCCGAGCGGGCCCTGCGCAGCGTCGGCTTCGTGGTCAGCCTGGAGCTGCGGCCCAGCGCCGTCACAGAGCACGCCGACGTCGTGCTGCCGATCGCCGCAAGCGTCGAGCGCGCGGGTTCCTACCTCAACTGGGAAGGACGCCGCCGGGAGTTCCAGACAACCATCGACGGCACCGGCGCCCTGCCGGACTGCCGGGTGCTCGACACCCTCGCCGTGGAGATGGACGCCGACCTGTTCACCCAGACACCGGCCGCCGCGGCCGGTGAGCTGGAGCGGCTCGGCACCGGCACCGCCCCCCGGCCCACGGCGCCCGACCAGCCCGCGCCCACCGTCCGGCCCGGCCCGGACCAGGTGCTGCTGGCCACCTGGCGGCAGCTCCTCGACGACGGCTCGCTGCAGGACGGCGAACCCAACCTCGCGGGCACCGCCCGGCGGCCGGTCGCGCGGATCTCCCAGCGCACCGCGCAGCGCGTCGGCCTCCAGCCCGGCCAGCGGCTGGAGGTACGCACCGGGCGCGGCGCGATCACGCTGGAAGCCGAGATCAGCGAGATGCCCGACGACGTGGTGTGGCTGCCCACCGACTCCGGGCCCTCCAAGGTCAACCGCGCCCTCGGCGCGGGGCACGGCTCGGTGGTCGAACTGGCCGCCGCCACCCCGCTGCCCGCGGGCGGCAACGGCCACGTGCCGCACCTCGATGGGGGTAGAGCATGACCAACACCGCGGAACTGCTCGCCGACGACCCGATCTGGCTGGTCCTGATCAAGGTCGTGGTGATCTTCGCCTTCCTCGTGGTGATGACGCTGTTCTCGATCTGGGCCGAGCGGCGCGTCATCGGCCGCATGCAGCACCGGCCGGGCCCGAACCGGGCCGGACCGTTCGGCCTGCTGCAGTCGCTGGCCGACGGCCTGAAGCTGGCGTTCAAGGAGGACATCCGACCGGTCCTGGCCGACAAGTGGGTGTACTTCCTGGCCCCGGTGATCTCGGCGACGCCCGCGCTGGTGGCGTTCTCGGTGATCCCGCTCGGCGGCGAGGTCACCGTCTTCGGCCACCAGACCGCGCTGCAGCTCGTCGAGCTGCCGGTCGGCCTGCTGGTGGTGCTGGCCTGCGCCTCGATCGGCGTCTACGGCATCGTGCTGGCCGGCTGGTCCTCCGGCTCGCCCTACCCGCTGCTGGGCTCGCTGCGCTCGGCGGCGCAGGTGATCTCCTACGAGATCGCGATGGGCCTGTCGTTCGTCGCGGTGATCATGTACGCGGGGACGCTGTCGACCTCGGGTATCGTCGAGGCGCAGAAGGGCGGCTGGTTCGCGCTGCTGCTGCCCTTCAGCTTCCTGGTCTACGTGGTGTCGATGGTCGGCGAGACCAACCGCGCCCCGTTCGACCTCCCGGAGGCCGAGTCCGAGCTGGTCGGCGGCTTCCACACCGAGTACTCGTCGCTGAAGTTCGCGCTGTTCTTCCTCGCCGAGTACATCAACATGGTCACCGTCTCGGCGCTGGCGACGACGCTGTTCCTCGGCGGCTGGCACGCCCCGTGGCCGCTGTCGTCGATCGGCGGCGGGGTCCTCGACACCGGCTGGTGGCCGGTGCTGTGGTTCCTCGGCAAGACGCTGGCGTTCCTGTTCTTCTTCGTCTGGCTGCGCGGCACCCTGCCGCGGTTGCGCTACGACCAGTTCATGAACGTGGGCTGGAAGTTCCTGGTGCCGCTGAGCCTGCTGTGGATCATCGCGGTCACCGTCATCCGGGCCCTGCGCAACAACGACGCGGTCACCTCGCAGCAGTTCCTGATCGCGGGCGGCGTGGTCATCGCCGTCCTGCTCGTCGCGACGTTCCTGATCCCCGACCGCAAGGTCCCAGAGTCCGACGGCGAGGTCCCGCTCGCGGGCAGCGGGTACCCGATCCCGCCGCTGGACCTCGAAGTGCCGAAGGCCCCGCCGCGGCGCAGCGCGGTGCACACGGGTGCGCAGGCCGCGCCTGCCGGGCAGCTGCCGGGCGAAGGCGCCGGCTCGACCAAGGAGGAGCCCAATGGGAGTGTTTGATCCGATCAAGGGCTTCGGCGTCACCTTCTCGACGATGTTCCGCAAGGTCGTCACCGAGGAGTACCCGGAGGTCAAGAAGATCCCGGCGCCTCGGTTCCACGGCAAGCACCAGCTCAACCGTCACCCGGACGGGCTGGAGAAGTGCGTGGGCTGCGAGCTGTGCGCCTGGGCGTGCCCGGCCGACGCGATCTTCGTCGAGGGCGGCACGAACACCGAGGACGAGCGGTACTCGCCCGGTGAGCGCTACGGCATGGACTACCAGATCAACTACCTGCGCTGCATCGGCTGCGGGTTGTGCATCGAGGCATGCCCGACCCGCTCGCTGACCATGACCAACGAGTACGAGACCGCCGACGACAACCGTCGCGACCTCATCTTCACCAAGGAAGACCTGCTCGCGCCGCTGCTGCCGGGCATGGAGCAGCCGCCGCACCCGATGCGGCTCGGCGACGACGAGCAGGACTACTACGTGCGGGGTCCGGAACTGGCGCGGCAGGCCGGGGTTCCCGAGGGCGAGACCGTGGAGACCGGTCCTGAGGAGGCCAGAAGGTGATGGCACTCGCGGCCCAGATCCTCCAGCAAACGCAGTACCTGGCGCAGACCCAGGCCCAGGACGTGGTCGGCGCCGGCGAGGCCGCGGTCTTCTGGACCCTCGGCCCGCTGGCGCTGCTCGGCGCGCTCGGCATGGTCTTCGCCCGCAACGCGGTGCACTCCGCGCTCTGGCTGGTGCTGACGATGCTGTGCCTCGGCGTGCTCTACATGGCCCAGAGCGCGCCGTTCCTCGGTTTCACCCAGATCATCGTCTACACCGGCGCGATCATGATGCTGTTCCTGTTCGTGCTGATGATGGTGGGCCGCGACTCGTCGGACTCGGTCGTGGAGGTGCTGCGCGGGCAGCGGCTGGCCGCGGCGCTGGCGGGCGTGGGCTTCGCCGCGCTGCTGGTGACCGGCCTGGCCAGGGCGCTCACCGACGTGCCGGTCGCCGCGCCGCTGAACCCGTGGTCGCCGCAGGGCGGTGGCGCGGGCGGTCTCGGACGGCTGATCTTCACCGACTACCTGTTCCCCTTCGAGCTCACCTCGGCGCTGCTGATCACCGCGGCGCTGGGCGCGATGGTCCTGGCCTACGGCGGCAAGGGGCGGGCCAAGCGGATGTCGCAGCGCGACATGGCCGACGCCCGCTTCCGCAGCGCGCGGGTCTCGCCGCTGCCCGGCCCGGGCGTCTACGCGACGGCGAACTCGGTGGCCACGCCCGCGTTGCTGCCCGACGGCTCGGTCGCCCCGGAGTCGCTCTCGGAGCTGCTGGACAACCTGCCCGCCGACCGGTTCCGCGAGGAGCGCCGGGCGGTTTCGGGAGAGGCGCCCGAACCCGGGCCGCGCGCGCTGACCGGTGAGCGGGAGGCCGAGCAGGCCACGACGCCGGATCGCTCCGAGCCGGAGCACACCAACGGCGACGGACCGCACCCCGGCGGCGGCAACGGGAACGGCAACGGCAACGGCAACGGCAAGGAATCCGAGCAAGCATCCACCGAGGAGGTCCGGCGGTGACCCCGACCTACTACCTGCTGTTGTCGGCCCTGCTGTTCAGCATCGGGGCGGTGGGCGTCCTGGTCCGGCGCAACGCGATCGTCGTGTTCATGTGCATCGAGCTGATGCTCAACGCCGTCAACCTGACGCTGGTGACCTTCGCCCGCATCGAGGGGTCGGTGAACGGGCAGGTCATGGCCTTCTTCGTGATGGTCGTCGCCGCGGCCGAGGTCGTGGTCGGCCTGGCGATCATCATGTCGATCTTCCGTACGCGTCGCTCGGCCTCGGTCGATGACGCCAACCTCCTGAAGTACTGAGAGGCGCGTGGTGACGGCAATGACGACAACCGGGGAGATCCCCGCCGGGGTCCCGCCGACCTTGGACGTGGTCAGCGCGACGGGCGCGATCCAGCAGAACGCGTGGCTGCTCATCGCGCTGCCCGCGTTCGGCGCGCTGGTGCTGCTGCTGGCCGGGCGCCGGGCCAACGGGTGGGGCCACGTCCTGGGCTGCGCGACGGTGATCGGCTCGTTCGCGTACGCGGTCGCGCTGTTCTTCTCCATCAACGGCCTGCCCGCGGCGCAGCGGGAGCGGGAGCTGTACCTGTTCTCCTGGATCCCGGTCGAGGCGCTGCAGGTCGACTTCGGACTCCGGCTGGACCCGCTGTCGATGGTGTTCATGCTGCTGATCACGGGTGTGGGCGCGCTGATCCACGTCTACTCGATCGGTTACATGGCCCACGACCAGGAAGGCCGCACCGGCAGGGACAACACCGAGCGGCGCCGGTTCTTCGCCTACCTGAACCTGTTCGTCGCCGCGATGCTCGTGCTGGTCATGGGCAACAGCTTCGTGACGCTCTACCTCGGCTGGGAAGGCGTCGGCCTGGCGTCCTACCTGCTGATCGGCTTCTGGCAGGGCCGCCCGTCGGCGGCAGCGGCGGCGACCAAGGCCTTCGTGATGAACCGCGTCGGCGACGTCGGCCTGGCGCTGGCGATCTTCCTGCTGTTCGCCAACCTCGGCACCACCCAGTACTCGGAGGTCTTCGCCAGGGCCGGTGAGCTCACCCCGGGCGTGCTGCTCGCGATCACGCTGCTGCTCCTGCTCGGCGCGTGCGGCAAGTCCGGCCAGGTCCCGCTGCAGGCGTGGTTGCCGGACGCGATGGAGGGCCCGACCCCGGTCTCCGCGCTCATCCACGCCGCGACCATGGTCACCGCCGGTGTCTACCTGATCGCCAGGGCCAACCCGCTCTACACGCTCTCGCCCGACGGCAGGCTGGTCGTCACCATCGTCGGCGCGGTCACGCTGCTGGTCGGATGCGTCATCGGCTGCGCCTACGACGACATCAAGAAGGTGCTGGCCTACTCCACGGTCAGCCAGATCGGCTACATGATCCTCGCGGTGGGCCTCGGCCCGGCGGGCTACGCGCTGGGCATCATGCACCTGCTCACCCACGGCTTCTTCAAGGCCGGGCTGTTCCTCGGCGCCGGCTCGGTGATGCACGGCATGAACGACGAGGTCGACATGCGCAAGTTCGGCGGCCTCTACCGGTACATGCCGATCACGTTCGCCACCTTCGGGATGGGCTACCTCGCGCTGATCGGCTTCCCGTTCATGTCGGGCTTCTACTCCAAGGACGCGATCATCGAGGCCGCGTTCGGCCAGGAGGGCTGGCGCGGCTGGGTGTTCGGCGGCGCGGCGCTGCTGGGCGCGGGCATCACGGCCTTCTACATGACCCGCCTGGTGCTGATGACGTTCTTCGGCGAGAAGCGCTGGGAGAACCTGAAGACGAGCGACGGGAAGGACTTCCACCCGCACGAGTCCCCGGGGGTGATGACCGGGCCGATGATCGTGCTCGCGATCGGCTCGATCGGGGCCGGCGGGTTCTTCGTCGCGGGCAACCGCCTGGTCGACTACCTGACGCCGTCGCTGGGCGGGCTCGCCGAAAGCCACCACGGGGTGCTGCCGCACGAGGTGGTCCCGTACCTGACGGTCGCGCTCTCGGCGCTCGGGGTGCTCGTCGCCTGGCTGGTCGTCGGTCGCAAGCCGGTCCCGGTGGTGCGGCCGGAGCGGGTGTCGCCGGTCGTGCGCGCGGCCCGCGCCGACCTCTACGGCAACGCGCTGAACCGCGGACTCGTGGTGCTGCCGACCAGGCTGCTGACTCGCGGCCTGGTCGAGGTCGACCGCAAGGGCGTCGACGGCACCGTCACCGGGGTGGCCGGCCTGCTCGGGTTCGGTTCCACCCGGATGCGGCGCTGGCAGACCGGATTCGTCCGCTCCTACGCCCTGTCCATGCTCGCAGGCGGCGTGATCCTGATCGCCGCCCTGATGGCCGTGGGGACGCCATGACGAACCTGCCGGTGCCGTGCGCACCTCTGCCCCGCGAGACCGCGCCGGGAAGCCGCCGGACGGCTCCGGCCGCGCCGGGTGAACCGTTGGAGGAGATCCGATGACCGTGCTCCTCGCACTGATCCTGCTACCGCTGTTCGGCTCGGTGGTGGTCTGGCTGCTGCGCGGCAACGAGCCGGTGGCGAAGTGGACCGCGCTGGCGTTCTCGCTCGTCGAGGTCGTCCTGGCCGCCGTCGCCTGGCTGGAGTACGACCCGGCGGGCGCGCGGCTGCAGCTCACCAGCTCGGTTCCGTGGATCCCCGCCTTCGACATCAACCTGTCGTTCGGCGTGGACGGCATCGCGCTGGTCATGGTCGCGGTGATCGCGCTGCTGCTGCCGCTGGTGCTGGGCTACAGCTGGGGCGAGAAGCTGCCCGCGGGCCGCACCCACGGCGGGTTCTTCTCGCTGCTGCTGCTGGAGCAGGCGCTGACGGTCGGCGTGTTCGCCGCGACCGACGTGTTCCTGTTCTACGTGCTGTTCGAGATCATGCTGATCCCGATGTACTTCCTCATCGGCGGGTACGGCGGCGAGCAGCGCACCTACGCCGCGGTGAAGTTCTTCCTGTACTCCTTCCTCGGCGGCCTGATCATGCTGGCCTCGGCGATCGGCGCCTACGTCTACTCGGCGCAGGTGCTGGGACAGGGCACCTTCGACTGGGCGAAGCTGGTGCCGGTGCTGGCCGACGCGCCGACGAACGTGCAGGTGTGGATCTTCCTCGGCTTCTTCACCGCGTTCGCCATCAAGGCGCCGCTGGTGCCGCTGCACACCTGGCTGCCCGACGCCGCCGCGCAGGCGCCGATCGGCGTCGCGGTCATCGTCGTCGGCGTGCTGGACAAGGTCGGCACCTTCGGTTTCCTGCGCTACAGCCTGCCGCTGACACCGGACGCCTCGAAGCTGCTGACTCCGATGGTGCTGGTGCTTGCGGTGCTCGGGGTGCTGTACGGGTCGCTGCAGGCGTTCGGCCAGGACGACCTCAAGCGCTTCATCGCCTACGTCTCGATCGCGCACTTCGGCTTCATCGCGCTGGGCATCTTCGCCTTCACCTCGCAGTCGCAGGTGGGCGCGGTGTCGTACATGATCAACCACAGCATCGCGACCGGCATGCTCATCCTGGCCATCGGCATGGTGATCGCCCGAGGTGGCTCGACCCGCATCGCCGACTACGGCGGCATGGCGCGGCTGACGCCGCTGCTGGCGGGCGTGCTGCTGGTCGCGGGGCTCAGCACGCTGTCGCTGCCCGGCACCAACTCGTTCATCAGCGAGTTCCTGGTGCTGGTCGGATCCTTCCCGACCCAGCCGGTCTACACGGTCCTGGCGACCGTCGGCATGGTGCTGGCCGCGGTGTACGTGCTCCGGATCTACCAGCAGGTGATGCAGGGGCCGGTGCGCGGCGACGCGCTGCTGGCCTCGGCCACCGGACCCGGCGCGGTCGGCGACCCGGCGCTGCCGGAGAAGCACCGGCGCGGCATCACCGACCTCGACCTCCGGGAGAAGGCGGTCCTCGCGCCGCTGATCGTGCTCGTGCTGGCGCTGGGCTTCTACCCGAAGCCGGTGCTGGACGTGATCGGCCCGTCGGTCGGCGCAACCATGAGCGAGGTCGGCGTCACCGACCCCGTCACCTCGCAGGGAGGTAACTGACAGTGAGTCAGGTCGAGCTGCCGCTGATCGACTACGCGGCGATCATGCCGGTCCTGGTGATCCTCGGAGCGGCGTGCCTGGGGGTGCTGGTCGAGGCGTTCCTGCCGCGCCACCAGCGGTGGTCGGCGCAGGTGGGGCTGAGCCTGCTGGCCCTGGTCGCGGCCGGGGTCGCGCTGGCGCTGCACGCCCGGCAGGGCGGCACCGGCGTCACGACGCTGTCGGACTCCCTGGCCATCGACGCGCCGACGCTGTTCCTGTGGGGCACGCTGCTGGCCCTCGGCCTGGGTGCGATCCTGCTGATCGCCGACCGCTCGGTGGAGCCGGGCGGCGCGTTCGTCGCCGAGTCCAACGACACCGGCCCCGCCGGTTCCGGCGAGATGACCCGCGCGACAGCGGCGGTCGCGGGCATGCGCACCGAGGTGTTCCCGCTCGCGCTGTTCGCCCTCGGCGGGATGATGGTCTTCTGCGCGGCCAACGACCTGCTGACGATGTTCATCGCGCTGGAGGTGCTGAGCCTCCCGCTGTACCTGATGTGCGGCCTGGCCAAGCGTCGCAGGCTGCTCTCGCAGGAGGCGGCGGTCAAGTACTTCCTGCTCGGCGCGTTCGCGTCGGCGTTCTTCCTCTACGGGCTGGCGCTGCTCTACGGCTACGCGGGCTCGGTCAAGCTGTCGGCGATCGCCGCCGCGACCGCGGGCACCGACCGCTCCGACACGCTGCTGTTCGCCGGGCTCGGCCTGCTGGTGGTGGGCCTGCTGTTCAAGGCGTCGGTCGGGCCGTTCCACACCTGGACCCCGGACGTCTACCAGGGCGCGCCGACCGCGGTGACCGGTTTCATGGCGGCCTGCACGAAGGTCGCCGCGTTCGGCGGCATCCTGCGGGTCTTCCAGGTCGCCTTCCAGGCGTCGAGCTGGGAGTGGCGCGGGGTGCTGTACGCGGTGGCGATCGTGTCGATGGTCATCGGCGTCGTGCTGGGCCTGACCCAGAGCGACATCAAGCGGATGATCGCCTACTCCTCGGTGGCCCACGCCGGGTTCCTGCTGGTCGGCGCGATCGCGCTGACCGAGCGCGGGCTGGCGGGCACCATGTTCTACCTGCTGGCCTACGGCTTCACCACGATCGCGATCTTCGGCGTGATCAGCCTGGTCCGGACCTCCGATGGTGAGGCTACTCACCTTTCGGACTGGGCCGGGCTGGCCAAGCGGTCGCCGGTGGTGGCCTGGGTGTTCACCTTCCTGCTCCTCGCACTCGCGGGCATCCCGATGACCAGCGGCTTCGTCGGGAAGTTCGTGGTCTTCGAGGCCGCTCTCGCCGACGGTATGGCACCGTTGGTGGTGGTGGCCCTGGTGGCTAGTGCGGTCGCGGCGTTCTTCTACCTTCGTGTCATCGTGCTGATGCATTTCAGCGAACCGGCCGAGGACGGCCCCACCGTCAGCGTGCCGGGCGCGTTCACGACGGCGGCGATCACGCTGGGCGTGGTCGTGACGCTGTTGCTGGGCGTGCTGCCGTCGTTGGCACTGGACTGGGCCAACCTCGGTGGCTTCGTGTCGTAGAGTGCTCGCCCGTAGGGGCTAGCTTGGGGGAGCGAAGGCGACGGTGACGTGAGCAGGCCAGCGGGTGACCCGAACAGCTACCTGACGGGCGTTGTTGCGGGTCCGACGGGATTCGAGATCACCGACTCGGCACTGGCCGAGTCGGTGCGACAGGGCATCGCCGACGTCGAGGCGCTGCTGCACGAGTCGGTGCGCAGCGACCTCGAGTTCGCCACCCGCACGTCGCTGCACCTGGTGGACGCGGGCGGCAAGCGGTTCCGCCCGCTGTTCGCGCTGCTGGCCGCCCAGTTCGGGGACCCCCGCACGGAGAACGTCATCAAGTCCGCCGCGGTCGTGGAGATGGTCCATCTGGCCACGCTCTACCACGACGACGTCATGGACGAGGCGACCATGCGCCGCGGCGCGACCAGCGCCAACGCCCGCTGGGACAACTCGGTGGCGATCCTGACCGGCGACTTCCTGTTCGCCCAGGCGTCCCGGCTGGTCGCCGACCTCGGCACCGACGCCGCCCGCGAGATGGCCAGGACGTTCGAGGCGCTGGTCACCGGCCAGATGCGGGAGACGGTCGGGGTCGGCCGCGACGAGGACCCGGTCGACTTCTACCTGAAGGTGATCCACGAGAAGACGGGTTCGCTGATCGCCATCGCGGGCCGGTTCGGCGCGCTGTTCTCCGGGGCGAACCCGGAGCAGGTGACGGCGATGGAGCGGCTGGGCCGCATCCTGGGCACCGCCTTCCAGATCTCCGACGACGTCATCGACATCGCATCGCCCGCCGGCGAGTCCGGCAAGACCCCGGGCACCGACCTGCGCGAGGGCGTGCGGACGCTGCCCATGCTTTTCGCGCTGGCCGACGAGGGCACCGACGTCCGGCTGCGCGAGCTGCTGGCCGGGCCGCTGGAGCACGACGCCGACGTGGAGGAGGCGCTGAAGCTGCTGCGGGAGTGCGACGGCCTTACGCGCGCCCGGCGCACTCTCGACGAGTACGCGGCGGAGGCGCGCACGGAGCTCGCGGCGCTGCCCGACGTGCCGGCACGCGACGCGCTCGCCACGCTCGTCGACTACGTCGTCGCCCGCACCAGGTAGTCCGGCGAAGGCGTTCGCGGGGTGGTCGTCACGTCCGGTGCCGGTGCAGCCGCCCCGACGGGCTGGGCCGTGTGTGGTTCTGCGAAGCCACGCCGGGTGGTCGGTCCGGGTGAATTCACCCCGGTGAGCGATCGACGCGACACCCCGGCTCCGGCGTTGCGGGTCGCGCGCCGGTCAAGCTGCGGTAAGGATCTGCCCCCGATCACTTCCCGGTCGAGGGGCCGGGACGATACTCGTGCTTCGAGCTCGCCCGGCCGAATGCGCGAGCCCTTGGATTCGGAGGAGGGACGTCGTCCGTGACGTGGCTGTTCACCCAGGTTTGGCTGTGGAGCCTGGCCGCCTTCGCGTTGGGTTCCCTGTTCACCTGGCTGCTGTTCGTCCGGCCGCTGCGGCGCCGCCTGGACGCGGTATCGGCTGACTACGCCGACTACGTGCGCGAAACCGAGGATTCCGGGCGCGACCGGGAGCGGACGCTGACGGCGATGGAGCCGGACGAGGGCCCGCTGGACCTGCTTGAGCCCGCCGAGCCCGTGCGGGCGGACCGGCTCGGCCCGGCGCAGCCGACGGCGCTGGTCGACCGCGACGAGCTGCCCGGCCAGGCCCAGGACGAGGCGGAGGAGCCTGCGTTCGGTGCCTGGGACCGCGCTCCGCGTGCGTGGGCCGCGCCTGTCCCGCCGGCGGGAGACTCCGCGGAGGTGACCCAGCAGGTCGAGCGCATCACCGACGACGACACCGCCCGCCAGCCGGTCGAGCCGGCGCCGCGTCCGCCAGAGCCGGCGTGGGGGTCCGACGGCCCGTCCCGCGAGTTCGCCGCGCGGGTCCGCGCGGACGCCGAGCGCGAACCGGAACCCGTCGAGCCCGCGTGGCAGCCGGCCGGCACCTCGCGCGACGCGGCGGAGTCGGCGCGGGTGCCCGAGGGCATCGAGCTGGCCGACGACGAGGCCGCCGGCCGCAGCACGTGGTTCCAGAAGTCGATGCGGGCGGACAAGCAGGAGAACCCGGAGTGGCCCGCCGAGGCGGACGAGCCGACCGGCTCCGACTCGGCCCAGGACTCCGCCGAGTCGCCGGGGCGCGCTGAGCCGGCAGCCCGGGTGCCGGCTTCCGCGGAGTCCGGTGCGCGGGAGGACACCGAGCGGGATGCGCAGCTCTCCGGGCAGCTCCGCTCGCTCTTCGAGCCGCTCGGTGACCCGGGAGTCGACGAGGCCCGCAAGGACACGCCCTACGTCCCGCCGCTGGGTGCCGAGGCCACCCAGAACATCCCGCGCATCACCGACGACGCCGAACCCGACTCGGACGCGCCGCCGCTGCCGCGCCGCACACCCGGGGTGGGCCCCCGGCCGGGCAAGCCGAAGACGACGTCGAACTCCGGGCGCAACGGATCGTCGAACGGCTCCGGTCCGGCCGCGGCGAACGGCAGCTCCGGCTCCGCGTCCAACGGCTCCGCGGAAAGCCCGTCAGGCGATGCGAGCGGGAAGAACGCTCCCGCCACCGACACCAAGCAACACGTGGGCCCGACGCGGCGGGAGGGCTACATGGTCAAGGGCCACTTCGCCTCCCGGCAGTACCACACGCCGGAGTCGCCGCAGTACGAACGCATCGTGGCCGAGGTGTGGTTCCGCACCGCCGCCGACGCCGAGCAGGCCGGGTTCGAGCCATGGGACGGCCGTCAGCACAACACCTGAGCCGCCGCACAACGCCTTTGCAGACCGCGAGCCGCCGCCGTCCACCGGACGACGGCGGCTCGTCTGCGTCGCTCAGGCCTGCGGCGGTCGCTCCAGCAGCCGCGACAGCACCACCGTCGACACCGTCCGGCTGACGAACTCCACCGCCCGCAGCCGCTCCAGCGCGGTCTCGAGGTGGTGGATGTCCGCGGCGCGCAGGTGCACGATCGCGTCGGCAGGCCCGGACACCGTGTAGGCCGCGACGACCTCGGGCAGCGGCTCCAGGCCGCTGCGGATTCGTTGCGTGGGGACGTTGCCGTGGCAGTGCACCTCCACGAACGCCTCGGTGCCCCAGCCGAGCGCCTCCGGATCGACCACCGCGGTGAATCCCTGCAGGACACCCAGGTCGAGCAGCTTGTCGACCCGTCGTTTCACCGCCGGGGCCGACAGCCCCACCTCCGCGCCTATCTCGGCGTAGCTGGCCCGGGCGTCGGCCACCAGTCGCGAAACGATTCGCTGATCGAGGGAGTCCATACGCAACATTCTGCCGTATCCGCCGCAACGGAGTGACGTTGTAGGCGGTCCGGGCACCGGTTAGATTTCGATTCATGACGGTCTCCGCTGCGCCCGCCGCCGCCGACTCACGCGCCAAGCTCCCGACGGCCAGGCACTACGTGATGTGCCCGCCGAAGCACTTCGCCGTCGAGTACTCGATCAATCCCTGGATGGACCCCACCTCGCCGGTCGACACCGAGCTGGCGATGAAGCAGTGGGAGGCCCTCAAGCAGACCTACGAGCGCCTCGGCCACACCGTGCACGTCATCGAGCCGCAGCCCGGACTGCCCGACATGGTCTTCTCGGCGAACTCCGCGACCGTGATCGACGGCCGGGTGCTCGGCGCCCGGTTCCGCGCACCGGAACGGGCCGCCGAGGCCGAGCACTTCCGCCGTTGGTTCACCACCCGCGGCTACCGCGAGCTGGTCATGCCGTCGCGGGTAAACGAGGCCGAGGGCGACTTCGCCTGGACCGGGACGCTGCTGCTGGCCGGTTCCGGCTTCCGCACCGACCCCGAGGCGCACGCCGAGGCCCAGGAGGTGCTGGGCGTACCGGTCGTGTCGCTGAGCCTGACCGACCCGCGCTACTACCACCTCGACACCGCGCTTTTCGTGCTGGAACGCGGTGAGCACCCGCAGATCGCCTACTACCCGGACGCCTTCTCCGCGGGTTCGCGGCGCGTGCTGGAACGCCTGTTCCCCGACGCGGTGGTCGCCGACGCCGAAGACGCCGCGTGCCTGGGCCTCAACGGCGTCTCCGACGGCCGCAACGTGGTGCTGCCGCTGGAGGCGACGGGTCTGGCCGCCCAGCTCACCGCCCGCGGCTACGAGCCGATCATGCTCGACGTCTCGGAGCTGCGGAAGTCCGGTGGAGGGCCGAAGTGCTGCACGATGGAACTGCACTGACCCCGCTCCACTGACCCGACGACGCTAACCCGGCCGCAGGCGCTGGTGAGCGGGGGCCGACGACCCGCTCACCAGCGCCGAGTGGTGTTCGGCACGCCCGCGCGCTGGAACTTCGGCTCGCGTGACAGCGTTTCCTGAGTGACCTTCGACTGCAACGACGGTTTCCCGGCGGAGGCAGGAACGCTGTGCACAGTCACTTCAACGGGTTGAAGACCGCCCTGCTGCTGGGCGGTATGAGCGCCCTCGTGCTGCTGGTCGGCTCGCTGTTCGGGCGCGGCGGCCTGGTCATCGCGCTCGTCGTCGCGCTGGGCATGAACGGCTACGCCTACTTCAACTCGGCCAGGCTGGCGCTGCGCGCGATGCACGCACGCCCGGTCTCCGAAGCCGAACAGCCCGCGATGTACCGGATCGTGCGCGAGCTGGCCACCTCGGCCAAGCAGCCGATGCCCGCGCTCTACATCAGCCCCACCGCGGCGCCCAACGCGTTCGCGACCGGGCGCAACCCGCGCAACGCGGCGGTCTGCTGCACCCAGGGAATCCTCGAGCTGCTCGACGAGCGCGAGCTGCGCGCGGTGCTCGGCCACGAGCTGTCGCACGTCTACAACCGCGACATCCTGATCTCCAGCGTCGCGGGAGCGCTGGCCAGCGTCGTCACGTTCCTGGCGAACTTCGGGCTGCTGTTCGGCATGTTCGGCGGCGACGACGAGGACCGGCCGAACGCCTTCGCGATGCTGCTGGTCGCCCTGCTGGGGCCGATCGCGGCCGGAGTCGTGCAGATGGCGGTCAGCCGCTCCAGGGAGTACCAGGCCGACGCGTCCGGCGCCGAGCTCACCGGCGACCCGCTGGCGCTGGCATCGGCGCTGCGCAAGCTCGAGCGCGGCACCCAGCTCGCGCCCCTGCCGCCGGAACCCAAGCTGGTGTCCGAGTCGCACCTGATGATCGCCAACCCGTTCCGGCCAGGCGAACGGCTGACGCGGCTGTTCTCGACCCACCCGCCGATCAGCGAACGGGTCCGGCGCCTGGAAGGCATGGCGGGACGCCAGCTGCCCCCGGCGACGTGGTGACTGTCAGCCGGGCGCCCCGGCGTTGCGCGCGACGGACATGACGTACTCGCCGTAGCCGGACTTGGCCAGCTTCGCGCCCAGCGCGAAGCACTCCTCGGGCGAGATGTAGCCCATCCGCAGCGCGATCTCCTCGAGGCACGCGATCCGCACGCCCTGCCGGTTCTCCAGCACCTGCACGAACTGCGAGGCGTCCAGCAGCGAGGCGTGCGTACCGGTGTCCAGCCAGGCGAACCCACGCCCGAGCTCGGTCAGCCGGGCACTCCCGCGCCGCAGGTACTCCATGTTGACGTCGGTGATCTCCAGCTCGCCCCGCGCCGACGGGCGCAGCCCCCGGGCGATCTCCACCACGGCGTTGTCGTAGAAGTACAGCCCGGTGATGGCGGTGTTGGAACGCGGCCGCTCCGGCTTCTCCACGATCGAGAGGAGCCTGCCGTCCCCGTCGATCTCACCGACCCCGTAGCGCTGGGGATCGCGCACCGGGTAGCCGAAGAGCATGCAGCCCTCCAGCTCCCGCGTGCACTGCTGCAGCAGCTTGGAGAAACCCTGCCCGTAGAAGATGTTGTCGCCCAGCACGAGCGCCACCGAGTCGTCACCGACGAAGTCGGCACCGATGACGAACGCCTCGGCCAGACCGTTGGGCTCGGGCTGCTCGGCGTAGTCGATCGAGATGCCGAACTGCGAACCGTCGCCGAGCAGCCTGCGGAACAGCGGCAGGTCGGCCGGGGTCGAGATGAGCAGGACCTCCCGGATGCCGGCCAGCATCAGCACCGACAACGGGTAGTAGACCATCGGCTTGTCGTAGACCGGCAACAGCTGCTTGGACACGACCTGCGTCAGCGGGTGCAGCCTCGTCCCGCTGCCACCGGCCAGCACGATCCCCTTCACCCGGATTCCCCTCCAGCGACGGCGCCGCGGCCCAAGTTACCGGTAGTTCTCGAACTGCAGGGCGACTTCGAAGTCGCTGGACTTCAAAAGCTGGATGACGGTCTGCAGGTCGTCCTTCTTCTTGCCGGACACGCGCAGCTGGTCACCCTGGATCTGCGCCTGCACGCCCTTCGGGGCCTCGTCCCGGATCTTTTTCGAGATCTTCTTGGCCACGTCCTGGGCGATGCCCTGCACGAGCTTGCCGGTTACCTTGTAGACCCGGCCGGAGGAAGCCGGCTCGCCCACGTCGAACGCCTTCAGCGAGATGCCCCGCTTGATCAGCTTCTCCTTGAAGACGTCGATCGCGGCCTTGCAGCGCTCCTCGGTCTCGGACTCCAGGCTGATCGCCTCTTCACCGGACCACTGGATCTTCGTGCCGGTACCGCGGAAGTCGAACCGGTTGGCCAGCTCCTTGGCGGCCTGGTTCAGCGCGTTGTCGACCTCCTGGCGGTCGATCTTGCTCACCACGTCGAACGACGGGTCTGCCACCTGTCCTACCTCCTGTTGCGCTCGCCGATGCGGTCACCGGACACGCTACCGCCACGCCCCCCTGAGAATCCGGTGGACGCCGGTATGTATCCTTTCCACGCAAGCCAGTTCCGACTGGTGCGCGACGCCGGGTTGCCCGAGTGGCCAAAGGGAGCTGACTGTAAATCAGCCGCGCAAGCTTCGGAGGTTCGAATCCTCCACCCGGCACTCGAGAGTGGGTGAGCCCTGTCCGCGGATTGCGCGGACAGGGCTCTCTTCGTTTGTGCTGGTCGGGGGGGGTCGAACCCCCCGGGCCCCCCACGGTGCGGTGGTTGCTTGTGACCTGCTCCTCGCGTTCTGAGCGTTCCCGGCCTGGGGCTTTACCAGCGGGCCTTCGCTGGCGCTCAACCATTTGGGGCGCCTTCTCTGCGGTGAGCTTGTCGGCGCCTTTGGGTTGGTGACTTTGTCGGGCACCTTCTCTGCGGTGGTGAGCTCTTGGGCGCATTCGGCGGGGTGGCTTGTCCGCTGTGACCTTTGTCGTGGTCGTTTGCGGTGGGAGACCTCCTTGGTGTTCTAGGGTTTCTTGTGTGAGTGATCCGTATTTCGTGCTCGTCGAGACCTCCGAGCTGCGTGGGCTGGTGGGGGCGCTGGATGTCGTTGATGAGCGGGCGGAGCTCAACCACCGGTACCGCAAGCTCATCGCCGACTCTCGGCGGGTGCTGGAAGGCCCGCAGGTGCGGCTGACGCAGGCGCGGGGGATCGCAAAGCGGCTGATGGTGCTGGTCAAGGCCGCCGGTCCCGGCTTCGCGGACGGGCTCGACGAGCGCGAGCGCGCTGCGCTGGAGGACGGGCTCGCGCAGGCCGACTCGCTGGTGCACCGCGGTCCCGCCGCGGGTTCGTGAACCTCGGCCTCGGCCTCCACGGCGGCTAGGCTGGTGTGGTGGCCATCGATCGCGCGGCCCGCGCGCGCCGCAGGCGCGAGCAGCGCGCCGCGGCGCAGCACGCGTCTCCGCCGGAGGCGCGGCGGCGGCTGGAAGCCGCCGCGACCGAGGTCGAAGGGCTTTTCAGCACGGGCGCCAAGCACCGGCTCGAACGGCTGGAGTGGGTGGCCGTCGCGCGAGAGGACGAACGCGAGTCCGGTGCGGGGCCGCTGGACTTCGACAACGGGGTGATCCGCTTGGGACCGGCCGACGACGAGCGCACCGGCTGACATCAGCCGGAAATGAACATCCGACGCGGTGGCCCCCGGCCCCGTATGTTCGAGTTGTGCCCCTGAGCGCCCGACCGACCTCCGAGCGCCCCGCCGAAGCCGGCGCCGGATACCTCCACCACCGCCAGTGGTTGAGCTACCAGGAGTTCTTCCCCGGCGGCCTGCGCCTCACCGCCGAGACGGCACCCGACGAGCAGTGGTGGACCTGGCGGGGGATGGACGTGCACCTGGACCGGGTGGCGCACCCGGACGCCCCCGCCAAGCTCGTCGCACTGCACGGCGCGGGCGGCTACGGCCGGATGCTCGCCCCCTACGGCAGGCTCCCCTCGCTGTACGACCTCGACTACCTGGCGCCGGACCTGCCCGGGTTCGGGCTCACCGACCCCGGCCGCCACCACGTCACCTACCGGACCTGGGTGGAGTGCGTCGCGGCGCTGCTCGAGCACGAACGCCGCACCGACCCGCGACCGGTCGTGCTGCTCGGCGTCGGAACCGGCGGCAGGCTGGCCTACGACGTCGCCGCCGCGGCAGCCGGATCGGTCGCGGGAGTCGTGGTGACGTGCCTGGCCGACCCGCGGCGCGGGGAGGTCCGGCGGCGCCTGGCGGTGCGCCCGGAGCTCGGCCAGTGGTCCGGTCTGCTGTCGCTGGCCCCGTGGCCGCTGCGGCAGGCGCGGGTCCCGGTGCACTGGCTGGCCAACGTCGCCGCGGTGTCGAACAACGTCAAGTTCGCCGAGCTGGTGTGGGCCGACGCGCTGGGCGGCGGGAACTGGATCTCGCTGAGCTTCGTGCGCAGCTACCTCGCCAGCGCTCCGGTGACCGAGCCAGAGGAGTTCCGCGGGCCGCCGGTGCTGCTGGCCCACCCCGACGAGGACCGCTGGATACCCACCAGCCTGTCGACCCGCTTCTTCGACCGGATCGCCGGACCGACCCGCTTCGCGGCGTTGCGCGGCGGCGGGCACCTGCCGGTGGAGGAGATCGCGCTGGCCGACCTCGACCGGGCGGTGCGGGACTTCCTCGACGAGCTCGGCCTCACGTAGAAACCGCAGGTCGATCACCTTCCGTTCGAGCCCGGACACATAACGTGAAGGCTTTTTCGGGTTGTTGCGGGACCGCTCACAGCCGACCGGACGACTTTCTCGACAACATTTCCGGCCGGGTGCCCCGAAGCAGGTGATCGGCGATATTCGCAGGTCAGTCCGCCGGACTCGGCCGAGTGCGCGGTTCCACATGGCGAACTCCACACCCGCCGCGGTGCGGTGAGCGTCTCCGGCCACTGGCCAAGGTCGCCTGTCGTGAGTCACGATCCCAACGGCAAACCGGTGCGGCGCCCGTGTCGCCAGGCGACCAGGAGGGTGGATGATCGAGCGTCACCGCTCTCTGGAGTCGCCGGCCGCGCTCGACGCAGCCCGCCCTCCGGTGCGGGCCGAGGTCGACCCGGTGCGGCGGCGGATGTTCACCGCCTTCTCGCTCGCGGTGCTGCTCGCCGGCGTGGCCGCGTCGGCGGCGACCTCGGCGTGGCTGCCGTTCCACTACAGCCCGAACCTGCTGCTCATCGGGCCGCTGCTGGCGATGGGCTTCCTGCTCGCCGAGCAGCTCACCATCGACGTCGACGTCAAACGGGTCGGCTGGACGATCTCCTTCACCGAGATCCCGCTGATCCTCGGCCTGCTCACCGCCCCGTTCGAGGTGGTGCTCGCCGCGAACCTGCTGGCCGGGCTGGGCGCCCAGGTCGGTAGGCGGGCGGCCACCCACGTCGCCTACAACGCCGGCGTGATGTGCCTGGAGATCGCGGTCCCGTTCGCGGTCGCCAGCGTGGTCACCCGGACCGTCGGCACCGCGAGCCCGGAGTGGTTCGGCCCGGTCGTCGGCACCCTGACCTCCCCGCTGATCAGCTGCGGGTTCGCGCTCGCCGCCCTGCACGTGCTCGGCGGCGCCATGCGGGTGTCGGCGGGCGCGCGACTGGCGGTCAACACGCTGGCGGTCGGGCTGCTCAACACCTCGGTTGGTCTGATCAGCTACGAGGTCGCCAGCACCACCCCGTGGGGCTGGCTGCTGGTCGGGCTGGTCGCGGTCGCCGTCCTCGGGCTCTACCGGGCCTACTCCGGCCTGCTGCGCGAGCAGCGCGACCTGGAAGCGCTCAGCGACGTCAGCCTGAGCGTCGCCCGGTCGGGGCAGGCCACCGCGCGCGGCCCGTCCTCCGACGCCGATCTGGAGGCCCCGTCGGTCACCGAGTGGGAGCCGGTGGCCGAACGCATCCGAGAGCAGCTCAACGCGACCAGGGTCGTGCTGCGGCTGCGGCTGGACCCCAGCGGCGAGGTCAGCACCCTGGTCGCGGGCGACCCGCTGCCGGAGGCCGCCGAGCAGGCCGCGCCGTCGGCGCTGCGCGACGACCCGCTGCTGCAACTGCCGGGAAGCCACGTGCGCTCGTTCCGGACGCTGGAGGCTCCGGAGGAGGTGCGGCGGGCGCTGCGCCAGCGCGGTGCCTACGAAGCGCTCGTGGTGCCGCTGAGGGGAGCCAGCCAGCTCCTCGGCGCGGTCGAGGCGCACGACCGGGTCAGCCGCTGGCGCGGCTTCGGGCGCGCCGACGTCCGGCTGCTGCACACGCTGGCCAGCCACCTGGCCACCGCGATGGACAACCGAAGGCTGCTGGCCCGCCTGCGGCATGACGCTTATCACGATCCGCTGACCGGCCTGCTCAACCGGACCGGCTTCCGGGAGATGTCGGCCGAGGAGCTGCGCAACGGCCGGACGGCGGTCGTGCTGCGGATGGACCTCGACGTCCTGACCACCGTCAGCGAGGCGCTCGGCTACACCTGGGGCGACCGGATGGTGGTCGCGGCGGGCCGCCGGATGCGCGACGCGCTGGGGCCGGAACCGCCGCTGGCGCGGCTGGAGGCCAACGCCTTCGCGATGCTGCTGCTCGACCACACCGAGGACGAGGCGCGCGAGGTCGCCACCCGGCTCCGGGAGGTGATCGCCGAGCCGTACCCGCTGGACAAGCTGGTCGTGGAGGCCACCGCGGTCGCGGGCTACGTCTCGTCGGCCCCGGCCGACGGCGAGCCCGAGAACGACGTCGACACCCTGCTGCAACGCGCCGACGTCGCCGTCCGGGCCGCCCGCAACGGCGAGGACGGCGTGCGCCGCTACGCGCCGGCGATGGGCCAGGTCTTCCTGCGCCGCTTCCAGCTCGTCACCCAGTTCCGCCAGGCCATCGACTCCGGCCAGATCGAGGTGCACTACCAGCCGAAGGTCTCGCTGCCGGAGCGGCAGGTGGTCGGGGCCGAAGCCCTGGTGCGCTGGTCGCATCCCGAGTACGGGCGGCTCGATCCCGACGAGTTCGTGCCGGTGGTGGAGGCCACCGGGCTGGTCGACGCCCTGACCTCCTTCGTCATGGAATGCGCGCTGGTGAAGGTGCGCAAGTGGCTCGACCGCGGGCTGCGGATGTCGGTCGCGGTGAACCTCTCGGTCCGCAACCTCGCCGACGAGTCGTTCCCGGACCGGGTCGCCGAAGCGCTCGGCCGCCACGAGATCCCGCCCGAGCTGCTCACCTTCGAGCTGACCGAGTCCAGCGTGATGGAGGACCCGGAGCGCTCGATGCCGGTCCTGAGAAGGCTGCACGCGCTCGGCGTGGTGCTGGCCGTGGACGACTTCGGCACCGGCTACTCCTCGCTGGCCTACCTGCGCCAGCTTCCGGTGGACGAGGTGAAGATCGACAAGAGCTTCGTGCTCGGCATGGGCACCGACCTCGGCGACATGGCCGTGGTGCGCTCCATCGTCGAGCTGGGCCACTCCCTGGAGCTCGTGGTGGTGGCCGAGGGCGTCGAGGACGACGCGGCCCGCGACCAGCTCGTCGCGATGGGGTGCGACATCGCACAGGGCTACCTGATCTCGCGTCCGCTGCCCGAGGACCGGCTGGAGGCGTGGCTGCGGGCCCGCACCGTCCGGCGTCGCGGGCCGAGGTCGGAGACCGTGTTGACATTGGTGCACTGACCAGCGGTTTCCCCGTTAGGGCACCCCCCGTCTCAGGGGCCCCGAGAGGGTGTGTAGAGTTCTAATCGCTCCGCAAGGGCACGCCCCAATAGCTCAGTCGGCAGAGCGTCTCCATGGTAAGGAGAAGGTCTACGGTTCGATTCCGTATTGGGGCTCGGAAGGCAGCCGCGGTGCTCGACAAATGGGTACTGCGGCTGTTTTTGCATGGGATAGGCTGTATCCCAGCGCGGCGGTGTAGCTCAGTCGGTAGAGCAAGCGGCTCATAATCGCTGTGTCGCCGGTTCAAGTCCGGCCACCGCTACCATTGACCGGTTCGCGTTGTAGCGAGCTGTCCCAGCAAGTTCGAAGAGAAAGGCACCCCCGTGGCCGCGACCGACGTTCGCCCCAAGATCACGCTCGCGTGCGAGGAGTGCAAGCACCGCAACTACATCACCAACAAGAACCGGCGCAACGACCCGGACCGTCTGGCGATGAAGAAGTTCTGCCCGAACTGCGGTACGCACCGCGTGCACAAGGAGACCCGCTGACCACAGCGGATCCTCTCGCGAGATCCAGCTTCACCGAAGACCCGTCCCGGCCGAGCCGGGGCGGGTCTTCGTGCTTGCGGGCCCGGTTCGGCAGGAGTTCCTCGTGCCGGAAGTCGCACCCGGCGCCGGGACGTCCAGTGCGCGCGGTCCGGCCGGCGTGCGGGCCGAGGCGAGCCCGCCGATGAGGGCCGCCGCGGTGGTGCCGAGCGGCCGGTAATCTGCACACGTGCCGCTCGACCAGTCATTCATCGGACGTGAGTACCCGCCGACGCCGACCTACGAGGTGGGCCGGGAGAAGATCCGCGAGTTCGCCGAGGCGATCAAGGACCGCTCGCCCCTGCACCGCGACCCCGAGGCCGCCAAGGCCGCCGGGTACCCGGACGTGATCGCCCCACCGACGTTCGCGGTGCTGCTGTCGATGAAAGCCCACGACGCGATCGTGGAGGACCCGCAGCTCGGCCTCGACTACAGCCGGGTCGTCCACGGCCAGCAGGAGTTCACCCACCACCGGCCCATCCAGGCCGGCGACCGCCTCCGCACCGTCGTGCACGTCGACGACATCAAGGCCCGCACGGGCAACGACTTCCTGACCGTGCGCGCCGAGATCACCACGGTCGAGGGCGAACCGGTCTGCACGGCGAAATCGACGCTGGTCGCGCGGGGCACCGCGGAGGACCCGGAAGGTGAGGACGCATGACGCTGCGGATGTCCGAGGTCTCCAAGGGCGACCTGCTGCCGGAGCTCAGCGTCCCCGTCACCCGCGCCGACCTGGTGCGCTACGCCGGGGCCTCCGGGGACTTCAACCCGATCCACTGGAACGAGCGGTTCGCCACCGAGGTCGGGCTGCCGGACGTGATCGCGCACGGCATGCTCACCATGGCGCTGGCGGGCCGGCTGGTCACCGAGTGGACCGGCGACCCGGGCGCGATCGCCAACTACAGCGTCCGCTTCACCCGCCCGGTGGTCGTGCCCGACGACGGCGAGGGCGCGCTGGTCGAGCTCTCCGGCAAGGTCGCGGCCAAGAACGACGACGGCACGGTGAAGGTCAGCATCACGGCCCGCAGCGCGGGCCAGGGCGTCCTGGGCGGCGCCAGCGCGGTGGTCCGCCTGGCGCAGGACTGAAGGCCCGGCACCGCCCGCCGCAGCGGTGCGGGCATCGACATCCGAAACAACCGTGGGCCGCCCGGGAAGTCCGGACGGCCCACGGTTCGCGCGGTTCGGGACGCGCTACTTCGCCTCGCGCAGCAGGTCGCCCATCCGGCGGACGCCCTCGGCCAGGTCGTCGTCGCCCAGCGCGTAGGACAGCCGGAAGTAGCCCGGCGTGCCGAACGCCTCACCCGGCACGACCGCCACCTCCGCGTGCTCCAGCACCAGCGCCGCCAGCTCCACGCTGGTCTGCGGCCGCGAACCCCGGATCTCCCTGCCCAGCAGCTCCTTCACCGACGGGTACGCGTAGAAGGCGCCCTGCGGCTCCGGGCAGCTCACGCCCGGGATCGCCGACAGCAGCTCCACGATCTTGCGCCGCCGCCGGTCGAACGCCTCGCGCATCGACTCGACCGCGTCGAGCGAGCCGCTGACGGCCTCCAGGGCCGCCCGCTGCGAGACGTTGGAGACGTTCGACGACAGGTGCGACTGCAGGTTCGTCGCGGCCTTGATGACGTCGGCGGGGCCGATCATCCAGCCGACCCGCCAGCCGGTCATCGCGTAGGTCTTGGCGACCCCGTTGAGCACGACGCAGGTGTCGGCCAGCTCCGGCACCACCGCGGGCATCGAGACGTGCTCGGCGCCGCCGTAGACCAGGTGCTCGTAGATCTCGTCGGTGACCACCCAGATCCCGTGCTCGACGGCCCAGCGGCCGATCGCCTCGACCTGCTCCGGCGGGTACACCGCGCCGGTCGGGTTCGAGGGCGAGTTGAACAGCAGGACCTTGGTGCGCGGCGTGCGAGCGGCCTCCAGCTGCTCGACGCTCGCCAGGTAGCCGGTCGACTCGTCGGTGCCCACGACGACGGGAACACCGCCGGCCAGCGCGATCGCCTCGGGGTAGGTCGTCCAGTACGGCGCGGGCAGCAGGACCTCGTCGCCCGGGTCCAGCAGCGCGGCGAACGTCTGGTAGACGGCCTGCTTGCCGCCGTTGGTCACCAGTACCTGGCTCGGCTCGACCTCGTAGCGGGAGTCGCGCCTGGTCTTGGCGGCGACCGCCTCGCGCAGCTCCGGCAGCCCGGCGGCCGGGCTGTAGCGGTGGTTGCGCGGGTCGGCGCACGCCGCCGCGGCGACGTCCACGATCGGCTGCGGGGTGGGGAAGTCGGGCTCGCCGGCGCCGAAGCCGATCACCGGACGCCCGGCGGCCTTGAGCGCCTTGGCCTTGGCGTCGACGGCGAGGGTCGCCGACTCGGCGATCCCTCCGACTCGCGCGGAGATCCGCGGCTTCCCGGTGTTGTTCTCGGACTGCGTCTCAGGTGCGGCCATAGCAGCATCCTTGCAGATGAGCTGTGGTGCGCGACACGGGTGCGGGAGCTCGGGGTATGGTGTGCCGGCGGCTCGGGGAGCCCGGCTCCGATGATCTCGACACCCCGCGGGGGGTGCGGTTGGAGCTTGGTCGACTTCGTGCCGTACACTTTTGAACTTGGGATGCCACGGCACCTTCGAAACCCGCCGACCGGACCGGGTGGCGGGTCGGGTACCGGGCGTCCCGAACTGCGGTCGAGAACGCGGGCCGCAAAGGGGTGTAGCTCAATTGGCAGAGCAGCGGTCTCCAAAACCGCAGGTTGCAGGTTCAAGTCCTGTCACCCCTGCGTCGATGCGACGGTGAGCGGAGGATGGGCGTGAGCGAGGACCGCGAGCAGGAGCGGGACGGACAGCGCGAAGACGCTGCCCAACCGTCCAGCGCCGCGGCGCGGCGGGAACGCCGCGCCTCCGCCCGCTCGGCCGCCCGCAAGGGGCGGTCCGGGGAGCCGGCGAACGCCGGCTCGACCCGCACAACTGAGTCGAAGGGTCGGCCGACCCCCTCGCGGGACGGCCGGCAGGGTCGGGTTTCGCCGTTCCGGAAGATCGGACGCTTCCTGCGCGAGGTCGTCGCCGAACTGCGCAAGGTCATCTGGCCGACGCGCAAGGCGCTGATGACCTACACGCTCGTCGTGCTGGTGTTCGTCAGCGTGATGGTGGCGTTCATCGCGGGCGTGGACATCCTCTTCGCCAAGGGCGTGGACTGGCTGTTCGGCGGCTGACCACTTCCGGCCGCGCACCGCGTGGGGCGGCGGATGCCATCGACCCGGCACGCAATGCACGAGAGGAAGCGAGACCGACTGTGACCTCACACGAGGGTCAGGAACTCACCGACCCCACCGATGAGCAGGCGCCAGCCGCCGATTCGACGGCTGACTCGGTCGACGCTGTCGAGACCACCGACGCCGGCGAAGCGGTCGCCGACGAGCAGGCCGCCGAGGACAGCGCGGGTGAGGCCGCGGAGTCCGCTGACGAGCAGGCCGCCGACGCCGACTCCGGTGACGAAGCCGACGAGGAGGCCGAGGAGGCCGACCCGGTCGAGGAGCTGCGCGCCGCGCTGCGCCGCGCCCCCGGCGAGTGGTACGTGGTGCACTCCTACGCGGGCTACGAGAACAAGGTCAAGACCAACCTGGAGACCCGGGCCCAGACGCTCGACGTCGAGGACTACATCTTCCAGGTCGAGGTGCCGACCGAGGAAGTCACCGAGATCAAGAACGGCCAGCGCAAGCTGGTGCAGCGCAAGGTGCTTCCCGGCTACATCCTGGTCCGGATGGAGCTCAACGACGCTTCCTGGAGCGCGGTCCGCAACACCCCGGGTGTCACGGGCTTCATCGGGGCGACCTCGCACCCGTCGCCGCTGAGCATCAACGACGTGCTGAAGTTCCTCGCGCCGCGGGCCGAGAAGGAGGCCAAGCCGGAGGCGGGCAAGAAGGCGGCCGCGCCGGCCGCCACCAAGCCCTCGGTCGAGGTCGACTTCGAGGTCGGCGAGTCCATCACCGTCATGGACGGGCCGTTCGCGACGCTGCCCGCGACGATCAGCGAGGTCAACGCCGACGCCCAGAAGCTCAAGGTGCTGGTGTCGATCTTCGGCCGCGAGACGCCGGTCGAGCTGTCGTTCAACCAGGTTTCCAAGATCTGACCGGCTCCCCGCGCGGGGAGCACGGCGGCCGCGGGAGGACCCGGGCAGGACCCTCCCGCGGGAGCCGACGTCGCCAAGTCGTGGCCCCGTCGGCATCTCGGCTCCGTGGTTCGGGCCGATCAACCGGATAGAAGACCAAGGAAGCGAACATGCCGCCCAAGAAGAAGAAGCTCGCAGCGATCATCAAGCTGCAGATCTCGGCTGGCCAGGCCAACCCGGCCCCGCCGGTCGGTCCGGCGCTGGGTCAGCACGGCGTCAACATCATGGAGTTCTGCAAGGCCTACAACGCCGCCACCGAGAGCCAGCGCGGCGACGTGGTGCCGGTCGAGATCTCCGTTTTCGAAGACCGTTCCTTCGACTTCAAACTGAAGACCCCGCCGGCCGCGAAGCTGCTGCTCAAGGCCGCCGGTGTGCAGAAGGGCAGCGGCGAGCCGCACAAGACCAAGGTCGGCAAGATCTCGATGGACCAGGTCCGCGAGATCGCCCAGACCAAGATGGTCGACCTCAACGCCAACGACCTGGACCAGGCCGCCAAGATCATCGCCGGTACCGCCCGGTCGATGGGCCTGACCGTCGAGGGCTGAGCACGCCCCCTGCCGGGGACTTCAGCGTGGGAGGGCTCCAGCGCAGCCCGACCAACCACAACTGATCCATTGCGAGAAGGACAGACATGGCTAAGCGCAGCAAGGCATATCAGCAGGCGGCCGAACTGATCGACAGGGCGCGGATGTACGCGCCGCTGGAGGCCGCCGAGCTCGCCAAGAAGACCGCCAAGGTCAAGATGGACCCCACCGTCGAGGTCGCCATGCGGCTGGGCGTCGACCCCCGCAAGGCCGACCAGATGGTCCGCGGCACCGTGAACCTGCCGCACGGTACTGGCAAGACCGCCCGCGTCATCGTGTTCGCCGTTGGTGACAAGGCCGCCGAGGCCGAGGCCGCCGGGGCGGACGCCGTCGGTTCCGAAGACCTGATCGAGCGCATCCAGGGCGGCTGGCTCGATTTCGACGCGGCGATCGCCACCCCGGACCAGATGGCCAAGGTCGGCAAGATCGCCCGGGTGCTGGGCCCGCGCGGCCTCATGCCGAACCCGAAGACCGGCACCGTCACCCCGAACGTCACCAAGGCGGTCGCGGACATCAAGGGCGGCAAGATCAACTTCCGAGTCGACAAGCAGGCCAACCTGCACATCGTCATCGGAAAGGCCTCGTTCGACACCGACAAGCTGGTGGAGAACTACGCGGCCGCGCTGGACGAGATCCTGCGGGCCAAGCCGTCGACCTCGAAGGGCCGCTACCTGAAGAAGGTCACCTTCACCACGACGATGGGTCCGGGCATCCCGGTGGACCCGAACCGCACCCGGAACCTGCTCGAGCCCGTCCAGGTCTGAGCGGTTCCAGAGCATTGGCGGAGGCGGGCCGTCCCGGAAGGGGCGGCCCGCCTCTTCGCATTTCGGGGATGGATCCAGCGGGGTGTTCAGGCGCGGGGGCTGCGCGACCTCATCGCCTGCACTTCTCGGGCTCGATCTCATAGCCGGAGATCATCCAGCCGCCGTCGGTGCCCTTGGCGAGCTTGAAACTCCCGAGCAGTGGTCCGCCGCTGACCCGCATTCGGCACCCGTAGACGGCAGCCTCGTCTCCGACGACCTCGACCGCGTTCTCGGCGAAGTTCGGGTTCGCGTACGGGCCCTCCGCGGTGATCTGGGACTTGATCTTCTCGGCTGCGGTGGCGCAGTCCGGTGCCTGGTGGGCGCTTGCGAAGGCCGACTTGCCGGAGTCGGTGAACAGCCGGCACGCCCGGTCCGGGGGCGTCTCCCGGAGGTAGTTGTAGACGCCCTTGACCGCCTGCGTCGGGTTCGTCGAGGTGATCGGGGAGGAGTTGGGCGGGGCGCCGCCGGTGCCTGAGCCGGAGTCGTCGCGGCCGCCGCCGAAGAGGTCGGTGAGGACCAGGCCGATGAGGTTGTAGGCCACGATGACGATTACGAGCAGGTAGATCAGGCGGCGGACGAGCTTGAACCGCAGGGGCCACAGCAGGCGCTTGAACCACGCGGTGCCGCGGTGGGCGGCGCTGGTTTCCGGCCACGCCGGGGGCCCGCCCTGCGGGGCGTCGGGCCACTGGACCGGTTGCGCGGGCGGCGCCTGCGCCGGTGCCGATGGCGGGGTGGGGACGGCGACCTCGGCGCCACCCCCGATGCCCTGCTGGGAGCGCTGCCATTCCTGGAACTTCTGGAACTCCAGGAACTGCTGGTACTGGCGGAACTGCTCGTCGTCGGACGGCGGGGCGGCGCCGGCGCTCGACGCGGGGCCGTTCTCGACGACCTCGGCGTCGACGATCTCCGGCCCCCGGCTCCGGTCGGGCAGGTGGTCGTCGGGTTCCTGCGGGCGGCGGTCGCCGTGCGACTCGTTCGGGTCGGCCACGCACCACATGATGCCGTGCCCGCCGCCCGTGGTCATCAGGCGATCAACGGGCCAGGTGAGCGGGGTCGGTGCGGGCCGCCCGGCGCGGTGCCGTATGCTGGTCGAGGTTCCACCCAAGACCGCTGGTCTTCTTCGCGCTGCGGCGTGGGGAACGAAGGTCCCGTACGACACGGGCGGCCCGCGCAGGAGGACGAGGCAACATCAGTGCGCGCCCGCGCGCGCCCATGGTTTTTCACGCCCCGTGCTTGCTGCGCCGGGGCGTTTTGTCGTCTCAGGGCTTTTCGACAGGTGGATCGGTCCGGACACCGCCCCGGCGGGCGGTCGCCCGGACCTTCTGTAGTCGCGAAGCACTAGAGAGGAGGCGACATGGCGAAGCCTGACAAGGTCGACGCGGTCAACGAGATCGCGGAGCGGTTCAACACCGCGACCGCTGCGGTCGTGACCGAGTACCGCGGGCTGTCCATGGCGAAGCTGGTTCAGCTGCGCCGCGCCCTCGGCGAGGGCGCGACCTACCGTGTCGCGAAGAACACGCTGGTCAAGCGGGCCGCGGAGCAGTCGGGTGTCGAGGGTCTCGACGAGCTCTTCGAGGGCCCGACCGCGATCGCCTTCATCGAGGGCGAGCCCGTGGATGCCGCCAAGGCGCTGAAGGAGTTCTCCAAGGAGAACAAGGCGCTGGTGATCAAGGGCGGCTACATGGATGGCCGCCCGATCTCGGTCTCCGAGGTCGAGTCGATCGCCGACCTCGACTCCCGCGAGGTCACCCTCGGCAAGCTCGCCGGGGCCATGAAGGCCAAGATGAGCCAGGCCGCCGCCCTGTTCGCCGCCCCGGCGACCAAGGCCGCGCGTCTGGCCGCCGCCCTTCAGGAGAAGAGGGAGGGCGGCGAGGCCGACGCCTCCTGAGTCCGTTGTGGACCCAGGTGAGCGCCGGGTGCTTCGGCCGCACCACCACCCAAGATCTGCTCGCGGGTGCGCGGGCACCGATGTGAAAGGAACGCCACCATGGCGAAGCTGAGCAACGAAGAGCTGTTGGACGTCTTCAAGGAGATGACCCTCCTGGAGCTGTCGAGCTTCCTCAAGGAGTTCGAGGAGACCTTCGACGTCACCGCCGCCGCCCCGGTTGCCGCCGCCGCCCCGGCCGCCGCCGGTGCCGCTGCCCCGGCCGCCGAGGAGCAGGACGAGTTCGACGTCATCCTGGAGTCGGCCGGCGACAAGAAGATCCAGGTCATCAAGGTCGTCCGTGAGATCGTCTCCGGCCTGGGCCTGAAGGAGGCCAAGGAGCTCGTCGAGGGCGCCCCGAAGCCGATCCTGGAGAAGGTCGACAAGGAGAAGGGCAACGAGGCGAAGGCCAAGCTGGAGGAGTCCGGCGCCAAGGTCTCCCTCAAGTGATTTCTCGCTGACGCAGCGTGAAAGGGCGGACACCCACGGGTGTCCGCCCTTTTCGCGTTCCATGAGCTTTCCACGATGCGGACCTGGACGCCCGTGACAAATCCGGGAAATGCCGGAGCCGCCGAGATCGGACAAATCATCTATTGATCAAGCGGGTCTGGAAAAGGAACCCAACTCGTGAGTAACCTGCGCGGGTCGTGCTCGTTGCACAGGTGTGATGCGAACGACCTTCGTTAAGCGCATCACGTATGCCAGGCTCCCCGTCCGGGGAGGGTGCAACGCCCGGGGACGACGAAGGATGCGGAGGTGCTCATGGGCGTCGAGGTGGTCGTCGACGGACTCTCCAAGTCGTTCGGCTCCCAGACCATCTGGCGGGACGTGACGCTGACGCTTCCGGCCGGTGAGATCAGCGTCCTGCTGGGACCGTCGGGCACCGGCAAGTCGGTGTTCCTGAAATCCCTCGTCGGATTGCTCAAGCCCGAGCAGGGCCGTGTCCTGATCAACGGCGTGGACGTCTGCGACTGCTCGGAGTCCCAGCTCTACGAGATCCGCAAGCTGTTCGGCGTGCTGTTCCAGGACGGTGCGCTGTTCGGCTCCATGAACCTCTTCGACAACATCGCGTTCCCGCTGCGCGAGCACACCCGCAAGTCCGAGTCCGAGGTCCGCGAGGTCGTTCTCGAGAAGATGGAGATGGTCGGTCTCCTCGGGGCGGAGGAGAAGCTGCCCGGCGAGATTTCCGGCGGTATGCGAAAGCGCGCCGGACTGGCCAGGGCGCTCGTGCTCGATCCGGAGATCATCCTGTTCGACGAGCCGGACTCCGGTCTCGACCCGGTGCGCACCGCGTACCTGAACCAGCTCATCGTCGACCTCAACGCCCAGATCGACGCGACGTTCCTGATCGTCACCCACGACATCGGCACCGCGCGGACCGTTCCGGACAACATCGGCATGCTGTTCCGCCGCAACCTGGTCATGTACGGCCCGCGGGAGGTGCTGCTGACCTCGACCGAACCGGTCGTCGAGCAGTTCCTCAACGGCCGCAGGCAGGGCCCGATCGGCATGAGCGAGGAGAAGGACGCCGGGCAGATGGCCGCCGAGCTGGCGGAGCTGCGCGGCGCCGACAAGGGCGTGCCGCACATCATCCCGCAGCTGGAGGTCTCGCCCGGCCTGCCGGAGCGCTCGGCGGTGCGCCGCAGGCAGGCGCGGGTGATGCGCGACCTCGGCAAGCTGGCCCCGGCCGCGCAGCAGGAGATCATGAAGACGATCCACCCGCAGGACCTCGCGCGCACCGAGTCGATGCAGGGCTCGCTCAACGATCCCGAAGTCGCCCAGGTCCCGAGGCAGGCACCGCTGCCGCACCGCAAGCCGTCGCCGCGCCCGCGCGTGCAGGAGCACGTCCCGGCGGGCGGCGAGCCGGCGTGGACCCGGGAGCCGGAGCCCGAGACCGGCGCCGGGCAGCGCAGGCGCTGGTTCGGCCGCAAGCGGGGCGGTGAGCAGTGAGGGCACCCTCCCAGGTCCGGTTCCCCGGGGCGGGCGGGATCCGCGAGACCGGACGCCTGTTCGCGCTGATGCTCGACGTTGGCCGGGCGTTGCCGAAGCGCCCGTTCCAGGTCCGCGAGTTCGTCCAGCAGTGCTGGTTCATCGCCAGCGTCACGATCCTGCCGACCGCGCTGGTCGCGATCCCGTTCGGCGCGGTGATCGCGCTGCAGCTCGGTTCGCTGACCCGCCAGATCGGCGCGCAGTCGTTCACCGGTGGCGCGAGCGTGCTGGCGATCATCCAGCAGGCCAGCCCGATCGTGACCGCGCTGCTGATCGCGGGCGCGGGCGGTTCGGCGATCTGCGCCGACCTCGGCTCGCGCAAGATCCGCGACGAGATCGACGCGATGGAGGTGCTCGGCGTCTCGCCAGTGCACCGGCTGGTGGTGCCGAGGGTGCTGGCCGCGATGCTGGTCGCGGTGCTGCTCAACGGCATGGTCAGCGTCGTCGGCGTGATGGGCGGCTACTTCTTCAACGTGATCATGCAGGGCGGCACGCCCGGCGCCTACATGGCCAGTTTCAACGCGCTGGCGCAGCTGCCCGACATCTGGATCAGCGAGCTGAAGGCACTGATCTTCGGGTTCCTGGCCGGCGTGGTGGCCGCCTACCGCGGCCTGAACCCGCCGCCCGGCCCGAAGGGCGTCGGCGACGCGGTCAACCAGTCGGTGGTGATCACGTTCCTGCTGCTGTTCGCGGTGAACTTCGTGCTGACCACGATCTACCTGCAGCTCGTGCCGCCCAAGGGGATGTGAGGCGGATGGTGACGGTTTCCCGGCGGGCGCGCCGGATTGTTCGCAGGCCGCTGGAGTTCCTCGACGACCTGGGCGACCAGATGTCGTTCTACCTGCGGACGCTGGCGTGGATCCCCAAGGCGGTCACGCGCTACGCCAAGGAGACGATGCGGCTGCTGGCCGAGGTGAGCTTCGGCAGCGGCGCGCTGGCGGTCATCGGCGGCACGGTCGGCGTGATGGTCGGCATGACCCTGTTCACCGGCACCGTGGTCGGCCTGCAGGGCTACGCGGCGCTGAACCAGATCGGCACCTCGGCGTTCGCCGGGTTCGTGTCGGCCTACTTCAACACCCGCGAGATCGCGCCGCTGGTGGCCGGGCTGGCGCTGTCGGCCACGGTCGGCTCCGGGTTCACCGCGCAGCTCGGCGCGATGCGGATCTCCGACGAGATCGACGCGCTGGAGACGATGGGCGTGCCGAGCCTGCCGTACCTGGTGACCACGCGGGTGGTGGCGGGATTCGTCGCGGTGGTCCCGCTCTACGTGCTGGGGCTGCTGACCTCCTACCTGGCGGCCCGGTTGGTGACGGTGCACGTCTACGGGCAGTCGGCGGGCACCTACGACCATTACTTCAACCTGTTCCTGCCTCCCGAGGACGTGCTGTGGTCCTTCGGGAAGGTCCTGGTCTTCAGCGTGGTGGTGATCATGACGCACTGCTACTACGGCTACCGGGCCAGCGGCGGCCCCGCCGGGGTCGGCGTCGCGGTGGGGCGCGCGGTGCGGACCGCGATCGTGACCACCGCGCTGCTGGACTTCTTCCTCAGCCTCGCGATCTGGGGCACCACGACGACGGTTCGGATCACCGGATGAGCGCCAGAGGGGCGATGACGACGTTGCGGCGCCGCCTTCTGGGCGTCGCCTTCCTGATGACCATCGTGCTGTTCCTGAGCCTGACCGTGGCCACCTACCAGCGCGCGTTCACCTCGAGCGTGGACGTCGTGCTGCACACCGCGTCGGTGGGCAACCAGCTCATGGCCGACTCGGACGTGAAGGTGCGCGGCATGATCGTCGGGCGGGTCAGGGAGATCGAGCCGACCGCCGACGGCGCGAAGCTGCACCTTGCGCTGGAGCCGGACAAGGCGAGCCGGCTGCCCGCCGACGTGTCGGCGCGGTTGCTGCCGCGGACGCTGTTCGGCGAGCGATACGTCTCCCTCGAGGTGCCCGAGAACTCCTCCGGTGCCGTGCTGGCCTCGGGCGACGTGATCGAGCAGGACCGCAGCAGCGCGGCGGTCGAGCTGGAGACGGTGCTGGCCGACACGATGCCGGTGCTGCAGGCGGTGCACCCCGACGAGCTGGCGGTGACGCTGAACTCGCTGAGCCAGGCGCTGGAAGGACGGGGCAGGCCGCTGGGCGAGACGCTGTCGCAGCTCAACACCTACCTCGACGGCCTGAACCCGTCGGTGCCGGACCTGCGGGAGAACCTGCGCGAGCTGGTCGGGGTCGCCGAGACCTACGAGGAAGCCGCGCCGGACGTTCTGGAGGCGCTGGAGAACCTGTCCACCACCTCCCGCACGCTGGTGGCGCAGAAGGACAACCTCTCGGTGCTGACCTCGCAGCTCACCACGACCTCGCAGGACGCGACGCGGTTCTTCCAGGACAACGGCAAGAACCTGATCCGGCTCGGTGAGGCCCAGCGGCCGACGCTGGACGTCCTCGCCAAGTACTCGCCGGAGTACACCTGCTTCCTCAACCAGATGCACGAGTTCGTGCCGATCGTGCGCAAGGCGTTCGGCGAGGGGACCTCCGAGCCTGGACTGCACATCACCCTGGAGGTGGTGCCCCACCGCGGCAAGTACGTCCCCAACCAGGACGAGCCGGAGTTCGCCGACAAGCGCGGCCCGCGCTGCTACGACGTCGAGCCGCTGCCGGACCCGGTGCCGGAGTACCCGCCGGACGGGCCGTTCAAGGACGGTTCGGTGCCGCCGCCGGCGTCCCGGCCGGTCGACGGCGGGCTGCTGCCGCCGTCCATGGGCGAGCAGTACCTGCCCGCGGGCAACGCCCCGGCGAGCACTTCGCCGCAGTCGGCGGGCGGTCTCGGGATGGTGAACTCCCCGATGGAGCGCGACTTCATCTCCGCGCTGCTGGCGCCTTCGATAGGCGTTGAGCCCGCTCAGGTGCCGGGCTGGGGTTCGCTGCTGGTCGGGCCGGTTCTGCGCGGTGCGGAGGTGAGTTACCGGTGAACGGTCGCAGCATCACCGGGCCGCTGGTGAAGTTCCTGGTGTTCGTGCTGGTCACGGTGCTTGCCACCGGGATTCTGGTGCTCACCATCGCCAACAACGACCTGCGTTCGGCCGAGACCTACACCGCGCGGTTCACCGACGTCACCGCGCTCAACGAGGGTGACGAGGTGCGCATCGCCGGGGTCAAGGTCGGCGAGGTGCAGGACATCGCCGTCGTCGACCGCAGGGTCGCCGAGGTGCGGTTCAGCGTCACCGACCGCAGGCTGCCGGAGTCGGTGACGGCCACCGTCAAGTACCGGAACCTGGTGGGCCAGCGCTACATCTCGCTGGAGCAGGGCGCCGGTTCTCCCGGGCGCTACCTGCCCGCGGGCGGCACGATCCCGCTGGAGCGCACCCGTCCCGCGCTGGACCTGACCGTGCTGCTCGGCGGTTTCAAGCCGCTGTTCCAGGCGCTCTCGCCGCAGGACGTCAACAAGCTGTCCTTCGAGATCATCCAGGTCCTGCAGGGCGAGGGCGGCACGGTGGAGAGCCTGCTGGCCCACACCGCGTCGCTGACCTCGACGATCGCGTCGAAGGACCAGGTGATCGGTGAGGTCATCGACAACCTCAACGGCACGCTGGAGACGGTCAACGCACGCGACGATCAGCTCTCCGAGCTGATCGTGCAGCTGCAGCAGGTGGTGTCCGGCCTGGCCGCCGACCGCGACTCGATCGGCGACGCGGTCACCGCGATGGACGGGCTCACCAACACCACCGCCGGGCTGCTGTCGGAGGCACGTCCCGGTCTCCAGCAGGACATCGCGGCGCTGGGCGACCTGTCGAAGAACCTCAACGACCACGAGCGGCTCACCGACCACTGGCTGAAGAACATGCCCGGGAAGGTGGAGACCATCAGTCGCACCGCGGCGCACGGATCGTGGTTCAACTTCTACATGTGCCAGGCGCAGGGCACGGTCGGGGTCGGTGACCTCAACCTGCCGTTGCCGCTCGCGCCGGTCACCCAGCCGAGGTGTCAGCGATGAGCTCCTTCCAGCAGCGCGACCCGCTCAAGATCGGCATCGCAGGCATCCTGGTGCTGGTGCTGGCGGTCGTCCTCGCGATGAACTTCGAGAGCCTGCCGTTCGTGGGCGGCAAGACCTACCAGGCGCACTTCACCGAGGCGGCGGGCATCAAGCCCGACGCCGAGGTGCGGGTGGCCGGGGTGAAGGTCGGCTCGGTCAGCGACGTCGAGCTCGACGGCGACCACGTGACGGTGTCGTTCCGCGTCAGGGACGCCTGGCTCGGTGACCACACCACCGCCGCCATCAAGATCAAGACGCTGCTCGGGCAGAAGTACCTCGCGCTGGACCCGCAGGGCGGCCAGGAGCTTTCCACTTCGGACCCGATCCCGGTGCAGCGCACGATGTCGCCCTACGACGTCATCGAGGCGTTCAGCGACCTGTCCAACACGGTCGGCCAGATCGACACCAAGCAGCTCGCAGACAGCTTCCGGGTCATGTCCGACACCTTCGCCGGCACACCCGACGAGGTCACCGGCGCGCTCGACGGCCTTTCGGCGCTGTCGCGGACCATCGCCTCGCGCGACGAGCAGCTCGAACAGCTGCTGACCAACACCAGCAACGTGTCGAAAACCGTCGCCGACCGCAACGCGGAGTTCGAGAGGCTGCTGGCCGACGGGAACCTGCTGCTGGAGGAGATCCGCCACCGGCGGGAGTCGATCTCGTCGCTGCTGGACGGCACCCGCGAGCTGTCGGCGCAGCTGAGCGGGCTGGTCGACGACAACGCCGCGCAGCTCGGCCCGACCCTGGAGCAGCTCGACCGGGTGACCAAGCTGCTCCAGCGCAACCAGGACAACCTCGACGCGAGCCTGGCGAGGTTCGCGCCGTTCACCCGGCTGTTCTCCAACGTGCTCGGCAACGGCCGCTGGTTCGACACCTACATCTGCGGTCTGCTGCCACCCGCCGTCGGCCCGATCAACCAGAAGGGCTGCCAGCCATGAGGAAACCCCCGCTGACCCGGATGCTGGCCGTGGCCTGCGTGCTCGCGCTGGCCGCCACCGCAGGCGTGTGGTGGCTGTTCAGCGGCAGCGAGCGCCGGATCACCGCCTACTTCGACGCCGCGGTCGGCGTCTACCCGGGCGGCGACGTCCGGATCCTGGGCGTCGCGGTCGGCACCGTCGACGAGGTCAGGCCCAACGGCAGGACGGTGCGCGTGGACATGTCGCTGGACCGCGACGTCGACGTCCCCGCCGACGCGGGCGCCGTGCTGGTCTCGCCCAGCGTCGTCAGCGACCGCTACGTGCAGCTCGCACCGGTCTACAAGGGCGGCCCGACGATGGAGGACGGCGCGGTCATCCCAAGTGATCGGACCGCGACGCCGGTCGAGCTCGACCAGGTCTACCGCAGCCTCAACCAGCTGACCACGGCGCTCGGGCCGCAGGGCGCCAACGCCGACGGGGCGCTGACCGAGCTGCTCAACACCGGTGCGGCCAACCTGGACGGCAACGGCAAGGCGCTCGCCGACTCCATCCGCCACCTCGGCGAGCTGGGCACGACGATGTCGGGCAACAGCGAGGAGTTCTTCGGCACCGTCGACAACCTCCAGCGCTTCACCTCCATGCTGGCTGCCAACGACGAGCAGGTCCGGCGGTTCAACACCCAGATGCAGCAGGTCAGCTCCTTCCTCGCCGCAGAGCGCGGGGACTTCGCCGCGGCGATGGCCGAGCTCGCGGTCGCGCTGGGCAAGGTCGAGGGCTTCGTGCGCGACAACCGGGCGAACCTCAAGTCCAACGTGGACCAGCTCAACGGCGTCGCGCAGGTCCTGGTGAAGCAGAAGGCCGCGCTCGACGAGTCGCTGAACAACGCACCGCTGGCGCTGAGCAACCTGAACAACGCCTACAACGGCGCGTCGGGCACCCTCGACACCCGGGCGAACATCAACGAGCTGAACCAGCCGCCGCTGGTGTCGGTCTGCAAGCTCCTGCGGCAGTCGGGCCGCCAGGACGTGCCGCTGTCGCTGGCCGACGCCTGCAAGTCGCTGCAACCGGTCATCGACGGCGTGGCACCGCTGCCCACACCGGCGCAGGCCATCAACTCCCTGCAGAAGGGCCAGCTGCCACCGCTTCCCCTGCCGCTCGTCGACCCGTCGCAGGGAGGTGGCCGGTGATGGCGCGCAGAATAGGGCCGCGCGGCATGCGGCGGCCGTCCGCGACGGTGCGGCTGGTCGCGCTGGGCGCGGCGGCGCTCGTGCTGCTCAGCGGCTGCGGGTTCCGCGGCGTCGACAGCATGCCGCTGCCCGGCGGCGCCGACGTCGGCAGCGACCCCTACACGGTGAAGGTGCGCTTCCAGGACGTGCTGGACCTGGTGCCCAACGCCGGCGTGCGGGTCAACGACGTGCCGGTCGGCCGCGTCTCGGAGATCGGGCTCGCCCGGGACTCCTGGCAGGCCGAGGTGACGGTGCAGGTCAACGGTGACGTGAGGCTGCCGGCCAACGCCACCGCCCGGCTGCGCCAGTCCAGCCTGCTGGGCGAGAAGTACGTCGAGCTCGGTCAGCCCGCCGAACCGGTGCAGCCGGTGGGCAAACTGGTCGACGGCGACGTGATCGACCTGGCGCGCACCAGCCGCAACCCCGAAGTCGAAGAGGTGCTGGGCGCGATGTCCATGCTCCTAAACGGCGGCGGCGTCGCGCAGCTGCAGAACATCACCAAGGAGCTCAACGCCGCGCTGGAGGGCCGCGAGTCCGACGTGCGCAGCCTGCTGTCCAACGTGGACGAGCTGGTCGCGGGCCTGGACGCGCAGCGCGGCGACATCACCCGCGCCCTGGACAGCGTCAACCGGCTCAGCGCCAGCCTCAACGCCCAGCGCGGCAACATCGACACCGCCCTGCGCGACATCGAGCCCGGACTCCGTGTCCTCAACGAGCAGCGTGGCCAGCTGGTCACCATGCTCCAGTCGCTGGACAAGCTCAGCGGTGTCGCCACGAACGTGGTCGACCAGAGCAAGGACGACCTGGTGCACAACCTCAACCAGCTCGCGCCGACGCTGCGCGAGCTGGCGGCGGCGGGCGAGGACCTGCCCAAGTCGCTGGAGGTGCTGCTCACCTTCCCGTTCCCGGACAACGCCGTGGAAGGCATCAAGGGCAGCGACTACACCAACCTCTACGTCAACGTCGATCTCAACCTGACCAACATCCTGGACAACCTCGGCCGCAGCAGGCAGCCGCTGATCCACCCGCCGAACGGGTTGCCGCCGCTGCCGCTGCCGGGTCTCACGCCGGAGCAGCCCGCCCCGGAGCAGAGCCCGACCACCCACCCCCAGCCGAAACCGGAACCCGAGAAGGAGTCCGGTAGCTGGTGGGAGAACCTCTTCGGTGGAGGAGACAGATGATCTCGCGGAAGGTACGGCTCCAGATCGTCGCGTTCCTCGCCATCGCCCTGGTCGGGGTCGGCTACACCAGCGCCCGCTACGCCGGGCTGGACCGGCTGTTCGGCTCGCGCGGCTACGTCGTGACGATGCAGCTCGCCGACACCGGCGGCGTCTTCGACAACGCCGAGGTGACCTACCGCGGCGTTCCCGTCGGGCGGGTCGGCACCATGCGGCTGACCCACGACGGCGTGGAGGTGCCGCTGGACATCGACTCCGGCACGCGCATCCCCGCCGACGTGGAGGCGGTCGTCGCGCTGCGCTCGGCCGTCGGCGAGCAGTACGTCGACCTGCGGCCCAAGTCCGACCGCGGCCCCTACCTGCGCGAAGGCTCGGTGATCGCCCAGGAGCGGACGCAGACGCCGCTGCCGGTCGAGGACCTGATGACCAACCTGGACGCGTTCTCCAAGTCGGTGCCGACCGAGTCGCTTCGCACGGTCGTCAACGAGCTCGGCACCGCCTTCCGGGACAACGGCGGCAACCTCCAGCGGGTCATCGACACCACCCGCGAGTTCACCGCCGCCGCACAGCAGCACCTGCCGCAGACCAAGCAGCTGCTTGCCGACGGCAAGACGGTGCTGGCGACGCAGAACGAGCAGGGCTCGTCGATCCGCTCCTTCAGCCAGGACCTGCGGCTGCTCTCCGAGCAACTGCAGCGCTCCGACGGCGACCTGCGCTCGGTGATCCAGCAGGCGCCGCCTGCGGCCGCGCAGGTCAGCGGACTGATCCGGGAGAACGACCAGCTCGGGCCGCTGCTGGCGAACCTGACCAGCACCTCGCAGCTGATCTCGGCCCACAAGGACGGCGTCGAGCAGCTCATGACGCTCTACCCGGCCGTGGTCACCGCCAGCAACTCGGTGATGCCCGGTGACGGCCGGGCCCACTTCGGCCTGGTGCTCAACGTTTTCGACCCGCTACCCTGCACCGCCGGTTACGAGTCCACGCAGCGGCGGCCGGGCAACGAGATGACCCCGGTGCCGCTGAACACCCAGGCGTACTGCGCCGAGCCGCCGGGCAGCGACACCTCGGTGCGCGGTGCGCAGAACGCGCCCGGCCAGTAGGACGCCGACGAACCGCAGGCAAACCGAGAGGAGGAGCGATGGTCATCGAGAATCCGCGGCGCAACCCCAGGTGGGGGCTGGTCGCGGCGTCGGCCGCGCTCGCCGTGTCCGTCATCTCGGCGGGGTTCTTCGGCGTGTCGTGGGCGAGCGCGGCGAACAGCGGCTCGCTGGACGTCGCGCGCGAGCGCGATGCCGCGCTCGAGGCGGGCAGGCAGGCGGTGGTCAACTTCAACACGCTCGACTTCCGCGACGTCCAGCACGGCCTGGACCTGTGGGTGGACAGCTCGACGGGTCCGCTGCGCGACCAGATCCAGGCCGGCCGCCAGGCCAACGCCGCCAAGATCTCCGAGGCCAGGACGGTGACCGAAGGCAAGGTGCTCGACGCCGCGCTCACCGAGCTGGACGCGCAGGCGGGCAAGGCGCGGATGATCGCGGTCGTGGAGGTCGCGGTCGCGCCGGAGAACCAGCCACCCGCGGTCAAGCGCAACCGCTACCAGGCCGAGCTGGCCCGCGACGGCGACCGGTGGAAGCTCAGCAACCTCGGCACCGTGGCGGTCGGCTGACGCGCGCGGCGCGTGCCACCGCAGTTCTAGGAGTGACCCAGTGCCCAATCCCCGCCAGCCCGCAAGCTCCCGAGCCCGTCCCCGCGTGGCAGGGCTCCGCAGGCGCGCCACCGAGAACGGCAGGACCGGCACCGGTGGGCGGTCCGCCGCCGAGGTCGAGGAGACGCCTGAGCACGTCGAGCCGACCGGGACGGCCGATGAGCCGGAGCCGACGGAGTCCGCGCAGGAAGTCGTCGTCGAGAACGGTGTGGTCGGCGTCGCGCCCGTGCGGTCCGCCGAGATCGACGACGCCGATGCCGACGATGACTCCGAGAAAGTCGAGTCGACTGACGCCCAGTCCGCGGACACCCGGCCTGCCGAAGAGAAGCCCGCAAGCCCTGCGCAGGAGTCGGTGACCGAGCAGGTGCGCCACGAACCGCGGACGGAGGCCACGCCGCTTCCGCACGAAGAAGGCACCGGCCGCGGCAACCGCGTGCTCATCACCGCACTGCTGGTCGCGACCGCCGTGTTCGCGGTCCTCGCGCTGTTGTTCGGGTTGCAGGTGCGCTCGTTGCAGGTGAGCGGGCCCGCCGCCAACGACGCGCTGACCGACGGCCCGGCGACCAGCGAGATCAACGGCCAGGTGAGCGACGCCGTGACGAAGGTCTTCTCCTACGACTTCGCCGACACCGCCAAGACCGAGCGGGCCGCCAACGAGGTCCTCACCGGCCAGGCGGTCGACGAGTACAACCGGCTGTTCGCCACCGTCAAGCAGCAGGCGCCGCTGCAGAAGCTGGTCGTCACCACCACCGTCAAGGCCAGCGGGGTCACCCGGCTGCAGGACGACCGCGCCGAGGTGCTGCTGTTCGTCGACCAGCAGGCCGTGCGCACCGACAGCGGGCAGACCAACGTGGGCCCGGCGCAGATCGTGGTCGGCGTGGAGAAGCAGGGCGATCGCTGGAAGATCAACAAGATCACGCAGCGCTGAGGTGACGGCCCGGTGCCCCGCCGCACCGGGCCGTCACGGGTGCGATCAGGGGCCGACGTGGACGTGCCCGGCCCAGCGGTCGGGCGAGTCCGGGTAGTACTCGCGCAGCCGCCGGGCGCTGTCGTGCAGGGCGTGGGCGCAGTGGTCGGTGGCCGTCGCGTCCTGCCCGAACGCGGTCTTGTAGACGTCGGCGACCGCCTCCACGCTGCTGTCCTCGTCGACCTCCCACAGCGTCCCCACGACGTGGGTGAAGCCGGTGAAGGCCACCGTCGCGGCCAGCGACATCGCCGCCGCCGACGGGGTGTCGGCGGCGCTCGCGCACTGGCCCAGGTAGCAGAACTCGGCCTGCTCCAGCGCGAGCTGGCCGAACTCGACCACGCCCAGCGGGCGGTGCGGTGCCTCCCGGTCCAGGACCAGGCCCGCCGCGGGCTGCGACGGGTACTGCGTGCTCGGCTCGCACACGTGCAGCCACGGGTGCTGCGGCAGCAGCCGGAGCAGGTCGGTGGGGCTGGTGCTCTCCGTCGACACCACCGCCGCCGTCGGCCAGTACCGCGCCAGCACCTGGTTCTGCCGCGGCAGCTCGCGGCCGACCTGCTCGGCCGAACCCGCCGCCAGCAGCGGCTTGCCGCCTTCCGGGTGCGGTCGGTGCCTGGCGCGGATCAGGCAGCCCAGGGTCGGGGTGTAAGAGGAGATCACGCGGTCCAGCGCGCTGTCGCCGGAGCGCCCGGTGGCGGCGTGCACCGGCAGGAACGCCGCCGCGCCCATCACGTTCCACCAGATCCGCGGCCAGCGCTGGCCGGAGCCGGGCGAGCCCAGGTAGCCCATCCGGTCCAGGACCGGGCGCGTGATGTTCTGCCACAGCCAGTCCAGCGCCTCTGCCAGCGGCTCGGGGTCCTGGTCCTGGACCGCCGCGAGGGCGTTGGCCGCCTGCGTCGCGGCGAAGTCCGGCGTCGCCTTGGACAGCGGCACGGTCAGCACCCGCCCGCCGAAGACGATCAGCGCGTCGGAGCGGTAGCGGCTGAGGTTGACCAGCACCACAGCGCCCTCGTCGGCCGCCCGCGCGAGCTCGCCGATGGGCAGTGGCCGCAGGTGGTTCTCGTGGCCGGGGATCGCGCGCACCTCGTCGACCAGCGCCGCCCACGCGGTGGTGAGCCTGCCCAGGTCGGGATCGACCAGGCCGGCCAGCGCCGGTTCCTCGTCCGGCCGGTCCAGCAGCCTGCGCAGCCGCACCGCCTCGTCGGCCAGGTCCGGATGGTCGCGGTGCAGCTCGCCCAGCTCGCCACCGGTGGGCAGGAAGTCGGCCAGGATCGCCGACCGGCCGTGCTCCAGCAGCTCCACCGCGCGCTCGGGCTCGCCGTTCTCCACCGCGCACGCCGCCGCGTCCGCGGTGATCAACGCCCACCGCTGCTGCACGCCGGGTGAGGCGACCACCCGCTTGCCCCTGGTGACCAGCGGCAGCAGCTCCAGCGCCGTGCTGAACGACTCCAGCGCCTCGGCCCAGCGCTGCGCCTGCGCGGCGAGCCGGCCGCACAGGCTCGCCGCGCGCAGCCGCTGATCGGCCGGGGCGGTGGCCTGCGCCGCCGCCTCGGTGAGGATCCGCCGCGCCCAGCGGTAGAGCTTGCGGCGGCCGGAACGCTGGTGCAGCGTCTGCAGCGCCCGGCCCAGGTGCGTTGCGACGGCCGCCCGCGCGGGCGCGTCCTCGGGCATCGCCGACAGCGCCCGGTCGAAGTGGTCGACGGCGGACTCCAGGTCGCGGGTCCGGGAGGTCTGCCGGAAGCGGTGCATGGTGACCAGCCCGAGCAGCGTCAGCGCGGTGTGCTGCGGCCTGCTCTCCTGCGGCGAGAGCTCGGCGGCCTCCCGCGCGACCTCCTCGGCGCGGTCCAGGTCGGCCAGGTCCGGGCTGTGCTCGTAGCGGGACACCAGCGTCGTGGCCAGCGAGTTGAGCACCGCGTAGCGCTTGGCCGAGTCCGCGGCCGAGTCCGCGGCGGCCTCGCAGGCGGTGACAGCGGCGTCGATCACCGGTGCCTCGGCGCCGTGCAGGAAGTGCCTGCGCAGCAGGGCCCCGTAGCCGGCGAGCGCGACCGCGCGATCCGCGTCGTCGCCCGAGATGCCGCGCACCGCCGGGGTGATCGGACGCAGCACCCGGCGCAGCTGGCTTGGCTCACCCGTGCAGTCGACGTGCTCGATGACCGTGGCCGCGAGGTTCCAGATCGCCTTGCCCAGCAGCGGGTGGCCCGCGTCCAGCACCCCGAGCACGCCGATCAGCTCGTTGATCGCGGCGTTGAGGTCGGCGAGGTCGCCGTTGTGCTGGAAGCGCAGCCGCTGCGCGTTGGCCAGGTGGCACAGCGCGGTGCGGCGCGGGTCGCTGTCGGCCATGGCCCCGGCGCCGGTGCTCAGGTGGGTGATGCCCTCGTCCAGGTCCTCGACCGCCGCGGCCCGCTCGTAGCGGCGCAGCAGCGCCGAGCCGAGGTTGATCAGCAGCTCCGGCGCGGAGTCGCCGGCCGCGCTGCTGCGGACCGCCTCGCGGAAGACGTTGATCGACTCGTCGTCGGACTTCGGGTCGTCGGCCAGCCTGGCGTGCAGCTTGAGCGCGTTGCCGAGGCGCACCAGCGCCATGCCCCTGCGCTGGTCGCGGCGCGGGGTCCCCTCGACCGCCTCGCGCGCCACCCGGATGCTCTCGGCGGCGCCCTCGGCGTCGCCGCTCCGGCCGGCCTGGTCGGCCAGCGCCAGCGCGAGGTTGCAGCGGTAGAGCACCAGGTCGGGGTCGTCGTCGCGGGCGGTCGACGCGGCCGAGCGGTAGTAGGCGACGGCGTCCTCGAGGTCGGCGCGGTCACCGGTCCGCAGGTGGGTGAGCTGCGCCGCGCTGCCCAGGTTGTTCAGCACGCCGGCACGCGCCGGGTCGCTCTCGTGCAGCGCGCTCGCGGTGGTGCGGAAGACGTCGGTGACCCAGTGCAGCGCATCGAAGTCCAGCGTCGCGACGATGCGGTTCATCTCGGCGATCGCCGCGGCGTAGCGCTGCTCGGGCGTCCTGGGCTGCTCGGGCGGCTGCTGCGCGGCCTGCGGGGGCGGCTGCGCGGCCTGCGGCGGCTGCTGCGGGCCGGTGGATGGGTTGGAGAACCAGGTGGAACCGGAGTCGGTCCTGCTCTGCGATCCGGTGTTCCCGCCTGCCCAGCGCTGCAGCCCGCGAAACCTGTCGCTCTGCCGGTCTGCATCGTCCGTCATCGGCCATTTCTCCCGTGGGGTTCTCGCGCGCGTGCCAGCCGCTGGCGTGGCGAGGTCGTTTCACGTTACTGGCGTTCGCTTGTGGCGAGTAGCCCGTTCGGACCACACGCGACTGCGCGGGGCCCGCTCCGGCCTCGTCGCCGGCGGCGGCGGCCAGATCATGTCCGCCGCCAGCCTTCCTACCAGGTCGCGACCACCAGCACGCGCGCCTCGTCGGATCGGCGTCCGGATCGGCCCGGGTCGCAACAAGCGTCCCGGACATCGTCGTAGTGGGTACCGCCAGTTGGACGATCCGTCTCGCGGGGCGGGATCGGAGACGGCCGCACGTCCCGTCCCGCCGGGCGCTCGCCGAAGGCCGCTCCGACGTCGGACGGAGCCGCGTGCGGCTGCCGGCGGGACACGTGGCCGATATCCGATCGCGCGTTCGCTGTGCGAACGCAAGATCGAACTCCCGGCCGGGATTACCAAGATCGAAATCGGTGAATCGTTTCCGAAACGAGCCCGCACCACCCGTGTTGAGATGAACACGAATGGTGACCGTTCGAGGCGTTTTTGCGGAATTGCGGTCCGGTGGGGCGGACGTGGCGAATGGGGAATATCCTGGACGCCGCGCGCGTTGTGATCCCCGTCGCGCGTCCGCAGCGCCCGCGGGCGGGTTTCCGCGTGCCCGATCCGGGCGTGTCGCAGCAAACTGAACAGCGTCTGAAGCTACCGCCGGGTAGCGCCCTGACCAGGCAAGACGTAGCTTAAAGTGATCACGTGCGGTGATCGTGTCTTGCGCCACGAGGGTGATCGAAGCGTGATCTCTTGACTGCGGGCCCGCTCGGGTTCACTCTGGTCGTCGACACGGGGCTGGATCGCCGTCGGCGGGTCCCCCTTGAGAGCTGGCGTCATTCCGGCTAGACTGCTACTTTGCGCTGCCCTCTTTCCGTCTACCCCGCATGGGGGTCGTAGGATCGTGGGCGCCATTGCACCCTTGACAGCCGTGTTAGCGGGCCGGGGTCGGCAGTCGAGCCGCCGGACCTCTTCGCTTTCTGATGCGACTGTAGCCAGTTCAGAGTCCCGGAAGGACGCATCTTGGCAGTCTCCCGCGCGACCAAGGTCTCTGCAGCTTCCAACATGATGTCGGGGATCCCTGGGGCACCCAAGCGGGTCTCGTTCGCCAACATCCGCGAGCCGTTGGAAGTACCCGATCTGCTCGATCTGCAGGTCCAGTCCTTCGAATGGCTCGTCGGTGACGAGACCTGGTTCCAGCGCCGGGTCGACGCCGGCGACGAGAATCCCGTGGGCGGCCTCGAAGAGGTCCTGAGCGAGATCTCCCCCATCGAGGACTTCTCCGGATCGATGTCGCTGTCTTTCTCCGACCCACGCTTCGACGAGGTCAAGGCCTCCGTCGAGGAGTGCAAGGACAAGGACATGACCTACGCGGCCCCGCTGTTCGTCACCGCGGAGTTCACCAACCACACCACCGGCGAGATCAAGAGCCAGACGGTGTTCATGGGTGACTTCCCGGTCATGACCGACAAGGGCACCTTCATCATCAACGGCACCGAGCGGGTCGTGGTCTCCCAGCTCGTGCGTTCCCCTGGTGTCTACTTCGACCAGTCGGTCGACAAGACCACCGACAAGGACGTCTACAGCGTCAAGATCATCCCCAGCCGCGGTGCGTGGCTGGAGTTCGACGTCGACAAGCGCGACACCGTCGGCGTCCGCATCGACCGCAAGCGCCGCCAGCCGGTCACCGTGCTGCTCAAGGCGCTGGGCTGGACCGCCGAGGCGATCCGCGAGCGCTTCGGCTTCTCCGAGACGCTGATGGCGACCCTGGAGAAGGACCACACCGCGGGTCAGGACGAGGCGCTGCTCGACATCTACCGCAAGCTGCGCCCGGGCGAGCCGCCGACCAAGGAGAGCGCGCAGACCCTCCTGGAGAACCTGTTCTTCAAGGAGAAGCGCTACGACCTGGCCCGGGTCGGCCGCTACAAGGTCAACAAGAAGCTCGGCCTCGACCTGCCGTTCGAGTCGGGCGTGCTGACCGAAGAGGACATCGTCACCACGATCGAGTACCTGGTCCGCCTGCACGCGAGCGAGACCGAGATGCCCGACCGCGGCCAGGGCGGCGACGCGACCATCCCGGTCGAGGTCGACGACATCGACCACTTCGGCAACCGCCGCCTGCGCACGGTGGGCGAGCTGATCCAGAACCAGGTCCGGGTCGGCCTCTCCCGCATGGAGCGGGTCGTCCGCGAGCGGATGACCACCCAGGACGTCGAGGCGATCACGCCGCAGACCCTGATCAACATCCGCCCCGTGGTGGCCGCGATCAAGGAGTTCTTCGGCACCTCGCAGCTCTCGCAGTTCATGGACCAGACCAACCCGATCGCGGGCCTGACGCACAAGCGCCGGCTCTCCGCGCTCGGCCCGGGCGGTCTGTCCCGTGAGCGCGCGGGCATGGAGGTCCGCGACGTGCACCCGTCGCACTACGGCCGGATGTGCCCGATCGAGACGCCGGAAGGCCCGAACATCGGTCTGATCGGCTCGCTGGCCACCTTCGCGCGGGTCAACCCGTTCGGCTTCATCGAGACGCCGTACCGCAAGGTCGTCGACGGCCGGGTCACCGACCAGATCGACTACCTGACCGCCGACGAGGAAGACCGCTACGTCAAGGCCCAGGCCAACACCCCGATCGACGACGAGGGCAACTTCCTCGCCGAGCGGGTGCTGGGCCGACGCAAGGGCGGCGAGGTCGAGCTGCTGGCTCCGACCGAGATCGACTACATGGACGTCTCGCCGCGGCAGATGGTCTCCGCCGCGACCGCGATGATCCCGTTCCTGGAGCACGACGACGCCAACCGCGCCCTGATGGGTGCGAACATGCAGCGCCAGGCGGTGCCGCTGCTGCGCAGCGAGGCCCCGCTGGTCGGCACCGGCATGGAGCTGCGCGCCGCGGTCGACGCCGGTGACGTGGTCACCGCCGAGAAGGCCGGTGTCATCGAGGAGCTGTGCGCCGACTACGTCACGGTCATGGCCGACGACGGCACCCGGCGGACCTACCGGCTGCAGAAGTTCAGCCGGTCCAACCACGGCACCTGCACCAACCAGAAGCCGATCGTCAACGAGGGCGACCGGGTCGAGGCCGGGCAGGTCATCGCCGACGGTCCGTGCACCCAGAACGGCGAGATGGCGCTGGGCAAGAACCTGCGCGTGGCCATCATGCCGTGGGAGGGGCACAACTACGAGGACGCGATCATCCTGTCCCAGCGCCTGGTGCAGGACGACGTGCTCACCTCGATCCACATCGAGGAGCACGAGGTCGACGCCCGTGACACCAAGCTGGGCGCCGAGGAGATCACCCGGGACATCCCGAACGTCTCCGAGGACGTGCTGGCCGACCTCGACGAGCGCGGCATCATCCGCATCGGCGCCGAGGTCCAGGGCGGCGACATCCTGGTCGGCAAGGTCACCCCGAAGGGCGAGACCGAGCTGACCCCGGAGGAGCGGCTGCTGCGGGCGATCTTCGGCGAGAAGGCCCGCGAGGTGCGCGACACCTCGCTGAAGGTGCCGCACGGCGAGACCGGCAAGGTCATCGGCGTCCGCGTGTTCAACCGCGAGGACGACGACGAGCTGCCCCCGGGCGTCAACGAGCTGGTGCGGGTCTACGTCGCGCAGAAGCGCAAGATCCAGGACGGCGACAAGCTCGCCGGCCGCCACGGCAACAAGGGCGTCATCGGCAAGATCCTCCCCGCCGAGGACATGCCGTTCACCGAGGACGGCACCCCGGTCGACATCATCCTCAACACCCACGGTGTGCCGCGACGGATGAACATCGGCCAGATCCTGGAGACCCACCTCGGGTGGATCGCCTCCCAGGGCTGGTCGATCGACGGCGACCCGGAATGGGCCCAGCGCCTGCCGGAGGAGCTCTACGACGTCGATCCCGGCACCAACACCGCCAGCCCCGTCTTCGACGGTGCCCGCGAGGAGGAGATCACCGGGCTGCTGGCCTCGACCAAGCCCAACCGCGACGGCGAGCGGATGGTCAAGGCCAACGGCAAGGCCCAACTGTTCGACGGGCGCAGCGGCGAGCCGTACCCGTACCCGGTGGCCGTCGGGTACATGTACATCCTCAAGCTGTCGCACCTGGTGGACGACAAGATCCACGCCCGGTCGACCGGTCCGTACTCGATGATCACCCAGCAGCCGCTGGGCGGTAAGGCGCAGTTCGGTGGCCAGCGCTTCGGTGAGATGGAGTGCTGGGCCATGCAGGCCTACGGCGCCGCGTACACGCTGCAGGAGCTCCTGACGATCAAGTCCGACGACGTGGTCGGCCGCGTCAAGGTCTACGAGGCGATCGTCAAGGGCGAGAACATCCCCGAGCCGGGCATCCCGGAGTCGTTCAAGGTGTTGCTCAAGGAGCTGCAGTCGCTGTGCCTGAACGTCGAGGTGCTCTCCAGCGACGGTGCCGCGATCGAGATGCGCGACGGCGACGACGAGGACCTGGAGCGTGCCGCGGCCAACCTCGGCATCAACCTGTCCCGCAACGAGTCGCCCTCCGTGGACGACGTCGTCCAATGACCTCGCCGCCGGTCCGCGTAGCCGAACTGCGCGGACCGGCGTCCGACCCAACCTGGCATCCGCTGTCGCCCGCCGGCAGCACCTTCCGACAAAGGGAGAAGACCCGACGTGCTTGACGTCAACTTCTTCGATGAACTCCGCATCGGCCTCGCCACGGCCGACGACATCCGCCAGTGGTCGTACGGCGAGGTCAAGAAGCCCGAAACGATCAACTACCGCACCCTGAAGCCGGAGAAGGACGGGCTCTTCTGCGAGAAGATCTTCGGTCCGACCCGGGACTGGGAGTGCTACTGCGGCAAGTACAAGCGGGTGCGCTTCAAGGGCATCATCTGCGAGCGCTGCGGTGTCGAGGTCACCCGTGCCAAGGTGCGTCGTGAGCGGATGGGCCACATCGAGCTCGCCGCCTCGGTGACCCACATCTGGTACTTCAAGGGCGTGCCGAGCCGGCTGGGCTACCTGCTCGACCTGGCCCCCAAGGACCTCGAGAAGATCATCTACTTCGCCGCCTACGTGATCACCTCGGTGAACACCGAGATGCGGCACAACGAGATGTCGACCCTCGAGGCCGAGATCGGTGTCGAGCGCAAGCAGATCGCCGACCAGCGCGACGCGGACCTGGAGGCCCGCGCCCAGAAGCTGGAAGCCGACCTGGCCGAGCTGGAGCAGGAGGGCGCCAAGAGCGACGTCCGCCGCAAGGTCAAGGAGGGCGGCGAGCGCGAGATGCGCCAGCTGCGCGACCGCGCGCAGCGCGAGCTCGACAAGCTCGACGAGATCTGGGAGACCTTCACCAAGCTGGAGCCCCGTCAGCTCATCGCCGACGAGTTGCTCTACCGCGAGCTCTACGACCGCTTCGGCGAGTACTTCACCGGCGGCATGGGCGCGGAGTCGATCCAGGCGCTGCTGCAGGACTTCGACATCAACGCCGAGGCCGAGCAGCTGCGCGAGACCATCCGCTCGGGCAAGGGCCAGAAGAAGCTGCGCGCCCTCAAGCGGCTGAAGGTCGTCGCGGCGTTCCAGGCCACCGGCAACAACCCGAGCGGCATGGTGCTCAACTGCGTGCCGGTCATCCCGCCGGACCTGCGCCCGATGGTGCAGCTCGACGGTGGCCGCTTCGCGACCTCCGACCTCAACGACCTGTACCGCCGGGTCATCAACCGCAACAACCGCCTCAAGAGGCTGATCGACCTCGGCGCGCCCGAGATCATCGTCAACAACGAGAAGCGGATGCTGCAGGAGTCCGTCGACGCGCTGTTCGACAACGGCCGTCGCGGGCGTCCGGTGACCGGCCCGGGCAACCGGCCGCTGAAGTCGCTGTCCGACCTGCTCAAGGGCAAGCAGGGCCGGTTCCGCCAGAACCTGCTCGGCAAGCGCGTCGACTACTCCGGCCGTTCGGTCATCGTCGTCGGCCCGCAGCTCAAGCTGCACCAGTGCGGTCTGCCGAAGGAGATGGCGGTCGAGCTGTTCAAGCCGTTCGTCATGAAGCGGCTGGTCGACCTCAACCACGCGCAGAACATCAAGTCCGCCAAGCGGATGGTGGAGCGCCAGCGCCCGCAGGTGTGGGACGTGCTGGAAGAGGTCATCGCCGAGCACCCGGTGCTGCTCAACCGTGCTCCGACGCTGCACCGCCTGGGCATCCAGGCCTTCGAGCCGCAGCTGGTCGAGGGCAAGGCGATCCAGCTGCACCCGCTGGTCTGCGAGGCCTTCAACGCCGACTTCGACGGTGACCAGATGGCGGTGCACCTGCCGCTGTCGGCCGAGGCGCAGGCCGAGGCCCGCATCCTGATGCTGTCCAGCAACAACATCCTGTCGCCGGCCTCCGGCCGGCCGCTGGCGATGCCGCGTCTGGACATGGTCACCGGCCTGTACCACCTGACCCGTCAGGTGGACGGTGCCCAGGGCGAGGGCCAGTCCTTCTCCTCGGTCGGCGAGGCGATCATGGCCTTCGACCGCGGCGGGCTGGACCTGCAGGCCAAGGTCCGGATCCGGGTCCGCGACCTGGTGCCCAACGCCGAGCAGCGCCCGGAGGACTGGGAGCCCGGTCAGCCGTGGCTGGCCGAGACGACCCTGGGCCGGGTGTGGTTCAACGAGCTGCTGCCCGAGGACTACCCGTTCGTCAACGACCTGCTGCCGAAGAAGAGGCAGGCGGCGATCGTCAACGACCTCGCCGAGCGGTACCCGATGGTCACCGTCGCCCAGACGCTGGACAAGCTCAAGGACGCCGGTTTCCACTGGGCCACCCGTTCCGGCGTGACCGTGTCGATCTCCGACGTGGTCGTGCCGCCGAACAAGACCGAGATCCTCGACGGCTACGAGGCCAAGGCCGACCAGGTCGAGAAGCGCTACCGCCGCGGTGCGCTGTCGTACCAGGAGCGCAACGCCGAGCTGGTCAAGGTCTGGACGGCGGCCAAGGACGAGGTCGCCGAGGCCATGGAGGCGAACTTCCCCGAGGACAACTCGATCAGCATGATCGTCAAGTCCGGGGCCGCCGGTAACATGACCCAGGTCGTCCAGCTGGCCGGTATGCGTGGTCTGGTGTCGAACCCGAAGGGTGAGTACATCCCGCGCCCGATCAAGGCGAACTTCCGCGAGGGCCTGTCGGTGCTGGAGTACTTCATCTCCAACCACGGTGCCCGCAAGGGTCTGGCCGACACCGCGCTGCGGACCGCCGACTCGGGTTACCTGACCCGTCGTCTGGTGGACGTCTCGCAGGACGTCATCGTCCGCGAGACCGACTGCGGCACCGAGCGCGGCATCCGGATGCCGATCGCGGAGAAGCTGCCCGACGGCAAGATCCTCCGGGACGCGCACGTCGAGACCAGCGTCTACGCCCGCACCACGGCCGACGACGTCACCGACGCCGACGGCAACGTCGTGCTGGCCCGCGGTTCGGACCTGGGCGACCCGGCGATCGAGAAGCTGCTCGCCGCCGGCATCACCAAGGTCAAGGTCCGCAGCGTCCTGACCTGCGAGTCCGGCGTCGGCGTCTGCGCGGTCTGCTACGGCCGTTCGATGGCCACCGGCAAGCTGGTGGACGTCGGCGAGGCCGTCGGCATCGTCGCCGCCCAGTCGATCGGTGAGCCGGGCACGCAGCTGACGATGCGTACCTTCCACCAGGGCGGTGTCGCCGGTGACGACATCACCACCGGTCTGCCGCGTGTGCAGGAGCTGTTCGAAGCCCGGGTCCCGAAGGGCAAGGCGCCGATCGCCGACGCCCCCGGCCGGATCCGGATGGAGGACAACGACCGGTACTGGAAGATCACGATCATCCCGGACGACGGCAGCGAGGAGATCGTCTACGACAAGCTGTCCAAGCGGCAGCGGCTCGCGGCGATCTCGGTCGACGGCACCGAGCGGCAGATCACCGACGGCGACCACGTCGACGTCGGCCAGCAGCTGCTGGAAGGTGCGGTCGACCCGCACGAGGTGCTGCGGGTCATGGGCCCCCGCGAGGCGCAGCTCCACCTGGTCCGCGAGGTCCAGGAGGTCTACCGCTCGCAGGGTGTGGGCATCCACGACAAGCACGTCGAGGTGATCGTCCGGCAGATGCTGCGGCGGGTCATCATCATCGACTCCGGTGCGACCGAGTTCCTGCCCGGCTCGCCGGTCGAGCGCTCGCAGTTCGAGGGCGAGAACCGGCGCGTGGTGGCCGAGGGCGGCGACCCGGCTTCGGGTCGTCCGGTGCTGATGGGCATCACCAAGGCGTCGCTGGCCACCGAGTCGTGGCTGTCGGCGGCCTCCTTCCAGGAGACGACCAGGATCCTCACCAACGCCGCGATCGAGGGCGCGAGTGACAAGCTGGTAGGCCTGAAGGAGAACGTGATCATCGGTAAGTTGATCCCGGCCGGTACCGGCATCAACCGCTACCGCAACATCCAGGTGCAGCCGACGGAGGAGGCGCGGGCCGCGGCCTACGCGATCCCGTCCTACGACGACGGCTACTACACCCCGGATGTCTTCGGTACCGGCACCGGTGCCGCGGTTCCGCTGGACGACTACGACTTCGGCCGCGACTACCGCTGAAGTTGACGTCACGGCCGGATCCCGGGCTCGCCCGGGATCCGGCCGCGAGCCTCAGGGCCCCTGTCCGACTCCTCCGGACAGGGGCCCTTCGGCGTTCCTGGGTGGCTACTCCGGAATGCAGGCGGAGGCGTCGCCGGGCACTGAGAAAGCCCGCCGGGCACCGAAAAAGCCCGTGGGGCCTCCCGGCGTCCGCGACCGGAAGGCCCCACGGGCCTGGGTGTTGCTGGATTCAGCCCTCGAGCTCGGCCAGGGCCTTGCGGACCCGCTCGACCTCGGCCTCCAGCTCGGCGAGCTTGGCCTCGTGCTGTTCGCGGGCGGCGCTGATCACGCCGTCGATCGCCTCGGAGATGTCGGAGTGCAGCTCGGCGGCGGCCTTGGACACCGCGGCGGCCGGCACCTGCAGGCCCTGCACGACGCGCTTGCCCTGGTGCAGCAGGTCGGCCTGCCACTCACCTTCGGCGGTACCCGTCACGGTCAGCGTCAGCTCGACCGTGCGGGTCTTCTTGGCGGTGCTCTGCTTGCGGGCACGCGGCTTCTTCGGCGCGGAGTCGGCGGCCTCGGCCGCCGCGGACTCGGCCGCCGGAGCCTGGCTCGACTCCGAGCCCGCCTCGGCGGTGTCCTGGTCGGTCCCCGCGGTCTGCTCCTGACCTGTTTCCTGTTCGCTCAACGTTTCTCCCTCGATGTCACCGGCGCGGCTCAGAATAGAACAGGTGTTCCCTGATTTGGTGGTCGCGGCGAGTCAAGATACTGGGCCTCCCCGATGGTGGCGTCGCCAGGGAACGCGTTCAACGGGCGCGGACCGGCGCCCGCGTCCGACCCGCACGCGGAAATCCCTGATCATCGCGCTCCCGGCCGTACTATCCATCAGCGAGAGCAGCGATGATCGAGGTGAGTCATGGCGTTCCCGACAGCAGAGTGCGAGGCCGCTTTCTCCGCGGTGTACGACTCGGTACTCGCCCGGTGGCCCGACGACGTGGAGGCGCTCGACGTCCCGACGCCCTACGGCAGCACCCGGGTCCACGCGTGCGGCGACGGACCTCCGCTGTTCCTGCTGCACGGTGCCGGGACGACGTCGATGGTGTGGTTCGCCAACGTCGGGGAGCTCAGCCGCAGCCACCGGGTCTACGCCGTCGACCAGATCGGCGACGCGGGCCGCAGCGTCCACGACGGCCGGCCGATCACGGCGCTTGCCGACCTGATGGCGTGGCTGGACGCGGTGCTGGACCACCTGGAGGTCGACCGGGCCCGCATGTGCGGGCACTCCTACGGGGCGTGGATCGCGCTGCACTACGCCCTGTACTCGTCCAGAGTGGACCAGCTGGCGCTGCTGGATCCGACGGCCTGCTTCGCCCGGTGGAAGCTCTCCTACCTGATGCGCGCCGTCCCGATGCTGTGGCCGAACGCGAAGCGGACCCGCGACTTCCTGCGCTGGGAGACTGGCGGAGCGCCGATGGACCCGGCATGCCTGGAGATCCAGGCGCTGGCGGCGTCGTTCGTCGGCGCGAAGGTGGTCATCAAGCCGAACCCGAAGCCGGCCGAGCTGTCGGTACCCACGCTGGTGCTGGTCGCCGAGAACAGCAAGGCCCACGACATCCGCAAGCTCATCGCCCGCGCCCGCCGGGTCGTGCCGCACGTGGAAACCGGCGTGCTGCCCGGAGTCAGCCATCACGGCGTGCCCACCGGCAACGCCGCCGACGTCAACCGCAGGCTCCTGCGGTTCTTCGGCAAGCCCGCCCCGGTTACCGCGGCGACGGACGAGTCCTAGCGACACCACTCGGGCGGCGCCTCTAGGACGTGTTTCGGATGTGGTTCGCGTAGTGGGTCGCCTGGCGGAACCTCAGCCGCCTTCTCGCTCCGGGATCTCCGACTGATGTATGTCCGATACGCGGCGTCGAAATTGTCCTCGCGAGACGACGGCTGAGAACCCGGCGGGTGGTCGGGCTGAGTCCCACACCGCAAGCGGCTGCGCCGCTTGTGAAACAGAACCTAGCGGTCCAGGACCTCCATGAGCACGTCCAGTCCGGGCCGGAAGGCGTCGTCCGCCGGGGCGGCGTAGCCGATCACCACTCCCGCCGGGTGCTCGCCGCGCGTGGCCCAGCACGGCCCCAACAGGTCGAAGTCGACCGAGCGCTTGCGGGCCCTGGCCAGCACCTCCTGCTCCGCCGGCCCCTCGGGGTCGAGCTGGATGGTCAGGTGCAGACCGGCATCGATGGCCGCCGGGAACGGCACGTGACGCAGTCGCAGCCCGTCGAGCGCTTCGAGCAGCCGTTCCCGCCGCCACCGGTAGGTCGCCCTCGAGCGGCGCACGTGCTGGTCGTAGGCCCCGGAACGGATCAGCTCGGCAAGCGTGAGCTGTTCGAGCATCGGCGCGTGCAGTCCGCCGTGCCGCTTGTGCGTCCGCACCCGTTCCACCAGGTGCGGCGGCAGCACCAGCCACGCCAGCCGCAGTGCGGGTGCGAGCGTCTTGCTCGCGGTGCCCGCGTATGCGACGTGGTTGGGCGCCATCCCTTGCAGCGACCCCACTGGCTGCCGGTCGAACCGGAACTCGCCGTCGTAGTCGTCCTCGACGACCAGCCGCTCGCCGGTCTTCGCGCTGCGCACGAGTTCGGTGCGGCGGGCCGACCCCATGGTGGTGCCGAGCGGGAACTGGTGCGCGGGCGTGACCACCACGGCGTCACCGCGCAGCGCCGAGACGTCGATGCCGCCTTCGTCGACGGGCACGCCCCGCACGGTGAGCCCGAGGCTGGCCGGGATGGCGCGCAGTTGTGGCAGCGAAGGGTCCTCGAAGTCGACCGCGTCCCGGCCCATGTCCTGAAGGGCCTTGCTGAGCAGCCACAACGCTTGGCTGTAGCCGTTGCATATGACGATCCGATCCGGTGTGGTCACCACCGCCCGCACCCGGCCCAGGTAGTCGGCCAGGGCCTCCCGCAGCGCCGGGTGTCCCTGCACGTCGCCGTAGTCGAGGTCGCCGGGGGAGGCGTCGCGCATGGCGCGCCTGCCCGCGGCGAGCCAGTCTCGGCGCGGGAACGCGCTCAGGTTCGGCCGGCCGGGCCGGAAGTCCCAGTGCGGGACCGACCAGTCCGCGGTCGGCGGCACGTCCTCCACGTCGTCCGGGTCGCCCAACCGGGCCGCGACGGTCGTCGGCGCGCCCTGCCTGGACAGCAGGAACCCCTCCACGACGAGTTGTTCGTAAGCGCGGGTGACCGTGCCGCGCGCGATGCCGAAGTCCTGGGCGAGGGCGCGCGTCGAAGGGACCCGGCTGCCCGCCGGGAGCCTTCCGTCGCGGATCGCAGTGCGCAGCGCGGCTGCGAGCCCGCGGCTGTCCGCCCGGCCGTCCCAGTCCAGGTGCAGGTCGAGCTGGGGACTGGACCGCGACATCCTCACGGGACCGGACCCTACCCAAGCCCGGCGGCGCACCAGCGTGAGTCGCGCGAGCAGCCGGTGCGGCAACCGAGGTGCTTCTGGTCGCCGGCGGTTGGCCGTGCTCGTTTCCGCCCGTCGCCCGTCGCCCGTCGCCCGCTGGTCGTGCCGGCCGCGCCGCATTGCTCCGAAGGTGGGTGACGACGGATACAGTGCGATCTCCGGGAACCCGCCGGCCTTCGTTGATCGGATTGGTAGCGTTCTCTGCCGCAACCGGAGTTCGGCGACGACGGAAGAGCGTGGGGCATGTTCGGGGACACCAGCGCGACCGAGCGCATGGTCCGGGAGTGGCAGGAACGAGCCACGGAACGTGCCGAGAAGTTCAACCGGATGAGCGAGCAGGTCGAGCAGATCTCGGTCACCGAGTCCTCCCGCGACGGCACCGTCGAGCTCACCGTCGCCTCCAACGGCATCCTGACCGGGATCCAGATCGCCGAGAGCGCCTCCGCCCGGCCGATGTCGCAACTGTCGGCGGAGATCATGCGCACCCTGCGGGTCGCCCAGTCACGCATCCCGGAGCTGATGGAGCGGGCGGTCGCCGACACCGTCGGCTCTGACGACTCCGCGGGACAGCACATCGTCGGTCAGCTCAGGGCGCGGTTCCCGGAACCCCCGGAGGAAGACCAGGACGACCAGGTGCGCTCGCGGCACACGGGAGTCCAAGAGATGGACTACCGCGTCGAGGACGACCACGAGCCGCCGTCGCGACCCGCGCCGCCGCGCCAGGCGCCCGGGCAGGCCCCGTCGCGACCGCCCCAGCGCAGGCGGCCGGACGACGACTTCGACGAGGACTACGGAAGCGGTTCGTTCCTGCGCTGATCTTTCGCATTCGGGGGGAGGCCGTCGTGGCCGATGAGATGAACGTCGTCATCGAGGGACTGCGCGCCCACGCGTCCAAGGTGGACGGTGTGGTCGACCGGCTCGGCACGGCCGTCGACGCCTCGCAGGAGGTCACGCTGAACAACGACGCCTACGGGATCCTCTGCCAGCCCTTCGCGTTCATGATCGAGTCGGTGGAGCAGAACGGCGTCGAGACGTTGCGCAAGGCAGTGGAGGCCATGCGGGAGGTCGCCGACAACGTCCGCGCCACCGCCGAGGAGTACCAGGCCGTCGACGACGACAACTCCAGCATGCTCGGCGAGCTGGGCCGATGACCGACAACCCGCTCGTCGTCACCGAGAGCACCCTGCCCAAGGACCCCAACGCGACCCCGGACGGCTTCAAGGGCGTCGGGATCCTGGAGTCCTACCACGACGTCAGCAGCCTCAACGACGGCTCCAGCTGGGTGGAGTCGGGCTTCGCCTGGGGCGGCATGGTGATGGAGGGCGTCAGCCTCGCCGTCGACCCCGTCGGCACCCTGCTCTCCTACGGGCTGTCCTGGCTCATCGAGCACGTGGAACCCCTGAAGGAGGCGCTGGACTGGTTCGCAGGCGACCCTGACGGAGTCAAGGCGTACGGGGCCACCTGGACGAAGGTCTCCGAGGCGGTCGGCGAGGCCGCCGCCTCCTACGCCGCCGCGACGGCGGCCGACACCGCGGGCTGGACCGGCGCGGCCGGTGACGCCTACCGCGCGCACGCCGCCGAGAAGGGGCAGGCGCTCAACGCCGCGGCCGAGCTGGCGGGGACCATCAGCACCGTCGTGACGATCATGGGCGAGGTCGTCTCCTTCGTCCGGGAGTTCGTCCGCGACCTGGTGGCCGACTGCATCTCCCGGCTGATCACCTACGCGCTCGAAGCGCTGCTCCCGCCCATCGCGTCGCTGGCGTGGGTGGTGCCGCAGGCGGTCGCGTTCATCGGCAAGACCGTCGCCAAGATCGCCGACATCGTGCAGAAGCTGATCAAGACGATCAGCAACGTGGCGCCGAAGCTGGCCCGCATGGCCGAGGTGTTCGGCGAGGTCATGAAGGCCCTCGGCAAGCTGACCAAGCCGGTCGCCGACAAGGTGGGGAACGCGGCGCAGTGGGCGGGCAAGGTCGCCGACAAGATCGACGTACCCGGCAAGATGGCCGACAAGCTCGCCGAGAAGAGCTGGGGCAAGGTCGACGACGTCCTGGGCACCGACATCGTCGGCAAGCACCAGGCGAAGTTCGGCGGCCCGGACGCCCCCGGCGGTGGTGACGGTGACGGCGATGGCTCCGGTGGCGGTGGCGGCGCAGGTAGCGGTGCCGGTAGTGGGGACGGCGCCGGTGGCGGTGCTGCGGACGGCGGCGGTGCCGGGGATGGCGCCGGTGCGGACGGTGCCGGGGATGGCGGCGGTGCTGTGGGCGCGGCCGACGCGCCGGGCACGGGGTCGGGTCCTGGCTCGGGGTCCGGTGATGGCCCGGGGGCCGGTGATGGTTCGGACTCAGGTGTTGGTTCGGGGGCTGGTGACTCGCCGCGATCCGATGAGTCTCCGCGATCCGGTGGTGATCCGGGGTCCGGTGATGGCCCGGGGTCGGGTGACGGTTCGGCGTCTGGTGGTGGGCCGGCGTCTGGTGATGGGCCGGGGTCTGGTGATGGGCCGGGGTCGGGCGTCGGCAACAGCTCCGCCCACCCCGACGGAGACTCGCCATCCTCGACGAACTCGTTCGGACGCGACACCGGCGGACCGCAGAGCACCCCGGACAGTCAGAGCGGCGGCTCCGCGCCAGAGGCTCCTGGCCGGGGTTCGACCGCCGACGGTCGGGGTGCGGGGCCGAGCCCTGAGGCTGGGCAATCCACCCGCTCCACCCCGGAAGCGCCGAGTGCGGCCGCGTCTCCCGAAAGCCCGCGTGCATCCGGCGGCGTCGACTCCTCGCCCGGTACGGGGACTTCCCCGGTAGCCGGTGCCTCTCCCAGCGCCGGTTTCTCTCCTGATTCCGGTTCTTCGCCTGTCTCCGGTTCGTCGCCGGGCTCTGGTACGTCCGCTGACTCTGGTTCGTCGCCGGGCTCTGGCTCTTCCCCTGGTTCCGGCTCTTCTCCTCACTCCGGCTCTTCTTCTCCTCATCCCGGCTCATCTCCGAGCGCTGGGGCTGCTCCATCCGCTGGAGGCGCTCCTACGGGTCCGGATGCGCCCCGGCGGCCAGACGGACCCGCCGCTACAACGGCGTCCAATGTGGATGCACCGGCTCGGCCCGACCTCGGCTCTTCCACGCCCCCACCGTCCGCGCCACGCACCGACCAACCCTCCGGGCCCGGGGCGGGCAACGCCATGGGCGGCACCCCTGCGGGCGGTCCGGCGGGAGGCGCGCCCTCAGCCGGTGGCGCACCTCCGGCCGGACGCGGATCGCGTCCCGGCACCGGTGGCGGCTGGACCGGGACGCCGGGAAGCCCCGGCGCAGCCGGGCGCGCCCCGGCGGGCCCGGACAGCCCCCGCGGGCGCGGGCCGGCGGGCCCGGACTGTTCCGTTCAAGGCCACCGCCGGACTGCACCACGCCGTTCGCCACCGCGACGCGGGCACCGGCTTCACGCACCACGGCTACCTCAACCTGCTGCTGGCCAGCGCGGTGGCCGCGGCCGGCGGCGCCCGGCCAGCGGCCGGGCGGGCCGCGGCCGGACTCCCACCGTCCGGGCGGCCCTGCCCCGAACTCACCTCGCCCGGGCGCCCCGCGCCCGGACGCTCCCAACTCGAACGGACCCCGCCCTGACGCGCCACGTACCGATGCCCCTCGGCCCGGTGCGTCGCGTCCCGACGCTTCCCGCCCGGACGCTTCCCGCCCGGGCGCCCCGCAGGCCAATGCTCCGCGTCCCGACGCTCCGCGTCCCGACGGCCCGCGCACCAACAGCCCCCACTCCGCCACTTCCCGCCCCGATGCCCCCGACCGCCGGGTCGCCGCCGAGCCCGACCACTACCCGTGGGCGGGCGTCAAGCCGACCGACTTCGGCCACATCAAGGGCCACGGTGAGCCGCACTTCGGTCCCGGCTGGCAGCGGAGGATGGCCGAGGACGCCAAGATCCGCGCCGAGTCGCTCGGCTACCACCGGCCCCCGGCCGCCGACACATCCCAGCCCCCGTCCTCGACACCCGAGCCGGAGGTGCCGCCGCGTTCCACGACGGAGTCGATGGCGGCGGAGGAACCGCCGGAGAACCCCTGGCACCACGAGTACGCACGGCACCTGGGGCACACGCGTCCTCCGAAGCTGCCCGACGACCTCAAGGCGAGGCTGGGCAACGACCGCTTCGACATCCAGCTGAACCAGGCCGGGCTGTCGCTGATCCGCAAGCACGATGCCCCGGTGCCCGACGTGCGGGCGCAGCGGATCGGTACGGCGATGCCGGATCCGAAGCGCTTCACCGTCGAGGTCCACGGCAGTCCGACCGGCGTGAAGTTCGGCGGTCACGACATCAGCGCCAAGGAACTCGCCGAGGTCATCAAGGCTTCGCCGGGCTACAGGCAGGGCGAGCCGATCCGGCTGCTGTCGTGCAGGACGGGCGCCGACACACCCGACGGCAGCCCGAACTTCGCCGAGCAACTGTCGAAAGAACTCGGCGTCGAGGTGCTGGCGCCCAAGACCGACGCATGGGTCGACAACTACGGCAACATGTACGCCAGTGGGGACAGGGCGTCCTTCGACGTCGACTCCTCCGGCGCGCCGCAACCGCACTTCGACGACCCGGGCCAGTGGGTCAGCCACAGCCCTGACGGCACCAAGGCCGTCCACGACAGCCCCTTCCCGCCGGGTCACGACCCGCAATGGGTCAAACACGGCGCCCAAGCCCAAGACGCCGTCCGCCGCGGTATCCCTCCCGACCATCCGCAGGCCCCGAAGGAGTTCCACCACCCGGGCGGCCCGCGTTTCTCAGGTATCCACCACCGCAAGGACGCCTACGGCACCGACATCCCCGGACACATCTCGCCAAGCGGCGAGTTCGTGCCCCACGCCCACATCGACGCCTACGGCAGGTGGCACCCGCACGGCCAGGTCGACGCCCAGGGCCGCTGGGTCCCCGGCCACGTCGAGCCCAACGGCCGCCTGGTCCCGAACGGCCACTTCGACGACCGCGGGCGCTGGATCGCCCACGGCCGCACCGACGACGCGGGCCGCTGGGTCCCGGTCCACTTCGACGGGAGCCAGTACCACGACCTCGCGCGGTTCAACCCCCATACGCAGCGACTGGAACCTCTCGGATACGTCAACGGCAACGGGCAGTTCGTGCCGAGCACTCGCACACCGACTCCCCCTGGGCCGACGTCTCCACAGGCGCCGAACCAGCAACTGACGCCGCATACGCCCGGGCAGCAGGCGCACCCCGCGGCGCCTGCCGCTCAGCCACCGCGGAACGCCGAGGGCGGTCAGCCACCCCATCACGGATACGAGCGAACTCCGCAGCACGGCGGCACTCCACCGCGACAAGCCGACGTGCGTCCTGCCGCTGCAACGCCTCCTCCGCGTCAACAGCCGGTGCAACCGCCGGCCGCTCACCAGCAACCGGTTGATGCCGTGCCACCTCGGTCCACAACGTCATCCGAGGTACCCAGTGGGCGTCCCGTGACCGGGCAGGCATCACCGAGGAGCGCCACACCGCCTTTGGACGTCAGTGGCCCCAAGGTCGGCGCACCAGAACCTTCCACGCCACGGACGGGACCCGGGCACGGTCCGGAGGCGCCGGACCGCGTACGTGCCAGCGAGTCCGATCGGCCGCAGCAAGCACCAGCGAGTGAGGTACACGCGCCGCATCGGGATGGGAGCCCTGCGGACCCAGGTACCGATCAGCGCCCGACCTTCGACGAGCGCGTGGAAATGATCCGCGAGAAGGCGCAGGCTCGGCGCACCGAGTTGCTGCAGCAGGTTGAAGAGAAGCTGGGCCCTATGCCCGCGGGCCAGGCGCCGCAGAACCGGTGGATCGCCGAGCGGGCGAAGCTCCGGCAGGAGGTCTTCAACCAGAGTCCGGTGCCGCCGGACAAGGTCTCCGCTGCCGACTACCCCCGGCTCGCCCGGCTCGCCGAGGAGTACGGTGTGCCGCTCGTCGACCGACCGAGCGACCTCGGGTCGCGGGAGTTCGCCGCGGCGCCCGACCCGACGGGGCTCGACGCGCAGGCCTTGCACGCCGCGAACCCGAACCTGCGGATCCAGGAAGGCTTCGGACCGGTCTACCGGCATGACAGGAGGTCCCCCGCGGAGATCCTGGCCGACGGTGGCTTCCGTCCGCGAGAACGCCCGGACACTCACGAAGGGCACGGCTACGATCTCTACCGCCACGTCGACCTCAACGAGTGGTCGCACTTCGTGTCGACCTCGACCGACCTCCGCGAGACCATGAAGCGGTCGATCGTCCGGGGCCCCGGGAACGTGGACTTCGTCTACGCGATGGAGGCGCCCGGCGGGCTCAACGTGAACCGGAGCATGGACAACCGCATCTATGGTGGCGAGCAGGAGATCGCCTTCGCCGGTGGGGTGGACGCCCGTTACATAACCGGCGCATTCATGATCGAACGAACCAGTTCGGGGGACGAGACCGTCACCTGGATCCCTCGCGAGCGGTTCGCCGACTTCGTGCCCCCCGGTGCCGGCTGATCTGGACCGAGCGCCGAGTGGTGGTCCGCCTCGAGTGGAAGTCGGCGACTTAGCAACTAGCGGAAATGTGTGCAACCGATGACGGACAGGCCCCCGATCCACGCCATCACGCCGGAGATGCGAGCTGCCGCGAAGCAGACGCCGGACTCGTGGCACTACGTGATCGACCCGTTTTTCGACCCGAACGGTGAGGTGCCCGCGTGGGGGATCGCGGGTTGGTACCGGATCGGGCCGGACGGCGAGTTCGACGAGAACTTCCAGCCGAACCCGCAGTACCGGCCCTCCCCGGTAGCCATGGGGTTCCGGGCACCACGCACCGAGCTGGAAATGTTGGTGCAGCTCACCGCCACCGGCTACGGATCGGAAGACAGGCTTGCCGAGAAGCTCGTCGAAGGCACGGTGCTCGCTGCCGCCGACGAGAAGGGCACCGGGGTCGCGGTCGTCGATCGAGGCGACGGCCCCGCCAACGTCATCGTCTACAGCTCCCCGCATCTGGTTCCCGAAACGGCGAAGACCGTCGAGCTGTCGGGGCGGACCCTCGCGACGATGTCCGCGCAGGTGGAGATCGTGCTCGACCCGTCGAGCCCGGTATCCGTGCGGTTGCCGCTGGGCGCTCTCCAGAGCTGGGGCGATCGGGCCGCCAACCGCGATCCCGATGGAGCGGCACCCGACACCGCTGGCAGCGACGCGCCGTGGGGCACCTTTCCGCTGGCGTTCCTCTTCGGCTTGGTCCACGGCGGCAGCGCCGGGGTAGCGGCTGGTGCCGTTGCCACGTCGGAGCCGTCGCAAGACGTCAGCGAGCCGACCGTTTTCCGGCGCGCTGTCCATTGGCGGACCAGATCGGGCATCGACCCGTTCGTCGAGCAGACCGTGCGCGGTATCGAACTGCTGATCTCCCTGAGCACAGCGCGACGCCAGGGGGTGGAGCTCGAGCTGCAAGAGGTCCGTTTACCCACCGACGATTCCACATTGCCTCGTCTGGATTGGGCTGTGTCGTTCTGCGCGGGTCTCGCCATGTCACCGGAGACCCACAGCGCAGGCGAGAAGCTGGAGCTGGTCCTCGCCATGTCGAGGCAGTGGGACCTCGACGAGGAAGCACGGGTGACGGCCGCCGCGCACACCGCGATGCTGCACAGGATCGTTTCCGGCGATCCGTTCGGCCGCGCCTTGTTCGCGCTGATCGAGGCTCTTCGCGCGCGTCCGGAGCCGGCTGCCCAGCGGTTGCGCGCGTTGCTTTCGCGTACGGCGTTCGAGTTCCCCGCCGCCGGCGCCGCGGACGTTCTCGACGAGACGCGGGTGTCGGCCCTGGTGGGCGACGGATTCTCGGTGGCGGAGTTGTTCAACGCCGCCGTGGCGGCGGTACGGGGCACCGCATCGTTCACGAGCTCACTGCGCGTCGTCGCACGAGCCGCGGCGAATGCCCCCCTGCTGGGACTGCTCACCGGGCAGTTGTCGGGAGTTCTGCGCTCGTCGAACGATGTGATGTTGGACCTTGAGGACGAGGACGACGCCGCAGCATCGAGTTCGCCGGATCCTGACCCTCGTGGACAGGTGTTCGTGGACTTCGGGATGGAGTTCGAGGACGGGCCGCGGACCGAACGGTGGGACGACGCCGAGTGGCGTCGACGCTTCCCCGTCCCTTCCCGTCTCGATGCCGGTACGGCGCATGTTGTGCAGCAGGGTGCGAGCGACCGACCACCGCAGCCCAATGCCCACGAGCGGTTCCTCGGGAGCATGCTGGCCGGGGCGATGGGGGACGCGCTGGGGTATGCGATCGAGTTCAACGACATCGAGATGATCCGGCGGCACCACGGGCCGGACGGGGTGACCGGGCCGGTGTTGCGGGACGGGCTCGCCCACATCTCCGACGACACCCAGATGATGCTGTTCACGCTCGAAGGGCTGATCCGGGCGCATGTGGCGCGGCGGATCAAGCCGGTCGACAGCGATCCGGTGCCCGAGGTGCAGCACGCCTACCAGCGCTGGTACCACACGCAGAACCAGCCGTGGGAGCGGGCGGCAGGCCCCTACGCGCGGCACCTGGCGCAGCCGGACGGGTGGCTGGTCACCAACCGCGAGCTGTTCAGCCCGCGGGCGCCGGGCAACACCTGCATGTCGGCCCTGGCGAACTTCGCGCAGACGCACCAGCACGCCACGCCGCGGCACCGGATCAACGACTCCAAGGGCTGTGGCGGCGTCATGCGCGCCGCGCCGGTGGCGGTGTGGTCCAACGACCCGGCCGAGGTGTTCAAGGCCGCCGTCGACACCGCCGCCCTGACCCACAGCCACCCCAGCGGGTTCCTCTCCGCGGGCGTGCTCGCCGTCGTCGTGCACCAGCTGATCCGGTCCGTGCCGCTGGCAGACAGCGTGCGCGTCGCCCGGGAGCTGCTGATCCGCTGGCCCGAGCACGAAGAGCAGCTGCGGTCGCTGGACGCGGCAGTGGACCTTGGCGGCAGGGGCCCGGTGTCGCCGGAGGAGCTGAAGCAGACCCTCGGCGAGGGCTGGGTCGGTGAGGAGGCGCTCGCCATCGGGCTCTACGCCGTCCTGGCCACCGGCGATCTGCCGAGCGCACTCCTCTTGTCGGTGAACCACTCGGGGGACTCCGACTCCACCGGCATCGTGTGCGGCAACATTGCGGGGGCGATCTACGGAAACCAGGCCATTCCTCCGGAGTGGCTTGAAAAGCTGGAACTGCACGACGTGATCCACACCCTGGCGCGGGACGCGCTGGCCGAGTTCAGCCCCGGTGCGCCGACCGACCCGGCGTGGAGCAGGCGTTACCCCGCTTGGTGACCCGACAGGAGACATGCCGATGACCGACGCTCGACCGGCCGGGTCCGAACCACCGCGGCTCACCTGGGCCGACCGCTTCCGCGGCGCGATGCTCGGGGGCGCCGTCGGCGACGCGCTCGGCGCCGGGGTCCGCGACATGTCGACCGGTGAGATCCAGGGCTGGTTCGGCCCGCAGGGCGTCACCGAGTTCATCCCCGTCTTCGGGCGGCGGGGCGCGGTCAGCGACGTCACGCAGCTGAGCGTGTTCACCCTCGACGCGCTGCTGCGCGCCAAGGCCGCCGACCCGGCCGGCTCGGCGCAGCCGCCGACACCGCACGTGCTGGCGAATTACCTGCGGTGGCTGTTCACCCAGGGCGTGCCGTGGGAGTACGCGATGTCGGCGTACGTGCGCTCCGAACCCGAACCGACCGGGTGGCTGCTGCAGCGCCAGGAGCTCTACTCCACCCGCAACCCCGCCGGCAACGCGATCGCGCTGCTGGGGCGGATGGCGATGCGCTCGCCCTACGGTCCCGACGGCATGCTGTACCCGCCGACGACGAACCCGGGCCTGATCGACACCGCGGCCTGGGCGGCACCGGCGATGGTGTGGTCGGAGTCCCCGCAGCTGGTGTACTCGGTGGCGGCCGGCATCACGACGCTGTTCACCACCGGTGTGGACGCCCAGCACGCCGCCGGGATGCACAGCGACGTCCTCGCGCAGCTCATCCGCGGTGTGCCGCTGTGGGACGCCGCCGCGGAGGCAGACGGCAAGCGCCTCGGCGTGGCGTTCCCGGCGGCCTGGATGCCCGCCGACGTCCGCCGCACCGTGCACGCGGCGATGTTCGCGGGCACCCGCGGCCGCAGGCCGGAGCCGGGGCAGCTGGACATCGAGTTCGACACCGCCCACAAGCCGGGGGAGCTCGGGATCGCGCTGGCCTCGGTCGGCTGCACCTCGGACTTCGCCGACGCGGTGCGGGTCGCGGTCAACCAGTCCGCCGACAGCTCGGTCACCGGCGCGCTCGCCGGGCAGCTCGCGGGTGCGCTGTACGGGCCGGAGGCGATCCCCTCCCACTGGCTCGAGCAGCTCGACCTGCGCGACATCATCGAGCAGCTGTGCGCGGACGCCTCGGAGGCGTTCGCGCCGCCGCCGGTGCCCAGGTGGGCGCAGCGCTACGTCGACGAGCGCAGCCCGGGTTACGGCGGTCCCCTCGAACTGACCGCGTCGATGCCCGCGGTGGACGCCGAAGCCGCGGTCGAGACGACGATGGTGCTGCCTCCGATCGGTTCCGACGACGTCGTGCCGGCCGCCGACGCCGCTGACGGGGCACCTGGCCGGTTCGCCGCCGTGGTGGAAGAGCCCGTGGAGCGGCGCGACGCAGCGCCCGAGCCGGGTCTGGTCGGTACCGCCTTCGCTCCGGAGGAGTCGCGGGTGGGCTTCGCCCCTGACCAGGAGGACTGGCAGGCGGATGCGGCCGCCGCCCCCTGGGACTTGCAGGCGGGCGCCGCCTTCGGGGACGGGCCCGCCTACCAGGAGGACGGGCGGGCCGGTGCGGTCTTCGCCTCGGACGACCGGCAGCCCGGCGAAACCGCCGGCCGCGAAGGTCCGCAGGTCGGAGTGGTCGGTGGCTGGGAAGACCCGCACTCTGGTGTGGCTGCCGTCCGCGAGGACTTCGAGCCGGCGAGCGTTTGGCAGCCGCCCGCGGTGCCGGAGTCGTTCGCCGAGACGCCGTCCGGCGGCGACCGGCACGCGGAGGAGCGGACGGGGTTCGACCCGCAGCCGGTGACCGGCCCGTTCCGCGACTGGACGCGGCAGGACGCCGGTGTCGCGGGCGCCGGTGTGCCCACCTTCCCGGAGCCGGAACCGCGGATCCCGGAGCCGGGCGACCACGAGCCGCGGTCCTTCCTGCCGCCGGAGCCGGAACCTCGCACCGGCGCGGAAACCGCGCAGGCGTCGGCCGGAGACTTCGACGAGGAGCTGGCGGACGCCGTGCGCGCACACGGCGAAGACCTTCACGGTTTCGAAACACCGGGGACGACCTCGGCTCCCGCCGACGGCTTCGGCGATGAAGAGGACGAGGACGGCGCGGAGGAGTCCGCTGCCGACGATCAGGACGGCCCGGCCGTCGACGACGAGGAACCGTCACTCGCGGACGAACCACTCGCTGACGAAGCGCTCGCGGACGGAACGCTTGCGGACGGAACGCTTGCGGATGACGCGCGCGCGGCCGAACCGCCCATCTACGACCCGGACGAGGGGCTGCCCGCCCAGTCCGCGTCCGTTGGGGAGCTGACCGGCGTCGAGGACCCCGCCGACAACTGGAAGTCGGAGGCCAGGGCCGGGACGTTCCCGGCTGCGATCGGCGCCGAAGCGTCCGCTCCGGAAGTCGTGGAGAGCCCGGTCCTTGCCGAGCGGCGGCTTGCGGCGGTCACGACCCACACGACCTACGCCGCATCGGACGTCGCCGAGGACGAGGCGGAAGACACCGCGAACGACGACCTGAACGACGTCGAAGACGAAACCGCCGACTCGGATGCGGCCCCGGCGTCGGTCGACGAGCCGACCACCGCGCCCGCGGACGAAACCCACGAGCCCACCACCCCGGAAGCGGCGCCAGCCGCACACACCGAACCGGCCACCCCCGTCGAACTCGTCCCGGCTCCGGCCGAACCGCCGGTCGCCGCCGAGAGCGGCGCCGCTCCGGCGATCGCCTCCGGCGGCCACGCCAAGCCGGAAGCCCCCGAGTACGTGGCGCCGTCGCTGACCGAGCGCGTGCTGGGCAGCTTCCTCGGCGGCGCGCTGGGCGACTCGTTCGGTTCCGACCTGGAGTTCATCTCCGCCGACGAGATCACCGCGCGGTTCGGCCCACAGGGGCCCCGCGGGCTGCGCACCGCCTACGGCGTGCGGGGCGCCATCACCGACGACACGCAGATGACCCTGTTCACGGCCGAGGGCCTGATCCGCGGCAGCGTCGCCCAGCGCACGCTGGGCGCCGACGACCCGCTCCCCGAGGTGCAGCTGGCCTACCAGCGCTGGCTGCACACCCAGGGCGTGGCGTGGAAGTCGGCGGCGGGCCCGTTCGTCGCCGAGCACCCGGCACCGGACGGCTGGCTCGTCGAGGTCCCCGGCCTGTTCAGCACCCGCGGGCCGGGCAAGACCGTGTTCCGCGCGCTCGCCGGTTTCGGCGACGGCCATCCCGCGGGTTCGTTCACCGAGAAGATCAACGACTCGAAGGGCTGCGGCGGGGTCATGCGGGCCGCCCCGGTCGCGCTGTACTCGGCGTCGCCGGCCGAGGTGTTCGAGCTGGCCGCCCGCACCGCCGCGCTGACCCACAGCCACCCGGCAGGCTTCCACTCCGCGGGTGCGCTGGCCGTGATCGTCCAGCAGGCGCTGCTGGGCAGGAGCCTGGACGACGGCGTGTGGCTGGCCCTGCAGGTGCTGGAGACCTGGGAGGACCACGACGAGACCACCGCGATGCTCAAGCTCGCGGTCGAGCTGGCCGAGCGCGGGGTGCCGACCCCGCAGCAGCTGGAGGAGGTCCTCGGCGGCGGCTGGGTCGGCGAGGAGGCGCTGGGCATCGCGGTCTGCGCCGCGCTGGTCGGCGGCGACGACGTCGAGCTGGCGCTGCGGGTCGCCGCGCACCACTCCGGTGACAGCGACTCGACGGCCGCGATCTGCGGCAACATCGTCGGCGCGCTGCTCGGCGTGGGGGCGCTGCCGGTGGACTGGCTGGCCGACCTGGAGCTGCGCGACGTCGTGGAGCAGATCGCGCTGGACTGCGTCGCCGAGTTCGGTGTCGGGGCCTTCCAGCCCGACGCCGACGAGTCGGCCCGGCCCGCGGACGAGGACTGGAGCGAGCGCTACCCGGTCCGCCCGCCGCGGTCGGCCCGGCCGGCCACCCCGTCGGCGGCGGGCGAGTTCCCGACCCGCCGCATGCGTGCGGTGTCGCTGGACGAGCCGGACCAGCAGCGGTCGCAGGAGCCGGGTCCGCGCCGGTCGCAGGAGCCGGTCGCGGAGTTCCCCGCGCCGAAGCCCGCGCCGCGGCGGATCAACGGCGTGATGCCGCGGGCGACGAGGTTGGAGGGGGACGACGAGTGATCACCGGTACGCCGGGCTGGGCCACCTGGGGTTCGGTCGATGGGCAGCTGCGCAGGCTGGAGGCGGTCCCGGGCGCCGGGCTGCGCGCTGACGGCGAGCCCGTCGAGCCCGAGCGCGTCGAGCGGGCCTTCGTCGACCACCTCCCGGTGCCGGCTTCCCGCTGCCCGACGTTCCCGCAGCCCGCGGGGTACGGACCGGCCACCGAGCCCGTGCTGCGCGTCGACGTCGAGGCCGAGCTCGCCGGCGCGCTACACCGTCTCGCGCCGGAGGGCTGGCAGCGCGTGTCGCTGTCCTGCGCGGCGCTGGGCGAGCGGATCGCGGTGAGCGCGACCGCCGTCGTCGGTGGTGCGGAGCTGTCCTGGATCGCTCCACACGAGCTGGTCGAGTGGCTGCGGCGGCACCGCGTCCTCACCTACACCCCCGACACCGGTGCGTGGAGCAACCTCGTTGTCGAGGTCGCCGACGGCGGCGAGCGGGCGTTCGCCCCGGACCACGAGCCGCCGCGGTGGCCGCGCGAGACCGGCGACGAGCGCGAGTACTTCGACGAGCTGCGGCACCTGCCCCGCACCGGCGCGCCCGAGTGGCTGCTCGCCCCTGCGATCCGCTACCACCGCGAGCAGCTGGTGTCGGCGGCGGAGCTGCCCGGGCCGGTCCGGATGGCACCGCTGTTCGACGGCCGCGACTCCGAAGGGCGCCCGCAGGTCTTCCGGCCGGTGATCACCGCCTCGGAGAAGGCGATGCTGGCCGAGTACCTGTGGAACGGCCACGTCGTGCTGTCGGCGCGCAGCACGTCGGAGGACGAGGTCGACCCCTCCCGCCCGCCGGAGGTGCCCAAGGTGTTCTGCACCGACGGCGTCTGGGCGTGGCCGCTGTCGATGGCCCATTACCTGGAGCACCACGACATCACCCCGCCCGCCGAGTTCCTCGACCACGTCCGCCGCCACGCCCACCGCGTTCCGAGCAGCGTCGCCGCGCACGCGATCGACCAGGCCAAGGCGCTGGTCCTGGGCACCGACGCCTACTCGGTCGACGGCGGGTACACAGAGAACACAGTCGAGCTGATCCGGAGGCGGATCGCCAGCCTGGGCATCTCCCGGCGCTTCTACAGCACCGACGGTCCGCTGGAGGGCGGCTGGAGCATGGTGCGCGAGGCCGACGGGTGGTGGTCGGTGTACTGCGTGGACGAGGGCGTCCGCAAGGACGAGTCGCGCTTCCCGATCGTCGCCGAGGCCGGTGCGCACCTGATCGGCTGCTTGACCCTGACCCTGGAGCGCTTCCTGCGCACGCCGGAGGAGGAGCTGGCCGACTACGAGTGCATGATCCGGCCGAGCGAGGTCGACCCGCCGCTGACCGCCTTCGACCGCAAGACGGTCTTCATGCTCCCGGCAGGCGCCGAGGTGGACCGGTTCGGGCCGTCGGAGGGCAACACCGTCTTCGTGGCGGGCACCACGCTGCCGCAGCGGTCGATGCCCGTGCACGCGCCGCCCGGCGAGTACCGCAGGTTCCGGGTGACCACCGGGTTCGAGGTGGTCTCGGCGGTGGTCCGGCCGGACCACGGCCAGGTCGGTGGTGGCACCGCCTACTTCCTGCCGCTGACGGTCGCCGACCTGGTGCGGGACGGCTGGCTCGCCCCGGTGTGACGGCCCGGAGCCGTGCGCGGGCGGTGCGCTGATCGCGGGTTCGCGGCGCTGCTACCGTGCTGGGATGGCCGGGGTGTCCCGCGAACTCGACTACGACGGGTCGCCCGTCGTCGTGCCCGACGTCGTCGGGCTGGCACCGGCCGACGCGATCGCCGCGGCCGACGCGGCGGGCGTCCCCATCGTCGCCGCAGGTCCGGGCGACGAGCCCCGCCCGCTGCGGGACGACCGCGGTCCCGTGGTCCGCCAGCGTCCGCCTGCCGGGGAGCGGCTCGGCGCGGCGAACTGGCTCGTGGCCTGGACCGAGCCGTAGTGGAGCGGCTGCGCAGCGTGGCCGGTGATGCGACTTTCGGGCGCAGTGCCGCTCGACGTCTCGGTGTGGCGCGCCGCAGTGGGTAGAGTGGCGGCTCGGACACGACGAGCCCCGCTACCGGCGACGTCGAAGGAGCGCCGGTGCGATCGGGCAGGTCATGGGACCCCCGTTTTGACCCTCTCAGAACGGGGCGGGTATCTTTGTTTATCGGACCCGAGACCGATCGGGTCGATCCGCATGCCCGTGCGTGACAGGTGACTGCGTGCAGCTCCATCCGCGGTTCGCAGTCCCGGACACCGACGCGGGCGGCGGAACTCCTCCTGACAGCCCACTGGGGTAATTCCCGCTGGGACGCCATCAGCGCCGCAAGGCCGAGGAGCGGGCGACACGCCCGACCTCGTGGTGCGGGGGAGTCCCAAGTACACAGTGCCTGCAGGTGCTCGACGCCAGGGGGCACTGTGCGTCAAGCGGAGCTCGGACGAGCGGCGCTTGGCCGAGTACCCAGAAGACGCGAACGCTGACAGAAAGCCGGTCCATGCCCACCATCCAGCAGCTGGTCCGTAAGGGCCGCCAGGACAAGGTCGCGAAGACCAAGACCGCGGCGCTCAAGGGGAGCCCGCAGCGGCGTGGCGTGTGCACCCGCGTGTACACCACCACCCCGAAGAAGCCCAACTCGGCACTGCGCAAGGTCGCCCGTGTCAAGCTCACCAGCGGCATCGAGGTCACGGCCTACATCCCGGGTGAGGGGCACAACCTGCAGGAGCACTCGATCGTGCTCGTTCGCGGCGGTCGTGTTAAGGACCTCCCCGGCGTGCGCTACAAGATCATCCGCGGTTCCGCTGACACCCAGGGTGTGAAGAACCGCAAGCAGGCTCGCAGCCGGTACGGCGCGAAGAAGGAGAAGAGCTGATGCCCCGCAAGGGTCCGGCCCCGAAGCGGCCGCTGCACGCCGATCCCGTGTACAGCTCACCGCTGGTGACCCAGCTGGTGAACAAGGTGCTGGTGGACGGGAAGCGTTCGCTGGCCGAGCGCATCGTGTACGCGGCGCTGGAAGGCTGCCGGGACAAGACCGGCACCGACCCGGTGGTCACGCTCAAGCGTGCGCTGGACAACGTCAAGCCGACCCTGGAGGTCCGCAGCCGCCGCGTCGGTGGCGCGACCTACCAGGTGCCGATCGAGGTCCGTGCCGGCCGTTCCACCACCCTTGCACTGCGTTGGCTCGTCACCTACTCGCGGCAGCGTCGTGAGAAGACCATGGTCGAGCGCCTCATGAACGAGCTCCTGGACGCGAGCAACGGCCTCGGCGCAAGCGTCAAGAAGCGCGAAGACACGCACAAGATGGCGGAGTCCAACAAGGCCTTCGCGCACTACCGCTGGTGACGTCGGGTCGGCTCCTGCCCGCCTCGGCCCACCGCTTCGACAGCTGAATCCGCTGTAGGAACGGGGAAGAATCTCGTGGCACGCGACGTGCTGACAGACCTGACCAAGGTCCGCAACATCGGCATCATGGCCCACATCGACGCGGGCAAGACCACCACGACCGAGCGGATCCTCTACTACACGGGGATCACGTACAAGATCGGCGAGGTGCACGACGGCGCCGCGACGATGGACTGGATGGAAGAGGAGCAGAAGCGGGGTATCACCATCACCTCGGCTGCTACCACGACCTTCTGGGGCGACAACCAGATCAACATCATCGACACCCCCGGGCACGTCGACTTCACCGTCGAGGTGGAGCGCTCGCTGCGGGTGCTCGACGGTGCGGTCGCGGTGTTCGACGGCAAGGAAGGTGTCGAGCCGCAGTCCGAGCAGGTCTGGCGCCAGGCGGACAAGTACGAGGTCCCGCGCATCTGCTTCGTCAACAAGATGGACAAGCTGGGTGCGGACTTCTACTACACCGTGCGGACCATCGAGGAGCGGCTCGCCGCCAAGCCGCTGGTGCTCCAGCTCCCGATCGGCTCCGAGTCCGACTTCCAGGGCGTCGTCGACCTGGTGCGGATGAAGGCGCTGACCTGGCGCGGTGAGGTCAAGAAGGGCGAGGACTACGCGGTCGAGGACATCCCGGCCGAGCTCGCCGACGAGGCCGCCAGCTACCGCGAGCAGCTCGTCGAGGCGGTCGCCGAGACCGACGAGGCCCTGATGGAGGCCTACTTCGGTGGCGAGGAGCTGACCGAGGACCAGATCAAGGACGGCATCCGCAAGCTCACGATCAACCGGGAGGCGTTCCCGGTGCTGTGCGGCACCGCCTTCAAGAACAAGGGTGTCCAGCCGATGCTGGACGCGGTGGTCGACTACCTGCCCTCGCCGCTGGACGTCCCGCCGGTGCAGGGCCTGCTGCCCGACGGCGAGACCGCCGCCGAGCGCAAGCCCAGCACGCAGGAGCCGTTCGCGGCGCTGGTCTCCAAGATCTCCGTGCACCCGTTCTTCGGCAAGCTCACCTACGTCCGGGTCTACTCGGGCAAGGTCTCCTCGGGCACCCAGGTCATCAACTCGACCAAGGAGCGCAAGGAGCGCATCGGGAAGATGTTCCAGATGCACTCCAACAAGGAGAACCCGGTCGACGAGATCCAGGCCGGTCACATCTACGCGGTGATCGGGCTCAAGGACACCACCACCGGTGACACGCTCTGCGACCCCCAGAACCCGATCGTTCTGGAGTCGATGACCTTCCCGGCTCCGGTCATCGAGGTGGCCATCGAGCCGAAGACGAAGGCCGACCAGGAGAAGCTGTCCACGGCGATCCAGAAGCTCGCCGAGGAGGACCCGACCTTCCAGGTCAAGCTGGACGACGAGACCGGTCAGACCATCATCAAGGGCATGGGTGAGCTCCACCTCGAGGTCCTGGTCAACCGGATGAAGTCGGACTTCAAGGTCGAGGCGAACATCGGTAAGCCCCAGGTGGCCTACCGCGAGACGATTCGCAAGACCGTCGACAAGTACGAGTACACGCACAAGAAGCAGACCGGTGGTTCGGGGCAGTTCGCCCGGGTCATCATCTCGCTCGAGCCGATCGAGCAGAGCGCTGACAGTGCGACGTACGAGTTCGAGAACAAGGTCACCGGTGGTCGTGTGCCGCGGGAGTACATCCCGTCGGTCGACCAGGGTGCGCAGGACGCCATGCAGTACGGCGTGCTGGCCGGCTACCCGCTGGTGGGCATCAAGGTGACCCTGCTGGACGGCCAGTACCACGAGGTCGACTCCTCGGAAATGGCCTTCAAGATCGCCGGTTCGATCGCCATGAAGGAGGCCGCCGCCAAGGCGTCCCCCGCGCTGCTCGAGCCGATCATGGCCGTCGAGGTCACCACCCCCGAGGACTACATGGGTGATGTCATCGGCGACCTGAACTCCCGTCGTGGCCACATCCAGGCCATGGAGGAGCGCAGCGGTGTCCGCGTCGTCAAGGCCCAGGTCCCGCTGTCGGAGATGTTCGGGTATGTCGGCGACCTGCGCTCCAAGACGCAGGGTCGTGCGAACTACTCGATGGTGTTCGACTCCTACGCCGAGGTTCCCGCGAACGTGGCTAAGGAGATCATCGCGAAGGCGACCGGGGAGTAATCCCCAGTTCGGCGGCGGGTGGCCGGACTCCTGCGGGAGCGCCGGCCACCGGTCACCAACCCGACAGGACTCCGCCTGGCACAACAAGTCGTACGGCGGAAAGTTAACAAGTCCAGGAGGACAATCCAGTGGCGAAGGCGAAGTTCGAGAGGGACAAGCCGCACGTCAACATCGGGACCATCGGTCACGTTGACCACGGCAAGACCACGCTCACCGCGGCGATCACCAAGGTGCTGCACGACAAGCACCCGGAGCTGAACCCCTTCACGCCGTTCGACGAGATCGACAAGGCGCCGGAGGAGAAGCAGCGCGGCATCACGATCCAGATCGCGCACGTCGAGTACCAGACCGAGAAGCGTCACTACGCGCACGTCGACGCCCCCGGTCACGCCGACTACGTCAAGAACATGATCACCGGTGCGGCCCAGATGGACGGCGCCATCCTGGTGGTCGCGGCGACCGACGGCCCGATGCCGCAGACCCGGGAGCACGTGCTGCTGGCCCGCCAGGTCGGCGTCCCCTACATCCTGGTCGCGCTGAACAAGGCCGACATGGTCGACGACGAGGAGATCATCGAGCTCGTCGAGATGGAGGTCCGTGAGCTGCTGTCGGCTCAGGAGTTCCCCGGCGACGACGTCCCGGTCGTCCGCGTCTCCGCGCTGAAGGCGCTGGAGGGCGACGCCGAGTGGGGCGACAAGATCATGGAGCTGCTGGACGCGGTCGACGAGAACGTTCCGGACCCGGAGCGCGAGACCGACAAGCCGTTCCTGATGCCGATCGAGGATGTCTTCTCCATCACCGGTCGTGGCACCGTGGTGACCGGGCGCATCGAGCGCGGCGTCATCAACGTGAACGAAGAGGTCGAGATGGTCGGCATCAAGGAGAAGCCGCTCAAGACCACCGTCACGGGTGTCGAGATGTTCCGCAAGCTGCTCGACCAGGGCCAGGCCGGTGACAACGTCGGCCTGCTCATCCGCGGTATCAAGCGCGAAGAGGTCGAGCGCGGCATGGTCGTCGTGAAGCCCGGCACCACCACCCCGCACACCGAGTTCGAGGCGCAGGTCTACATCCTGTCCAAGGACGAGGGTGGTCGGCACACGCCGTTCTTCAACAACTACCGCCCGCAGTTCTACTTCCGCACCACCGACGTGACCGGCGTGGTGACCCTCCCCGAGGGCACCGAGATGGTCATGCCGGGCGACAACACCGAGATGTCGGTGCAGCTCATCCAGCCGATCGCGATGGACGAAGGTCTGCGCTTCGCGATCCGCGAGGGTGGCCGCACGGTCGGCGCGGGCCGCGTCGTCAAGATCAACAAGTGATCCGGTAGAGGGCCTGCCTCTCCCCAGGGGAGGCAGGCCCTCTGCGGTTTCCCCGGGAACCGAGATCGAATTCCCGGTGAACCCACCCCCGATTTGGGTTGACATACGGCGTGTGTCATCCTGTATGGGTTGCTCGTTCGGAGCGGTCGGATTTTCGGGCGCAAGCTCGGCTGCAATCCGGCCGCTTCGCTACGAACAGCCTCGCGCCCTTGGTTCGGACCAGGACCGGTTCTTTCGGGCCTGCGCGTGGCCGCCGCGAAGGCGGCCTGCCGATCAGGGTGGCAAGAGAAGGTGTACGGGCCGCGAGGCCCATCCCACCGGCACAGTTCGGCGGGACCGGTATGTGGTCAACAAGGCGACACGCCCGACCGCGTGTACCGGGCACCAAACACCTGAACAGGGGCGGACCGAGGGCTGTGACCCACCTGTGCCGGACATCCGGCACCCGGGGGCGCTCACACGGCTGAGGCCGCGCAGGGCACCAACGCCCAACGGGGGCGGTGCGCCCGCTCCCTGCATGCAACCGCGGCACGAGACTAGAGGAACGGCAAGCCACTATGGCGGGACAGAAGATCCGCATCCGGCTCAAGGCCTACGACCACGAGGCGATCGACGCGTCCGCGCGCAAGATCGTCGAGACCGTGACGCGCACCGGCGCTCGGGTCGTCGGGCCGGTGCCGCTGCCCACTGAGAAGAACGTCTACTGCGTCATCCGCTCCCCGCACAAGTACAAGGACTCGCGGGAGCACTTCGAGATGCGGACGCACAAGCGGCTCATCGACATCCTCGAACCGACGCCCAAGACGGTGGACGCGCTCATGCGCATCGACCTGCCAGCCAGCGTCGACGTGAACATCCAGTAGGCGGAGAGACGAGACCCATGTCTGACAGGCAGATCAAGGGGATTCTGGGCACCAAGCTCGGCATGACCCAGGTCTTCGACGACCAGAACCGGGTTGTCCCGGTGACGGTCGTGCAGGCCGGGCCGAACGTGGTCACCCAGATTCGCACCCCGGAGAAGGACGGCTACGCGGCCGTGCAGCTGGCGTTCGGCGCCATCGACCCGCGCAAGGTGAACAAGCCGCGCACCGGCCACTTCACCAAGGCAGGCGTCACTCCGCGCCGCCACGTCGTCGAGCTGCGCACCGCCGACGCCGGCGAGTACGAGGTCGGCCAGGAAGTCACCGCCGAGGTCTTCGAGGCCGGCACGGTGGTCGACGTGGTCGGCACCAGTAAGGGCAAGGGCTTCGCGGGCACGATGAAGCGCCACGGCTTCCGCGGCCAGGGCGCCAGCCACGGTACCCAGGCCGTGCACCGCAAGCCGGGCTCCATCGGTGGCTGTGCCACCCCGGGCCGCGTGTTCAAGGGCATGCGGATGTCCGGGCGGATGGGCTCCGACCGCGTCACCACCCAGAACCTCAAGGTCCACCGGGTGGAGGGCGAGTCCGGCCTGCTGCTGATCAAGGGCGCCGTCCCCGGCCCGAAGGGCGGACTGGTGCTGGTGAAGAGTCCCGCGAAGGGTGGTGCGTGATGAGCGTGACGCTGGACGTCCGTACCCCGGACGGCAAGACCGACGGCACCGTCGAGCTGCCCGCCGAGATCTTCGACGTGCAGGCCAACATCGCGTTGATGCACCAGGTCGTCGTCGCTCAGCTCGCGGCGGGCCGCCAGGGCACGCACGCGACCAAGACCCGCGGCCAGGTCTCCGGTGGTGGCAAGAAGCCGTACCGGCAGAAGGGCACCGGTAACGCCCGGCAGGGCTCGATCCGCGCCCCGCAGTTCACCGGTGGTGGCACCGTCCATGGGCCGCAGCCGCGCGACTACTCGCAGCGGACCCCCAAGAAGATGAAGGTCGCCGCGCTTCGCGGTGCCCTGTCCGACCGCGTCCGCGCGGGCCAGCTGCACGTGGTCTCCCACGTCGTCGGTGGCGAGCAGCCGTCGACCAGGCAGGCCAAGACCGCGGTGCGGACCTGGACCGAGGCCAAGCGCGTCCTGGTGGTGCTCAACAAGTCGGAGGAGACCTCCTGGCTGAGCCTGCGCAACCTGCAGAACGTCCACCTGATCGACCCGTCCCAGCTGAACACCTACGACGTCCTGGTCAACGACGACGTCGTGTTCACCAAGGCGGCGTTCGAGCGCTTCGTCGCAGGCCCGGCCAAGGGCAGGACGGCAAAGGCGGCGGCTACCTCTGGTGAGGCTGAGGAGGCGAACCAGTGATCCCCGACCCGCGAGACATCATCCTTGCGCCGGTGATCTCCGAGAAGTCCTACGGGCTGCTCGAGGAGAACCAGTACACGTTCCTGGTCCGCCCGGGCTCGAACAAGACCGAGATCAAGATCGCGGTCGAGAAGATCTTCGGCGTGAAGGTCAACAACGTCAACACGATCAACCGCCAGGGCAAGCGCAAGCGCACCCGCACCGGGTACGGCAAGCGCAAGGACACCAAGCGGGCGATCGTAACGCTCTCCCCGGAGAGCAAGCCGATCGAAATCTTCGGCGGACCGGCCGCCTGACCGGCGCTGATTAGGACGAGGTTGCGTTAGAGATGGGCATTCGCAAGTTCAAGCCGACGACGCCAGGGCGTCGCGGCTCCAGCGTGTCCGACTTCGCCGAGATCACGCGGTCGGAGCCGGAGAAGTCGCTGCTGCGCCCCCTGCACGGCCGGGGCGGTCGCAACGCACACGGCAAGATCACCACGCGGCACAAGGGCGGCGGCCACAAGCGGGCCTACCGCCTGATCGACTTCCGCCGCAACGACAAGGACGGTGTGCCGGCCAAGGTCGCGCACATCGAGTACGACCCCAACCGCAGCGCCCGGATCGCGCTGCTGCACTACGCGGACGGCGAGAAGCGCTACATCATCGCCCCGAACAACGTGCGGCAGGGCGACCGGATCGAGAGCGGTGCCCGCGCCGACATCAAGCCGGGCAACAACCTGCCGCTGCGCAACATCCCCACCGGCACCGTGGTGCACGCGATCGAGCTGCGCCCCGGTGGCGGGGCCAAGATCGCGCGCTCGGCGGGTGCCAGGGTCCAGCTGGTGGCCAAGGACGGCCCGTACGCCCAGCTCCGGATGCCCTCGGGCGAGATCCGGAACGTGGACGCGCGCTGCCGTGCCACGGTCGGCGAGGTCGGCAACTCCGAGCACGCCAACATCAACTGGGGCAAGGCCGGCCGGATGCGGTGGAAGGGCAAGCGCCCGACCGTCCGAGGTGTCGTGATGAACCCGGTGGACCACCCGCACGGTGGTGGTGAGGGCAAGACCTCCGGTGGTCGTCACCCGGTCAACCCGAAGGGCAAGCCGGAGGGTCGCACCCGCCGCAACAAGCCCAGTGACAAGCTCATCGTCCGCCGTCGCCGCACCGGCAAGAAGCGCTGAGCAGGGAGGTAGGAGAACATGCCACGCAGCCTGAAGAAGGGCCCGTTCGTGGACGACCACCTGCTCAAGAAGGTGGACGCGCTGAACGAGTCGGGCAAGAAGACCGTGATCAAGACCTGGTCCCGCCGGTCGACGATCATTCCGGACATGCTCGGGCACACCTTCGCGGTCCACGACGGCCGCAAGCACATCCCGGTGTTTGTCAACGAGTCGATGGTCGGGCACAAGCTCGGCGAATTCGCGCCGACCCGCACCTTCAAGGGTCACGTCAAGGACGACCGGAAGTCGCGCCGCCGCTGAGCGGGTCTGTGACACGAACGAACAGCAGCAAGGGGTAGCAGGATGACAGCCCGTATCGACGACACTGCCGCGGAGGAGAACCCGCGCGCAGTGGCGCGGGCCCGCTTCGTCCGCGTGACGCCGATGAAGGCCCGTCGCGTGGTCGAGCTCATCAAGGGCCGTAGCGCCAGCGAAGCCCTGGCCGTGCTCCAGTTCGCGCCGCAGGCCGCCAGCGGTCCGGTGTCGAAGGTGCTCGCCAGTGCGGTCGCCAACGCGGAGAACAACCTCTCGCTCGACCCCGACACCCTCTGGGTGCACCGGGCCTACGTCGACGAGGGTCCGACGCTGAAGCGCTTCCGGCCGCGTGCGCAGGGTCGCGCGTACCGGATCCGCAAGCGGACCAGCCACATCACGGTCGAGGTCGAGTCGCGTCCGAAGAAGGTGGCCAGCAAGTCCAAGAGCCAGAAGGGGAGTGCCCGGTAGTGGGTCAGAAGATCAACCCGCACGGCTTCCGTCTCGGCATCACCACGGACTGGAAGTCCCGCTGGTACGCCGACAAGCAGTACTCGGAATACGTCGCGGAGGACGTCAAGATCCGCCGTCGGCTCTCTCGCGGTATGGAGCGCGCAGGGATCTCCAAGGTGGAGATCGAGCGCACCCGCGAGCGGGTCCGGGTGGACATCCACACCGCCCGGCCGGGCATCGTCATCGGCCGTCGCGGTGCCGAGGCGGACCGCATCCGCGGTTCGCTGGAGAAGCTGACCGGCAAGCAGGTCCAGCTCAACATCCTCGAGGTCAAGAACGCCGAGGCGGATGCGCAGCTGGTGGCCCAGGGCGTCGCCGAGCAGCTCTCGAACCGGGTCTCGTTCCGGCGCGCGATGCGCAAGGCCATCCAGTCGGCCATGCGCTCGCCGCAGGTCAAGGGCATCCGGGTGCAGTGCGGTGGCCGTCTCGGCGGTGCCGAGATGTCCCGGTCGGAGTTCTACCGCGAGGGCCGGGTCCCGCTGCACACGCTGCGCGCGGACATCGACTACGGCTTCTTCGAGGCCCGCACCACCTTCGGCCGCATCGGCGTGAAGGTGTGGATCTACAAGGGTGAGCTCGTCGGTGGCCTGAAGCAGAAGCAGCAGGAGTCCGAGGTGCGCCCGCCCCGCGGTGACCGCGGTGACCGTGGCGAGCGCGGCGAGCGCGGTGGCCGTCCCGAGCGCGGCGGCCGTCGTCGTTCGGGTGCCTCCGGCACCACCGGCTCCGGTGGCACCGAGGCCGGTCGCGCCGCGGCGGACAAGTCCAAGGGCTCCGCGCAGAGTCCCGAGCAGGCGCAGACCTCCGGCGACGTGGCCTCGGCCAACGCCCCGCAGGTCGCCGAGCCTCGGGCCGATGAGAAGACGGAGGGCTGAGACGTGCTGGTCCCACGCAGGGTGAAGTGGCGCAAGAGCCACGCGCCGAAGCGGAAGGGCTTCGCCAAGGGCGGCACCCGGATCAACTTCGGTGAGTACGGCATTCAGGCGATCGAGCACGGCTACGTGACCAACCGTCAGATCGAGTCGGCTCGTATCGCCATCACCCGGCACGTCAAGCGTGGCGGCAAGGTGTGGATCAACATCTTCCCGGACCGTCCGCTGACCAAGAAGCCGGCCGAGACCCGTCAGGGTTCCGGTAAGGGCTCCCCGGAGTCCTGGGTCGCCAACGTCAAGCCCGGTCGCGTCATGTTCGAGCTGAACTTCCCGAACGAGAAGACCGCGATCGAGGCGCTGACCCGTGCGGCGCACAAGCTCCCGATGAAGTGCAAGATCGTGTCCCGAGAGGCTGGTGACTTCTGATGGCAGCGGGCGTCACCGCCACCGAGCTGCGCGAGCTGGCCGACGAGGAGCTCGTGCAGAAGCTGAAGGAATCGAAGGAAGAGCTGTTCAACCTCCGGTTCCAGATGGCGACCGGGCAGCTGGAGAACAACCGCCGGCTGCGCGTCGTTCGCCGGGACATCGCCCGGATCTACACCATCATGCGTGAGCGCGAACTGGGCCTGACGGTTTCACCTGAAGGCGCTGAGGAGGGCGCGGCATGAGTGACGGAGGACAGGGCGTGACCCGCAACACCCGCAAGGTCCGCGAGGGCTACGTCGTCTCGGACAAGATGGACAAGACGATCGTGGTCTCGCTCGAGGACCGCAAGAAGCACGCCCTCTACGGCAAGGTCATGCGCCAGACCACCAAGGTGAAGGCGCACGACGAGGCCAACACGGCGGGCGTCGGCGACCGGGTCCTCCTCATGGAGACCCGCCCGCTGTCGGCGACCAAGCGCTGGCGGCTGGTCGAGGTCGTCGAGAAGGCCAAGTAAGTCGGTCGCGGTCGGCCGGCCGTTGGAGGTTTCAGCGGCCGGCCGAATCGCGTGCCGGTTGACCGCGCGCGTCGGGTCGGAAATCCGTCGCGCCAGAGTGCGACCGGGCGAACGCCCGGACGCTTAGGGTCAGGAGTCAGACGTGATCCAGCAGGAGTCGCGACTTCGCGTCGCCGACAACACTGGGGCCAAGGAGATCCTCACGATCCGGGTTCTCGGTGGTTCCGGTCGGCGCTACGCGGGTATCGGGGACATCATCGTGGCGACCGTCAAGGAAGCCATCCCCGGTGCCGGAGTCAAGAAGGGCGATGTGGTCAAGGCCGTCATCGTCCGGCAGAAGAAGGAGAAGCGTCGTCCGGACGGTTCCTACATCCGGTTCGACGAGAACGCCGCGGTGCTGATCAAGCCGGGCGGCGAGCCGCGCGGTACCCGCATCTTCGGGCCCGTCGGCCGCGAGCTGCGTGACAAGAAGTACATGAAGATCATCTCGCTCGCGCCGGAGGTGCTGTGATGAAGGTGAAGAAGGGTGACACCGTCGTTGTCATCTCCGGCAAGGACAAGGGCGCCAAGGGCAAGGTGATCCAGGCCTTCCCGCAGCGGGAGAAGGTCCTGGTCGAGGGTGTCAACCGGATCAAGAAGCACACCAAGGTCTCCCGGACCGAGCGTGGTGCGCAGTCCGGTGGCATCGTCACCCAGGAAGCGCCGATCCACGTCAGCAACGTGATGGTGGTCGACTCCGACGGCAAGCCCACCCGTGTCGGCTATCGCACCGGTGAGGACGGCAAGAAGGTTCGTATCTCTCGCCGCAACGGTAAGGACATCTGATCATGACCACGACTGAGAAGATCGTCCCCCGGCTGAAGACCCGCTACCGCGACGAGATCCGCCAGGCCCTGAACGAGGAGTTCCACTACTCCAACGCGATGCAGGTGCCCGGCGTGGTCAAGGTCGTGGTCAACATGGGTGTTGGCGACGCCGCACGGGACAGCAAGCTGATCGAGGGCGCGGTGCGCGACCTGGCGATCATCACCGGTCAGAAGCCGGAGATCCGCAAGGCCCGCAAGTCGATCGCGCAGTTCAAGCTGCGCGAGGGCATGCCGATCGGTGCCCGTGTGACGCTGCGCGGCGACCGGATGTGGGAGTTCATCGACCGGCTGGTCACCATCGCGCTGCCGCGCATCCGTGACTTCCGGGGCCTGTCGGGCAAGCAGTTCGACGGCAAGGGCAACTACACCTTCGGCCTCAACGAGCAGTCGATGTTCCACGAGATCGACCCCGACTCGATCGACCGTCCGCGCGGCATGGACATCACCGTCGTTACTACGGCCAACACCGATGAGGAAGGCCGGGTGCTGCTGCGCCGGCTGGGCTTCCCGTTCAAGGAGAACTGAGCCGATGGCCAAGAAGGCGTTGATCAACAAGGCCGCCGCCAAGCCGAAGTTCAAGGTCCGGGGCTACACCCGGTGCCAGCGCTGCGGTCGTCCGCGGTCGGTGTTCCGCAAGTTCGGCCTCTGCCGCGTGTGCTTCCGCGAGATGGCGCACGCCGGCGAGCTGCCGGGCGTGAGCAAGAGCTCCTGGTGACGTCCCGCCCGACGGGGACCCGGCTGCTGCCGGTACCCTCGTCGGGCGTCACCTGGGCGTTCGCCCCTGCGCTGAGGACGCTCGCGCTCGCACGCGAAGAGAACGGCCTGCCGCTGCGGCAGGCGATGACCCCCTAATTCGTCCAGGCCGGGGTCCAGACGGTGCCTCCGGGTACGTGTCGAGACCCGCAGGAACCAGACGAGAAAGGTTGAGAAGGTCACCATGACGATGACCGATCCCATCGCAGACATGCTCACTCGTCTGCGCAACGGCAATTCGGCATACCACGACGAGGTCGTGATGCCGCACTCGAAGCTGAAGGCGAACATCGCCGAGATCCTCAAGCGCGAGGGTTACGTGTCGGGCTACCGCACGGAGCAGGGCGAGAAGGGCCAGAACCTGGTCGTCGAGCTCAAGTACGGCCCGAACCGCGAGCGGAGCATCGCCGGCCTGCGCCGGGTCTCCAAGCCCGGTCTGCGGGTGTACGCCAAGTCCACCAACCTGCCGAAGGTGCTGGGCGGACTGGGCATCGCGATCATTTCGACCTCCGGCGGTCTGGTGACCGACCGGCAGGCCATCAAGCAGGGCGTGGGCGGGGAAGTCCTCGCCTACGCGTGGTAAGGGAGGAGGAACGGCCATGTCGCGCATTGGAAAGTTGCCGATCACCGTCCCCTCCGGCGTCGAGGTGACGATCGACGGCCAGAACGTGACGGTCAAGGGCCCGAAGGGCACCCTGGAGCAGCGGATCGCCGAGCCGATCATCGTCGAGCGGGACGAAGACGGTGCGATCCTGGTGAAGCGCCCGGACGACGAGCGCAACAGCCGCTCGCTGCACGGACTGTCCCGCAGCCTGGTGAACAACATGGTGGTCGGCGTCAGCCAGGGCTACCAGAAGGACCTCGAGATCTACGGCGTGGGTTACCGCGTGCTGCAGAAGGGCTCGAACCTGGAGTTCTCCCTGGGCTACAGCCACCCCGTCCTGGTCGAGCCGCCGGAGGGCATCGAGTTCGCCACCGAGGGCGCCACCAAGCTGTCGGTCAAGGGAATTGACAAGCAGCTGGTCGGCGAGATCGCCGCCAGGATCCGCAAGCTGCGCCGCCCCGACCCGTACAAGGGCAAGGGCGTCCGTTACGCGGGCGAGACCATCCGCCGCAAGGTCGGAAAGACGGGTAAGTGACCATGAGCGAGACCACCACAGCTACCAAGCGCAAGCCAGTGGGCAAGGGCATCTCGGGCGTGCGTCGGACCGCCCGGACCAACCGCCACTTCCGCCTTCGCAAGAAGGTCAGCGGCACGCCGGCCCGCCCGCGGCTGGTCGTCACCCGGTCGACGCGGCACATCGTCGCGCAGGTCATCGACGACATCGCCGGCCACACGCTGGCCTCGGCGACCACGATGGAAGCCGAGCTGCGTTCGTTCGACGGCGACAAGAAGGCCAAGGCCGCCAAGGTGGGCGAGCTGGTCGCCGCCCGTGCCAAGGAGGCCGGGATCGCCGCGGTCGTTTTCGACCGGGGTGGCAACGCCTACCACGGCCGCGTGGCCGCGCTGGCCGACGCCGCCCGTGACGGCGGTCTGGAGTTCTGAGATGCGTAAGACAGCGAACGGAAGGGACGCCTGATGCCTGGACGCACTCGGCGTGACGGCGGTTCGGAGTCCGGCGGCAAAGACCGCCGGGACCGCCGCGACGGTGGCCGTGGCGGGGCGGCCCAAGAGAAGACCCCGCAGTTCGAGCGAGTCGTGACCATCAACCGGGTCGCGAAGGTCGTCAAGGGCGGTCGGCGCTTCAGCTTCACCGCTCTGGTCGTCGTCGGTGACGGCGACGGCATGGTCGGTGTCGGCTACGGCAAGGCCAAGGAAGTTCCGGCGGCGATCGCCAAGGGTGTCGAGGAAGCGAAGAAGAACTTCTTCCGCGTTCCCCGGCTCGGCGGCACGATCACCCACCCGGTGCAGGGCGAGGACGCCGCGGGCGTCGTGCTGCTGCGTCCGGCCAGCGCCGGTACCGGTGTCATCGCCGGTGGCCCGGTGCGTGCGGTGCTGGAGTGCGCCGGTGTCCACGACGTGCTGAGCAAGTCGCTGGGCAGCGACAACCCGATCAACATCGTGCACGCCACCGTCGCGGCGCTGAAGATGCTTCAGCGTCCCGAGGAGGTCGCGGCGCGTCGTGGCCTGCCGCTGGAGGACGTCGCACCGGCGTTCATGCTGCGGGCCCGTGCGGGTCAGGGGGCGTGACATGGCACAGCTGAAGATCACGCAGCACAAGGGTCTGGTCGGCGCCAAGCAGAACCAGAAGGACTCGATGCGGACCCTCGGCCTGCGCAAGATCCGCCAGTCGGTGGTCCGTCCGGACACCCCTGACGTGCGCGGCCTGGTCAACGTCGTTCACCACCTGGTGACGGTCGAGGAGGTCGACTGAGCATGGTCATCAAGATTCACGACCTGCGGCCTGCCCCTGGCTCCAAGCGCGACAAGATCCGCGTCGGTCGCGGTGAGGGCTCCAAGGGCAAGACCGCCGGCCGCGGTACCAAGGGCACCAAGGCCCGCAAGAACGTCTCCCCTCGTTTCGAGGGTGGGCAGATGCCGATCCACATGCGGCTGCCGAAGCTTCGCGGCTTCAAGAACCGCTTCCGCACGGAGTTCCACGGCGTGAACGTCGGCAAGATCGCCGCCGCGTTCCCGCAGGGTGGCACCGTCGGCATCGACGAGCTGATCTCCGCCGGTCTCGCCAACAAGGGCGAGCTGGTCAAGATCCTCGGCGACGGGGACCTGGAGGGCGTCAAGCTGGAGGTGACCGCGCACGCGTTCACCGGCAGCGCCCAGGAGAAGATCACCGCTGCCGGTGGTTCGGTCACCAAGCTGGACCGCTGACAGCGCCTTGAGCCGGTGAGGGCCGGTCGACCCGCGGGGTCGACCGGCCCTCGTCGTTTTCCGGGGACGGCATCTGCCGACGTGGCTGGGGGTGGGACGCCCCGGCGCGGTCTGCTTCTCGAGTCTCTTGTTGGTAAGCCTTTCGGGTTGGGTGGGCACAGCCTTTCGGCAGTGGTGGGCGCGTCCGTTGGCCGCGCGGGTCAGCGCTGTTCGCCGTGGCCGCCAGCGGCCGTACGGCGCAGCGGCCTCCGCTGCGGGGCCTCGGCCGAAGGTGCTGGGCGGCACGCCCGCATGCAGTGTGGGAGCGCTCCCATTCGTCGGTGTTCCGGGCAGTGCGGCCTTCGTACGTTGATCGTGCCGCCCGCCAGGACGGCGTCAGCGGACGAGGGGAGCCACGGACATGCGACATCGACGGACAGGGCGCACCGCCCTGGCGGCAGCGGCCGTGCTGGCCGCGACGATCTCCGGCACGGCCGGGGGCATCGCCGCGCCCGGGGGCAACGCGTCCCCGGGCAGCGCCTCCGCGGCCGAGCCCGGGCAGCCCGGTTCCGCGCGGACCGCGGTCGTGCAGCCGGCAACCGGGCAAGCGGGCTCCACGCACGCCTCACCCGGCCGGCACTGCTCCTACGACCTGCGCACCGCGGAGCGGCACTGCTTCGCGTCCAGGGACCAGGCGGTGACGACGGCCCGCGCCGAATCGGGCGAGGTCATCCAGGCCACGCTCTTCGAGAACCGCGACTACGGCGGCGCCAGCTTCACCGTCTACGGAGAGTCGCTGTGCGAGAAGGACGGGGTCGTCAACTACCAGATCGACCTGCCCGACGACTGGAAGAACCGGGTCTCCTCGGTGCAGCCGTGGGGCAACTGCTGGATCTGGCTCTACCCGGAGCCGGGCCTGGGCGGTGACCGCGACGGGCCGTTCGACGAGAACACCCCGCACGTCGGCGACCTGATGGACGACCGCACCCAGTCGGTCGGCCTGAGCTGAAGGAGGTCCGCGCATGCGCGCACGAGTTTCCCGGGCCCTGGTCGCCTCGGCGGTCGTGACCGGTGCCCTCGCCTTCCCGTTCCCGGCCACCGCCGCGCAGGCAGGCGCCGAGGACGGCCCGACGGTTCGCGAGCTGCTGGAGAAGTGCGACAACGGCACCGACAGCTGCGTCTTCCACCCGCAGGGCGAGCCGGAGTACTTCACCGGTGAGGCCCACCAGGTCGGCGACCCGGTATACAACTGCACCTCCAGCCAGCAGCGGTCGTCGGTGAACTGGTCCGACACGACCTCGCAGAGCAACAGCGTCGGGCTGTCCATGACGACCGAGGCAGGCTTCGGCAAGGTTTTCGCGGTCTCCTACGAGCAGGCCTACGAGCACAAGTGGGAGGAGTCGCACACCGAGGCGCAGACGACCTTCGTCGACACCAACCCGAACCAGGTGGGCTGGGTGCAGAGGGCGCCGCAGATGCAGAAGGTCAAGGGCACCTACGAGCTGCACTTCCCGGACAAGTTCCACGACCACTACATCTGGTACGTCGACCTGGAGGTGACCGGCCCGGCGCCGGACTCGTCATCGGCGGTCAGCCAGCACACCCGCGACATGAGCGAGGAAGAGCAGGCCAACTGCCCGTAGTGGCCGCGCGAACCGCGTTCGGCGCGCCTGCGGGCCGCCGGGAGATGGAGTCCACGATGAGACACGGCGTCACGACCGCGCTTGGATCCGCGGTGGCGATCGGGCTGCTGCTCGTCCCGCCCGCCCAGGCCGACGACGGGCCGACCGCCCGCGAGCTGCTGGAGAAGTGCGACAACGGCACCGACAGCTGCGTCTTCCACCCGAAGGGCGAACCCGAGTACTTCCAGAACACCTCGGAGCAGGTCGGAAACCCGGTGTTCAACTGCACCGACCTGCCGCAGACGATGTCGGTGTCGTGGTCGGACACGACCGCCGAGAGCAACAGCCTCGGACTGTCGATGGCCACCAGCTTCGGCGAAGTCTTCAAGGTGACCTTCAAGGCCACTTACGGCCACGAGTGGCGGGAGGAGCACACCGAGGGCCAGACGACCTTCATCGAGGTCAAGCCCGGTGAGGTCGGCCGGGTGTACCACGGCGCGATGATGCAGAAGGTCAAGGGCACCTACGAGCTGCACTTCCCGGACAAGTTCCACGACCACTACATCTGGTACGTCGACATGGACGCGACCGGCCCGGCCGACGAGCAGGGCGGCACCGTCACGCAGTCGACGCGGCCGATGACCGACGAGGAGCGCGAGGCCAACTGCGGCTGAGCGCTCGTGCGGTGCTCCGCGTGAGACCGGTGGCCCCCGGCCGGTCTCACGCGGAGCCGTGCCGCCGTGCCGCCCCCACGGCCGGGTCGTCCCGTAGCCCGATGGTGTGCTGCGCGTGGTTGCCAGTGGTGCGCTCGACGCGGGTCGCCACGGCGGGCCGCGACCGTCCGTGGTCGTTGCCGCGGGCTTCGCGTGCGCTCCGCAACCGCGCCGGGGAGACGCCCGATCCAGCGGAAACACAAGCGCCGCATGTGAAAAATGGCAACCGGTGCGGTCCCGCGGTTTCGCCGCAGCGCATTTCGCTCAAGGCGAATCGATGATCAGCCGTGAGCCCTCGGTCGCTGCCTGTGTCCACCGCGCGGCCTGCTAGAGTCGCGCCGTAGCGCCGCGTCCGACGCGGCGCTGTGTGAGAGTTTCCCGCCGTGCCGGCTGCTGGAAGCCGGCCACCGTCCCTGGCCGGTCCCGACCGGCTCGCGTACAGGAGGTTCGCGTGCTCGGCGCCTTCCGCTCGGCTCTGGCGACGCCGGACCTGCGGCGAAAGATCCTGTTCACACTGGGCATGGTCGTGCTGTACCGGCTCGGCGCCACGATCCCCTCTCCCGGGGTGTCGTACCCGAACATCCAGCAGTGCATCGTCCAGCTCCAGGGTAGCGGCAGCCAGAGCGTCTACTCCCTGCTGAACCTCTTCAGCGGCGGCGCGCTGCTGCAGCTCTCGGTGCTCTCGCTCGGGATCATGCCCTACATCACCGCGAGCATCATCATCCAGCTCCTGCAGGTGGTCATCCCGCGCTTCGAGCAGCTGAAGAAGGAAGGCCAGTCCGGCCAGGCGAAGCTGACGCAGTACACCCGTTACCTGGCGATCGCCCTCGGCGTGCTGCAGGCGACCGGTGTCGTGGCGCTCGCCGTGCGCGGCCAGCTGTTCCAGGGCTGCTCGGTCCCGGTGATCCCGGACGACTCGGTGCTCAACCTGATCGCCATCGTCGTCGTGATGACCGCGGGTGCGGCGCTGCTGATGTGGATGGGCGAGCTCATCACCGAGCGCGGCATCGGCAACGGCATGTCGCTGCTGATCTTCACCTCGATCGCGGCCCGCGTCCCGGCCGAGGGCGGCAACATCCTCAACTCGCACGGCCCGCTGGTCTTCTCGGTCGTCTGCGCCTTCGCCGTCGCGATCATCGCGACCGTGGTCTTCATCGAGCAGGCCCAGCGCCGCATCCCGGTGCAGTACGCCAAGCGGATGATCGGACGCCGGATGTACGGCGGGACCTCGACCTACCTGCCACTGAAGGTCAACCAGGCGGGTGTCATCCCGGTCATCTTCGGTTCGTCGCTGCTGTACCTGCCGCAGCTGCTGGGCCAGCTGGCGGGCAACCAGAACACCTGGTGGGCGCAGTTCATCCAGACCTACATCGTCGACCCGGCGAGCTGGGTGCACATCCTGCTGTACATGGCGATGATCGTCTTCTTCGCCTACTTCTACGTCTCGATCACGTTCAACCCCGAGGAGCGGGCGGACGAGATGAAGAAGTTCGGCGGGTTCATCCCCGGCATCCGGCCGGGACGCCCCACCGCCGAGTACCTCAACTTCGTGCTCTCCCGGATCACGCTGCCGGGCTCGCTCTACCTGGGCATCATCGCGATCCTGCCGAACTTCTTCCTCGGCATCACCGGTGGTCAGGGCCAGAACCAGAACTTCCCGTTCGGCGGCACCGCGGTGCTGATCATGGTCAACGTCGGCCTGGACACCGTGAAGCAGATCGAGAGCCAGCTCACGCAGCGCAGCTACGAGGGCTTCCTCCGCTAGACTGGACGGTCGGTGCGGATCGGCCACGGCCGTCGAGTCCTCCGGCGGAGGTCCCGGAGACCCGGGACGGAGGTCCCGTTCGGCCGCCCGGCTTCCTTGCGTAAGGTGAGCTGGATCGTGATGCCGGTCGCGCGGCCGGCGAACGCCCTGTGACGGATACCGCCAGCGCTCGGCGAAGGTGGCGCGAGGCCACCAGATTGATTCGGAGGCAGACCCTTGGTGCGATTGGTTCTCGTGGGCCCGCCCGGTGCGGGCAAGGGCACCCAAGCGGCCGTGCTCAGCGAGCAGCTCTCGGTGCCGCACATCTCTAGCGGCGACCTGTTCCGGTACCACATCGGAAACAACACCCCGCTGGGAGAAGAGGCCAGGCGCTACCTCGACGCGGGTGAGCTGGTTCCGGACGAGATCACCAACGAGATGGTGCTGGAGCGGCTGGCCGAGCCCGACGCCGCCGAGGGCTTCCTGCTGGACGGTTTCCCCCGCAACACCTCGCAGGCCGACGTGCTGGCGCGCTCCCTCGCCGAGAAGGGCACCGAGCTGACCGCGGTGCTGGAGTTCGACGTGCCGGAGGAGGAGCTGGTCAAGCGGCTGCTCGGGCGCGGCCGGGCCGACGACACCGAGGACGTCATCCGGCGCAGGCTGCAGGTCTACGGCTCGGAGACCGCGCCGCTGCTGGACTACTACCGGGACAAGCTGATCCGGATCGACGCCGTCGGTTCGGTCGAGGACATCACCGAGCGCGCGCTCAAGGCGCTGCGCGCACCGGCCTGAGCCGGAGGGGACTCGCGTGTTGCGAAGAGGGAAGGGCATCGAGCTCAAGTCCACCGGCGAGATCCAGGCGATGCGAGCGGCGGGTCTGGTCGTCGCCCGCGCGCTGGCGGCGGTGACCGCGAAGGCGCAGCCCGGCGTGAGCACCGGTGAGCTGGACGCGGTCGCCGAACAGGTCATCCGGGACGCGGGTGCGGTGCCTTCCTTCAAGGGCTACCAGGGCTTCCCCGCATCGATCTGCGCGTCGCTGAACGAGCGGGTGGTGCACGGCATCCCGTCGCGCGACGAGGTGCTGGCCGAGGGCGACCTGCTCTCGGTCGACTGCGGGGCGATCCTGGACGGCTGGCACGGCGACTCCGCGGTGACCATCGCCGTCGGCCCGATCAGCGAGCGAGACCAGAAGCTCTCCGACGCGACCCGCGAGTCGATGTGGGCCGGGATCGAGCAGGTGCGGGCGGGCAACCGGCTCACCGACATCTCGCACGCGGTGGAGAGCTCGGCGCGGGCTTCGGCGGCGGCCGACGGCATCGACTACGGGATCATCGAGGAGTACGGCGGCCACGGCATCGGCAGCGAGATGCACATGGCGCCGTTCCTGCCGAACCTCGGCAAGCCGGGCAAGGGCCCGAAGCTGAAGGTCGGGATGGCCATCGCGGTGGAGCCGATGCTGACGCTGGGCTCGGCCGACACGGTGGAGCTCGACGACGAGTGGACCGTCGTGACCACCGACGGCTCGCGGGCGTCGCACTGGGAGCACACCGTCGCCATCACCGAGGACGGTCCCTGGGTGCTCACCCAGCCCGAGGACTGATCACCGCCCGGGGTTTCGCGCTCCGGGCCCAGTCAGCTGGGGTTCTTGAGATTGGTGGGGCTTCTGGGGCTTCGGGGCCGCTGTGACGTTTCGGCCGGGGCGCTCGTCTCTCACGAGGTAGGTTCGCCCGCCGTGCCCGGCTCGATCCGGGGACGGCGGCACACGTAGACGCGGCTGGGCGGCAGGTTGCGCCACACGGTGCTGCGCGGCATCACCTCGTCGAACGTCTCGTGCAGGGCTCCGACGAACTCGCGGGTCGTTGCTCGCCACAGCGTCGTCAGATAGGTGACCGTGGTGAAGACGCCGTCGGTGTTGAGCGCCGCGGCCGCCTCGCGCAGGAGCTCGCGCTGCTTCGCCGGGGGCAGGAGGGTCCAGGGGATACTGCTGATGACGGCGTCCGCCTTCGGGGCGCCCGTGGCGCTCAGCAGCTCCCGCAGCCTTGCCGCGTCGCCCTCGACGACCTCCAGCCACGGCTTCGCCTCGCGCAGGTAGCGCACCATCGCGGGGTCGATCTCCACCGCCAGGTGCCGCCCGCGCTCGGGTAGCCGGGCGTCGATCTCGCCACTGAGGGCTCCGGTGCCGGGTCCCAGCTCGACGACGACCGGTGCGCCGGTGGTGGGCACCACGGTCGCGACCGCGGCCGCGACGTGGCGCGACGTCGGGAGCACCGCGCCGACCACCCCGGGCCGGTGCAGGGCGCGCGAGACGAACGTGCGGTACTCATGGAGCTTGGCGCGCGTGCTCACGGGTGCTCCTGCCTGTCGAGCGCGGGGAATGCGACCGACCGTAGCCGCTCTCCGGTGCGCTCGTGGTGCAGCTCGCCCGATGTGTCCGCCGGACTTCACCGGATCGTTCCGCGTCGTTGGTCGCCGGAACGAGAAGCGCCCCCGCCGGATGGCGGGGGCGCCTCGTCGGTGCCGTCGTCAGACCAGCGGCCTGCGGCAGAGGTAGTGCAGGATCGGCGGGAAGTTCTTCCACGTGGTGTGGGTGAGCACCTCGTCGAAGGTCTCGGCCAGCCGGACCCGGAACCTGCGCCCGCCCGCCGTGCGGTCGGCGGGCAGGTAGGTCAGCGCGGTGAACGCGGCGTGCGGGGCCATGGCCTCGGTGACCTGCTTGAGGACGTGGTCCTGGACGTCGTCGGCCAGCAGCGACCAGGGGATGCTGCTGACGACCGCGTCGACCTTGCCGATCCCCCGCTGGTCGAGGATGGAGAGCAGGTCGCCCGCGTCGCCGTGGACGACCTCCATCCACGGCTTGTGCTCGCGCAGGTGTTCGACCATGTCTTCGCCGAGCTCGATGCCGATGTGGCGGGCGCCCGGGGGCAGCCGGTCGTGGATGCCGTTGCTCAGCGACCCCGTGCCCGGGCCGAGCTCGAGGACGACCGGCTCGCCGGTGGTCGGCACCACCTGGCCGACGGTGGCCGCCACGGCGGACGACGTGGGCGTGGCGGCGCCGACCATGCGGGGGTTGCGGAGCGCGGTCGCGAAGAAGGTGCGGTACTCGTCGAGCATCGTCGCCGCGCCCGCCACGGCCTTGTCGTACAGGGCTTTCGGCGAGTCCGGGCTGCTTTGGTCGTGGTGGGCGGTCACGTCTCTCCTCGTTGGCTTGGCAGTGCGGCCCCGCGAGCGAAGCGATCTCGAAGGTAATGAGCGGCCGATCGGCCCCGCAACCGCCGAGCCGGGCCGGGCCGGATGGGGTGGTCCCCGACCCCCGCCCGGGCGAACTCCCTGGGCAGTCGGCCTGCCCCGATGTGGAGGCGGTTCCACCGGCCGCGTACAGTGGAGCAACGGCGCACTGGCTGCGTCGGTTCGTCGTGCCTGTGCTCACAGGGGCCGCACCGATCGGATCGGGTCCTCGTCGACCCGGACCGGACGGGTGATCGCCTTCTCGTGGCACGTTACCCCGGCTCCTCGAACCGAGGTAGTGGTGTGTCCGCCGCGGAACCCGGGAGACCGGGGATCGCGGTGCGGCAAGGAATTGTCGACAAACCGTCACCGTCACGAAACGCGGAGGACATGGGCAAGAAAGACGGGGCCATTGAGGTCGAGGGTCGCGTGATCGAGCCGCTCCCTAACGCGATGTTCCGCGTCGAGTTGGAGAACGGGCACAAGGTCCTCGCACACATCAGTGGCAAGATGCGTCAGCACTACATCCGCATCCTGCCCGAGGACCGGGTCGTTGTGGAGCTCTCGCCCTACGACCTTTCCCGTGGGCGCATCGTCTACCGCTACAAGTGACCTCCACGGTGTCCGGGAGACCGGACACGCGTCCGAGCAGGAGAGCACGACCGTGAAGGTCCAGCCGAGTGTGAAGCGAATCTGCGACAAGTGCCAGGTCATCCGCCGTCACGGGCGAGTCCTGGTCATCTGCGACAACCAGCGCCACAAGCAGCGCCAGGGCTGATCGCGGATCGCGGTCCGAGTACCGCGACGCAGGCAGCGAACGAAGGAACTCCCTTTCGACCTGCCCGTTCAAGAGCGAACGGGCCGACCCCCGGGCTCCAGGCCGGGGCTGCGCACCCGAAGTGCGCAGATGGTGAGGGAGCAGACCTGGAGCGACAACGAAGGAGACCTGCCAGATGGCACGGCTCGCCGGCGTTGATCTCCCGCGCGAGAAGCGCATGGAGATCGCGCTGACCTACATCTACGGCATCGGCCGTACCCGCTCGAAGGAGATCCTGCGGGCGACGGACATCTCGTTCGACGTCCGTCCCAAGGACCTCGACGACGACCAGCTGGCGAAGCTGCGTGAGGCCATCGACGCCTACCGGGTCGAGGGCGACCTCCGACGCGAGGTCCAGGCCGACATCCGCCGGAAGATCGAGATCGGCTGCTACCAGGGCATGCGGCACCGGCGTCACCTGCCGGTGCACGGGCAGCGGACCAAGACCAACGCCCGCACCCGCAAGGGGCCGAAGAAGACGGTCGCCGGCAAGAAGAAGGCCGGGAAGAAGTAAGCCTCGCTAGGAGACCACGACAGATATGCCACCCAAGTCTCGCGCCGGCGCCGTCAAGAAGGTGCGGCGCAAGGAAAAGAAGAACGTCGCTCATGGCCAGGCGCACATCAAGAGCACGTTCAACAACACCATCGTTTCGATCACCGACCCCACCGGTGCGGTGATCAGCTGGGCCTCCGCCGGCCACGTCGGGTTCAAGGGCTCCCGCAAGTCCACCCCGTTCGCCGCGCAGATGGCCGCCGAGAACGCTGCCCGCAAGGCCGCTGAGCACGGCATGAAGAAGGTCGACGTCTTCGTCAAGGGCCCGGGCTCGGGCCGCGAGACGGCGATCCGCTCGCTGCAGGCCGCCGGTCTCGAGGTCGGCACGATCCAGGACGTGACCCCGCAGCCGCACAACGGCTGCCGCCCGCCCAAGCGGCGCCGGGTCTGATCGCGGGAAGGGAGAGATAGAAGATGGCTCGTTACACCGGTCCCGCGACCCGCAAGTCCCGCCGTCTGAAGGTCGACCTCGTCGGAGGCGACCAGGCGTTCGAGCGCCGGCCGTACCCGCCCGGCCAGCACGGCCGCGCGCGGATCAAGGAAACCGAGTACCTGCTGCAGCTCCAGGAGAAGCAGAAGGCGAAGTTCACCTACGGCGTGCTGGAGCGTCAGTTCCGCTCTTACTACGAGGAGGCCAACCGGCGTCCCGGCAAGACGGGTGACAACCTCCTGCAGGTGCTGGAGTGCCGGCTGGACAACGTCGTCTACCGGGCGGGCCTGGCCCGCACCCGGCGGATGGCCCGCCAGCTGGTCAGCCACGGCCACTTCACGGTCAACGGCAAGAAGGTGAACATCCCCAGCTTCCAGGTGTCGAAGTGGGACATCATCGACGTCAAGCAGAAGTCGCTGGGCAGCACTCCGTTCATCATCGCCAAGGAGACCGTCGGCGAGCGCCCGGTCCCGGCCTGGCTGCAGGTCGTGCCCTCGAGCCTGCGGGTCCTGGTGCACCAGCGCCCGGAGCGCGCGCAGATCGACACCCCGGTCACCGAGCAGCTCATCGTCGAGCTCTACTCGAAGTGACGCCTCCCGCCGGCGGCCACCACGTGGTCGCCGGCGGTGGCAGTCGCGGTGGTGGTGGGCAGATACCACCGCCACCGGCCCGCTTCGAGCGGGCACGCGTCCCATCGGCGTCAAATAGCGGGCGCCGTGAGGAAAGGAAACTCAAGTGCTCATCTCCCAGCGACCTTCACTGGCCGAAGAGGCAGTCGCCGAGACCCGCTCCCGGTTCGTCATCGAGCCGCTGGAGCCGGGCTTCGGCTACACCCTCGGCAACTCGCTCCGGCGCACCCTGCTCTCGTCGATCCCGGGTGCGGCGGTCACCAGCCTGCGCATCGACGGTGTGCTGCACGAGTTCACCACGATCCCGGGTGTGAAGGAGGACGTCACCGACGTCATCCTGAACCTCAAGGAGCTGGTCGTCAGCTCCGAGGAGGACGAGCCGGTCACGATGTACCTGCGCAAGCAGGGCCCCGGTGAGGTCACCGCGGCCGACATCGTGCCGCCCGCCGGTGTCACGGTGCACAACCCCGATCTGCACATCGCCACCCTCAACGGGAAGGGCAAGCTGGAGATCGAGCTGGTCGTGGAGCGTGGTCGCGGCTACGTCCCGGCGGTGCAGAACAAGCAGACCGGTGCCGAGATCGGCCGCATCCCGGTCGACTCGATCTACTCGCCGGTGCTGAAGGTGACCTACAAGGTCGAGGCGACCCGTGTCGAGCAGCGGACGGACTTCGACAAGCTGATCCTCGACGTGGAGACCAAGCCGTCGATCACGCCGCGCGACGCGGTGGCATCGGCGGGGCGGACCCTGGTGGAGCTGTTCGGGCTCGCGCGCGAGCTCAACGTCGACGCCGAGGGCATCGAGATCGGTCCGTCCCCCGCCGAGGCGGACACCATCGCGGCCTACGCGATGCCGATCGAGGACCTCGACCTGACGGTGCGCTCCTACAACTGCCTCAAGCGGGAGGGCATCCACACCGTCGGCGAGCTGGTCTCGCGCAGCGAGGCCGACCTGCTGGACATCCGCAACTTCGGTGCGAAGTCCATCGACGAGGTCAAGCTGAAGCTGGTCGGACTTGGCCTGGCGCTCAAGGACAGCCCGCCCGGGTTCGACCCGTCCGCCGCCGCGGCGGAGTACCCGTCCGAGGGTTGGTCCTCGGAAACCGAGACCGTCGGTGGTCTCGGCCGGGTCGAGGACAACGGCTACGACGACGGCCAGGACTACGCGGAGACAGAGCAGCTGTAGCTGTTTCGCGCGGTGAGGGGAACCGATCCGCGCCTTGAGAGGAGCAACCGATGCCCACCCCGACCAAGGGAGCGCGTCTCGGCGGGTCGCCGTCGCACGAGCGGCTGATGCTGGCCAACCTGGCCACCTCGCTGTTCGAGCACGGGAAGATCACCACGACCGAGGCGAAGGCGAAACGGCTGCGGCCGCTCGCCGAGCGTCTGATCACCAAAGCCAAGAAGGGCGACCTGCACAACCGTCGCGAGGTCATGAAGACCATCCGCGACAAGGATGTCGTGCACAAGCTCTTCGCCGAGATCGGTCCGCACTTCGCCGACCGCAACGGTGGCTACACCCGGATCGTCAAGGCGATGCCGCGTCGTGGTGACAACGCCAAGATGGCCGTGATCGCGCTGGTGACCGAGAAGACCGTCACCGCCGAGGCCGAGGCCGCCCGCGGCACCAAGTTCGCCAAGGACGAGAAGGCCACGGCGGAGGCCCCCGAGGCCAAGGCCGAGGAGACCGCCGAGTCGACCGAGGCCGCCGAGTCCACCGAGGCTCCGGCCGAGGAGGCCAAGGCCGAGGACACTGCCGCGGAGAAGAAGGACGAGTCCTGATCCCTGCGCGCAGCGACGCCGTGGACGAGCCCGCCGCTCCCTCCGGGGAGGGCGGGCTCGTTCGTCTGCGTCTGGAGGTCTCCTACGACGGCACGGAGTTCTTCGGCTGGGCCAAGCAGCCCGACCGCCGCACGGTGCAGGGGCTGCTGGAGGACGCGCTGTGGAAGCAGCCGCCGGGCCGTTCGGTGCCGCGTTCGGTGGTCGTGGCGGGGCGCACCGACACGGGGGTGCATGCGACGGGGCAGGTCGTCCACGTCGACGTGGTGCCCTTCGGTCCCGGTGAGGGCGGGCGGTTGCCGCTGGACGAGCACGGGATCCCCGACCTGGACCGGATGCGCCACCGGTGGAACCGGATCCTGCCCGGTGACGTGCGGGTGCTCGGTGCGAGGGTGGCTCCGCCCGGGTTCGACGCGCGGTTCTCGGCCATGCGCAGGCACTACCGCTACCAGGTCTCCGACGCGCCCTGGGGTGCCGACCCGTTGCGGCGCCGGGACACCCTGGCCTGGAACCGTCCGCTCGACGTGGACGCGTTGAACGCCGCGTCCGAGGACCTGCTGGGGCTCAACGACTTCGCCGCGTTCTGCAAGCAGCGCGAGGGCGCGACCACGGTGCGGGAGCTGCAGCGCTTCTCGTGGGAGCGCGCTGAACCGCACCTGCTGGTGGCGCGCGTGAGCGCCGACGCCTTCTGCCACTCCATGGTCCGCAGCCTGGTCGGCGCGCTGCTCATGGTCGGCGACGGCCGCCGCTCGCGGACGTGGCCCGCCGAGGCGCTGCGCGCCGCCGAGCGAACCAGCACCGTGGCGCCCGCGCACGGGCTGACCCTCGTCGGCGTCGACTACCCGTCCGACGACGAGCTCGCCGACCGCGCCGCCCGCACGCGCGCGGTTCGCACGCTCGGCCTCGGCGGGTAGCCGAAGCCGTTCCGGGCCGTCTGCGGCCCGCTCAGCGCCGGCACGGGCGCGCTGATCGCCGCGGAGTGAGTAGTAATGCTCACCGCGAAACCCGCCCTGCGATGTTGTACTGGCGGGGTTGGGTTTCCTCCCCACAGCTGAAGCTGGGGGAATCCCTTCCGCCTCGCAACGGAAGCTTCCTGCTTCATCGCCGGTTGCCTCCCCGGTTAAGGCGAGGGACGCAGAAAGCGCCCGGAGGTCTTACACCCGCTCCACAGGCCACGTCCCACACCCCGTGGGAACACCGGAACGGCTTGATCAGCATAGCGCCGAGAGGAGGTAGGCGGTGCGTAGACATGACCAAGGGCAAGGTTCTCCGCCGCCAACAAATCCTATGAACGAAACGCATCGTCTGTCGTCGGAGCAACGTGCACGGCTGGAGCGGCTGGCCGACCGGGGTGTGCTGACCCGCGAGCAGGTGGCAGCCGTTCTCGAGGAACTCGACCACCCGCGCCCGGTGCCGGAGAGCGCCGGGACCGGGCTCTGGGAGGTGCTCGGCTACATCGGCGGCGCGCTCGTGCTCGGCGGGGCGTCCCTGCTCGTGGGCATGTCCTGGGAGGACCTCACGCGCCCCGGTCGCGTCGGTCTGCTCGCCGCGGCGACCCTGGTGCTCGCCGTGGCAGGTCTGGTCATCGCCGGTGGACCGCGCGGTGCGCGCGCGTTCGCCGGCCAAGCACCGTCGCCGCGCGGCCGGATCGTGGGGGTGCTGTTCGCGCTCGGGGCCTGTACCGCCGCGCTCGCGGTCGGCAGCGGCTTGGACGCCTACGAGTCGCTGGCGGCCACGACGACGGGGCTGCTGGCCGCGCTGCTCGGTTACGCCGTGGTGCGGGGAGTGCCGCTGCTGGTGGTGGCGATCGGCTTCAGCATCGGCGTGGTGACCTCCGCGGCCGGGGAGTGGTTCAACGACTCGACGCCGCTGACGACGACGGCGTTGGTGGCGCTGGGCGCGGTGTGGACCGCGCTCGCCGTGGCCGGAGTGCTGCGGTACCGGCACACCGCGCTGGGCGCAGGTGTGGTGATCGCCATGGCTGGATCGCAGTACCCGATGAGCTCCGAGCAGCCCTGGTGGGGCTACGGCCTGACGCTGCTGATCGCGCTCGCCTGCTTCGCCGCCTACCTCGTCGAGCGCGCCGCGGTCCTGCTGGTGCTGGGCGTGGTCGGCGTGACGGTGTCGGTGCCGGAGGCGGTCTGGGACTGGACCGGTGGGGCGCTCAGCGGCCCGCTCGTGGTGCTGCTGGTCGGGGTCGTCTTCCTGGCCGCGGGCGGCATCGGGCTGCGGCTGCGCCGGAATCCACCGCCGCTGAGGTCCTGAGTGGACGCACGAAGCCCCGGACCGTCGAGGTCCGGGGCTTCGTCGGTTCCGCGCCTGCTCAGTCGCCGCGGCGGATCGGGCCCAGGATGGCCTGTTCCTTCTCGCGGGTCACCAGCTGGATCGGCGCCCACGCCATGTTGCCCAGCGCGATGATGGTGTCGTCCTTGAGCTGGGTGAGCTGCTGCACCTGCGGCGGCTGGAGGAACCAGATGCGCTGCGCGAGCTGCGCCTGGTTCAGCGGGAGCCGTTGCAGCAGCACCAGGTCCGCCGCGTTGGCCGCGGTGCCGCTGCCGACCTGCGGGTGCAGGTACGGCAGCACGTACATCGTCGTCTGCCACGCCGCGCGGGGCGGGAACAGCTCCTGCGGGACCGCACCGCCGTCGTGGATCACCAGCAGCGGGGCGTCCTCGCTGGCCCTGGGCAGGTCGAACGGGCTGAGCCTGCGGATCTGCGCCAGCGGCACCGGCTTGCCGTCGGGGGTCTGGCCCGCCGCGCGCTCCAGCACCTTCCACGCCGCGGGACGCCCGGTGGCCACCACGACCCACGCGCCTGTGGCCATCGCGCGCAGCGCGATCTGGCGAGCCAGGTACAGGCCGCCGACGGTCACCATGCGGGTCGGCTGCGGACGCAGGATCGAGGATGCGACCGCCTTGCCCGTCGGGTCCGAGCCGATGACCATGCCGCCGCGGTCGCCGGACGGGCTGACCGCGTCGAGGGTCTCGGGTGTGACCAGGAACTGCGGTGCCGCGCCGGTGTTGCCCGGGGTGTCGATCGTCCTGGTTCGGCTCATGCCGCACCTCCCAGCGGCACCGTCGCGGCGTAGCCGGCGAGCTGCATGCCGCGCAGCGGGGTCAGGGTCAGCCCGAGACGTCCGCTGATCGCCTTGAGCCGGTCGTCGGCTGCGTCGAGCTCGCTGGGCGTGCGGGCGCTGACCCGCACCAGCCCGCGCAGGCCGACCTCGCCGTCCTCACCGGCCGGGGAGATCGACAGCGCGATGCTGGTCGACAGCGCCCGGATGCCGGTGAGCGCGTTGAGGCTGCCGCTCATCTGGCCCGGCCAGCTGGTGATGGCGTAGCTGGAGTGGCCGACACCGCCCGCGGTGACGCCGTCCCAGCGCTCCTTGAGCCCGACCGGGCGCTGCGAGCCGAGCACCGACTGCAGCTCGGCGGAGGCCACGCCGGCCTGCAGCAGCTCGTCGGGGTCCAGCGGGCGGGTCGGGATGCCCTGCCGCTCCAGCGCGTTGCGCACGCGCGAGAGCGCGCCGATCAGCGCGCGGTGGGCGCCGACGACACCGCCGCCGCGCTCGCCGATGGCCTTGGCGCAGCGCTGCGGGTCCAGCCGGACCGCGACCCACGTGGTGCGCCGGGCCGCGGCGGCCAGCGGGCCGAGGACCTCCAGGTAGGAGTTCAGCGCGGGGGAGCTCGACGGCAGCGACGCGCTACCGGGGTAGCAGTGCCAGATCACCTGGATCGCGTCGAGCACCACACCGCGGTCCTCCAGGCACGGCGCGAGCACGCCCAGCGGCAGGTTGGGCGCGGAGCCGACCGGGTTGAGCAGCGAGGGGGTGGGCTCCACCATGAGCACCGCGGTCCACTTGCCGTTGTGCCAGGCCATGCCGACCGGGTTGCGGTCATGGTCCTGGCTGCGGGCGATCACCAGATCCTCGACGACCAGCCGCAGCAGCGCGACGCGGTGGTTCTCGTCAGGACCGATGATCCCGTCGCCGTCCTTGTCCTCCGCGGGTTCCAGGACGTCGACCGTGAGCGGCTCCGACACCCTGGTGTGGCTGCGGGAGCGGTACTCGAAGACCAGGCCGACCCACTGGGTGAACCAGCGGCCGCGGCGGCGCAGCAGCGCGATGATCAGTGCGAACGCGGCCACCCCGGCCGAGACCGGCCACAGCGTCTGGTTGATCAGCACGAGGATCAGGCCGATGGCCAGGCCGACCTCGACGAGCACGATGTTGGCCACCGGAATGGCCCCGAGGGTCGCGCCGTTGGTGCGGCGTCGCGCGCGGATGCGCGTGCGCTGCGCACTGGCGGGCCCGGAGGCTTTCGGCTGGGCCGGATGTTGTGTGGTCACGGACATCCGTTCGGTCTCTCCCCCTCGCAGGTAAGTGCGGCACGCGGCGGGCGCGGGTCACTGGCTGGCCCCAGCCGCGTGAAGAGAATACTGATGGAGTCGGCGGAACCGTACCCATTCGGTACCTCCGTGCGGCTAGCATGCCGAACCGTACCTCGGACGGGAGAGCTGTAGGCGAAGAATGGCATCAACACCCACAACCAAGTCACAGGTCCAGGCATATCGGTTCGTGCTGCGCCGAATGGAATCGGCGTTGGTGCGCAAGGACGCGGTGATGCTGCACGATCCGATGGGCTCCCACAAGAGGGCCACGGTGATCGGTGCTGTCCTCGCGTGCATCGGTTTGATCGGGTTTCTCGTTTGGGGGCTGTTCGCGGGCAAGGGCACCGTGCCGGAACCCGGCTCGATCGTGATCGCAAAGGAAAGCGGAAGTGTCTTCGTCGTTACCGCCGACGACAAGGCGCAGAAGCGGCTGATCCCGATGCTGAACATGGCGTCGGCGCGGTTGCTGGTGATGGCGCAGGGCGGCGGTCAGGGCGGCGCGGCGACACCGACGACGGTCAAGGAGTCGGCGCTCGCGGAGTTCCCGCGCGGTCCGAGGACGGGAATCGTCAACGCGCCGAGCTACCTGCCGGCGGCCAACAACGGTGCGCTGCCCGCGTGGGCGGTCTGCGACGTCGGCCAGGTCAAGGACACCCTGAACTCGGCCGACATCGAGCGCTCCGCCAAGGTCGAGACCGTCGTGATCGGTGGTGACAACCACCACGGCACGCCGCTGAACCCGGAGCAGTCCCTCTACGTCAGGGACCAGTCCTCGGGCAAGAGCTACCTGGTCTACCGGGTGGAGAACCTGCCGGGCCAGCAGCGCACCCAGGCGGTCAAGTCCGAGATCGACCGCACCGACTCGGTGGTCGCCGACATCTACCGCCTGCGCGGCAAGACCCCGCGCACGATCAGCACCAACATGCTCAACGCGATCCCGAACGCACCGGGTGTGCCGGTCATGAGGGTGCCGAGCGTGCCGGGCGAGGGGACGCCGATCGACTACATGCAGGGCAAGGACGTCGGCGACGTCGTCAAGCGGACCATCCCGAACCAGCCCAACGAGTACTTCGTGCTGATGCAGGACGGCAAGCAGCGGATCAGCGCCGGTGCCGCCGGTGTCCTGCACGCTTCCCGGGAGAGCAGCAAGGAGATCCCGGACATGACCGGCGCGATCACCGACGCGCCGGACGCACCGAAGCAGCAGGAGATCAACGTCTCCGGCTACCCGATGGCGGTGCCGACCCCGCTGACCTTCCAGCAGGCCGACACGTCCTGCCTGAGCTGGGAGAACATCAACAACGAGCACCACATCACCGTCACCACCAACAAGGGCACGCCCGCGGTCAAGCCCGCCGTGAAGCTGGCCCAGTACGACGGTGCGGGCCCGAAGGTGGACTACTTCTACATGCCGGCGGGCAAGGCCGCGGTGGTGCGCGGTACGGCCAACGAGTCCGGTGCGGGCAGCGGTCCGATCTCGCTGGTCTCCGACCAGGGCGTGACCTACGGCATCAAGGACGTCGCGACGGCGCAGGGGCTCGGTGTGATCGGCACCGCGTTCGACATCAAGGACGCGCCGTCGTGGCTGCTGCGCGGCATCCCGCCGACGCTGCCCAGCGGTGACTTCCTCGACCCGGCGCAGGCGAGCTTCGTCTACGACTCGATCCCGGTGCCGCCGGGTGCGGTCAACCGCCCGCCGCCGCAGAAGCAGGGCGGTGCCACCGCAGGCAGCTGACACCGTGGGCGGGGTGCGAGCACCCCGCCCGCCACGCCGGGGAACCGAACCGGCCCTGACAACGTCCGAGGGAACAGCGAATCCGCCCGCAGCACCTTCCCGGTGCTGCGGGCGGAGCCGCATAATCAGCGACTGACGTGGGAGGTGCCGGGATGCCGGGGATCCAGGTCGACACCGAGTGGTTGACGCGGTATTCGGACGAGGTGCGCGCGGCCGGGGAGGACGTCGCCGATGCCCGGGCCGGACTCGACGCGGCGGACCTGGAGCCGGAGGCGTTCGGC